>NC_018748.1:2239140-2559017 GCF_000263195.1 Emticicia oligotrophica DSM 17448
TAAAATACCTTTTCAATGACTTTTGTACACAATGGAGCAACTTTTTCTTTTATTTCTTGAGCAATCGAATCGGCCCCTTGGTAGTATGGATTAAAACCAACGGTTTGTATTTCGGCAATTACCTTGTTTTGGTCTAAAAGTCTCCAATCGGTTTTGGTTGAGCCACTATCTGCAATCAGAATCATATATAAAGTTGAGCTATTGATGATGATTTTGGGTGTAAATATCAGAATTGTAGGACAGGTTTGCAACCCGTCGATGCGTAGAAATAGCTTTTACCAATTCTTTGTTATTGACAACTTAAAGTAAAAAACATAATATTTTTAATTTTTTATTAAACAAATTCAATAAAATATAGTGTTAGTTAGATAGTAATAGACGGAAAACTTAAAAAATAGTTAAATTCGCAAAAAAGCAACAACACCACTTTATAGGATTATGGCAGAAGAAAAATCATTGAACTTTATCGAACAAATTATTGAAGATGACATTGCAGCAGGCAAAAACGACGGCCGAGTACTGACTCGTTTCCCTCCTGAGCCAAATGGCTACTTGCACATTGGTCATGCTAAATCTATCTGTCTGAATTTTGGAGTTGCCCAGAAATATGGTGGAAAAACAAATCTTAGATTTGACGATACTAACCCAGTTACCGAAGAAACCGAATACGTTGAGTCGATTAAGGCCGATGTAAAATGGTTAGGCTTCGATTGGGCAGAGGAGCTATACGCCTCTGATTATTTTGACCAGTTATACGAATTGGCAGTAAAACTTATCAAGAAAGGCCTTGCTTACGTTGATGATAGCACATCAGAAGAAATGGCTGCTATGAAAGGTACACCAACTGTTCCGGGCATCAATAGCCCTTATCGTGAGCGTAGTATCGAAGAAAACCTTGATTTGTTTACTCGTATGAAAAACGGCGAATTTGCTGAAGGAACACGAGTTTTAAGAGCTAAGATTAATATGGCTTCGAGCAATATGCTCATGCGTGACCCAATCATTTATCGTATTAAATTTGCCACCCATCATCGCACAGGCGATAAATGGTGCATTTATCCGATGTATGATTTTGCACACGGACAATCAGATTCTATTGAGCAAATTACACATTCAATCTGTACACTTGAGTTTGTGCCTCATCGTGAATTGTATGATTGGTGTATCGAAAATCTTGAAATTTTCCCTTCAAAACAATACGAATTTGCTCGTCTGAATCTTTCGTATGCCATTACAAGTAAGCGTAAACTTTTGCAATTGGTGAACGAAAAATTTGTAAGTGGCTGGGACGACCCACGTATGCCTACAATTTCAGGGATGCGACGCCGTGGTTATACACCAGAAGCCATTCGTGAGTTTTGTGATAGAATTGGTGTAGCCAAACGCGATAATTTGATTGATGTAAGTTTATTAGAATTTTGTGTTCGCGAACATCTCAATAAAGTAGCTACCCGTGTCATGGCGGTGCTTGACCCGATTAAAGTTGTAATTACTAATTATCCAGAAGGAAAAGTTGAAGAACTAAAAGCAGAAAATAATCCAGAAGATGCCGAAAGTGGTTCAAGACCAATGCCATTTAGTCGTGAGATTTTAATCGAAAAAGATGATTTCATGGAAAACCCAACGAAAAAATACTTCCGTTTGGGGCCAGGCTTGATGGTTCGTTTGAAACATGCCTATATCATTAAATGTGATGAGGTAGTGAAGGACGAAAATGGCGAAATCGTAGAACTTCATTGTTCGTATATCGAAAACTCTCGCAGTGGTAGCGATACCTCTGGTATAAATGTAAAAGGAACTATCCATTGGGTTTCAGAGGCTCATGCAGTAGATGCAGAAGTAAGACTCTACGACCGCCTCTTTAAGGTAGAAGACCCAAGTCGTGAAGATGGAGATTTTAAAGAATACTTAAACGGAGATTCCTTAGAAGTTATAACAGCCAAAGTAGAACCTGCTCTAAAAGAAGCAACTGTAGGAACACCGTATCAGTTTTTGCGTAAAGGTTATTTCTGTTTAGACCCTGATTCAACAACCAATCAATTGGTCTTTAATAAAACAGTTGGTTTAAAAGATACTTGGGCCAAAGAAGCCAATAAATAATGCACCGATTAATTTTAAAACCTGCAAGTGTCAAAACTTGCAGGTTTTATTTTAGTATTTCAGAGACCTTTTTATACGAACTAAGTCAAATAGGCGTTAGTAATTGATAATAACAAAGAATCCTTACGATGAAAAACACAGCAATTAAGATTTTAACTTTTCTGCTTATTAGTGTAAGTACTTTTGCACAAACAGCCGATGATGTTTTCAATAAATATTATACCACTACCGGTGGAAAAGCCTTATGGGATAGTATCGCTACATATACTATAAAACAATCTTATAAAGGCAATACCGCGGCCGATTATGATATGGAGCTCAGAGGTTCATTTAAAGAGGCAGGCCTCTATAAAGCCAAAACAATTTTGAAGCGTACTTTTATTTTTGGAATAAAAGGAAATGAAGGTTGGAGAAAAGTGCCTCTCGGAAGTACTGATAAAGCAACGCAGTATGAGACCAATTCATTGAGTGAAAAAGAGCAAGAAAATATGCGTAGAGAACTTAAGGAAAACTTATTGCCATTTCTTGATTATGAAGCCAAAGGGTATATTGCTACACTCGTTGGAAGCGAAACACTTAATAATGTGAAAGTAAAACAAGTAGAATTGAGTGGTAGAGGCACAAAATATAATCTCTATTTTGATGAATCAACTGGTTTGTTAGTAAGAAAAAAACTTACACTCAATACGGGAGAGGTAATTACAGAAGATTACACTAAATATGCTGATACAGCTTACGGAATTAAGTTTCCTGTAGAATCAAACTATACTAGTAGTGTTGATAAACGTACTTTAAAAGTAACAACTTCAGTTATTTTAAATGATAAAATTGCTCCTGAATATCTAATGAAATAACAGAAATATAATAACAAGGTTTGAGGCCTCTCATTTTTGAGGGGCTTTTTTGTGTAACTTTAATTCTAATTCTGAAAAATCTTTAATCAACTTCCAACCATTCTATGTGAATCAGTGTCTTACTGATGTCAACCATTTAAAATTTAACACGGTTGGAATATAAAACTACCCTTTTCATGTATAGCGAACAAGATTTAATACAGGCTTGTATTCGCCAAGAACGACCAGCCCAACGGCAGCTTTACGAGCGTTTTGCTAGTAAGTTGTTCGCTACGGCTATGCGTTACATGAAAAATCGGAGTGATGCCGAAGATGTTTTACAAGATTCATTCATCAAAATCTTTCAAAAAATTGACACCTTCCGATTCGACTGCCCACTTGAAGCTTGGCTGCGAAAGATTGTAGTAAATACTGCTCTCAAACAATTACAAAGCCAGCCAAACTATATGGAGCATACTGATAGCCAATTGATTGCCGATGACCTAGAGCAAGATGAGTTTACACTCTCAGGTTTTGAATTTGAGCAACTCATGGGAATAGTACAGAGTTTACCCGATGGCTGTCGTACGATTTTCAACTTATATGCCATAGAGGGATATCAACATAATGAAATAGCAGCAATGCTTGGGATTTCTGAAGGTACATCAAAATCTCAGTATTCAAGGGCAAAAATGCTATTACAAGGTAAATTGAAGGCAATTGGTATTGTTCCGAAAACCATAAAATAATTTAAGATTTAGATACGAAGGCGTAAATACAATAAAATGGAATTAGAAAGGCCAAATAATTTTGAAGAAGAGTGGAAAGATGCGTTTAATGACGCTTCCTTTGCTCCGCCTAATGATATGTGGGAGCGAATAGAGCGTGAATTAGATAAAAAAGAACGCCGTCCATTTTTGTTCTTCTTCAGTTCATCGGGCATGCTTGCAGGCATTGCCGCAACGCTTATTTTAGTGTTGGGTGGAATTCTATTTTTTATGAAAACCCCTTCGGATAATTTAGTAACATCGAGCATTGCAACTACTCCAAAATCAATTAATCAAACGCGTCAAAGTATTCAAAAAACAATAGAAGAAAGTAATCCAATAGCACTAAATTCGGCAGAACCTGCTATTTCAATGAAAGAAAAAGCTCTGACAGCTATGGCTGAAACGAGATTTAGCAAACGTATTACTAACCATAACAACTACACTCAAGAATTAGCTGTGATAGGTGCTCCTTTCTCGGCTAATTCGAATAGTGAAATAAATGAGCGAGCAGTTACAAGTTTAAAAGTAAGTTCGATAAGTGAAGGTAAAATTGGTCAAACGTCTGCACTTTTAGCCCAAAATAACCAACCAAAGGAGTTACAATTCCTTGTGCCGAAGACTTACCAGTATTTTGGTAGTAGATATACCTTAAAGCGAAATAAATTACTTTTCGATGTTCCTGAAGAAGAGGAATCTAAAAACTTAGCTTCGAATGATTCGAAATTTTGGTTGGGAGTACAATCTGGCGTATCTCCTTTCGACCCCAATATGAAACTCAATAATTTGAATACTGTAGCATTAGCTCAGGCCGATAATTTTGCCCAAGTCTCAAACAAACCATCTGTTGGAGCATCTCCTTCGGGCGATAAACAAGGACAGGTTTTGGTTTCACAGCCAGAAAATGCCATCAGAGGTGGTATTGGTATCAATACTGGAGTAGCAATGGGATATAAAATTTCAAAAAAATGGAATTTTGAGAGTGGTATTCGCTACCTAAGAGGTAACTCTACACTTAATAGCAATACGTATGCTTTTCAGCAAAATGGTTATGTAAATACTTTTTTTGCTGATTATTTATTGCAGAACTCAGCGAGTAAAGAATATTCCATAGCCAGTAGTACGGTCAATACAGTTGTAGCTGATGCCTCGAAATTTGGGAATAGATATGAGTATTTAATGATTCCACTACAGATGGGTTATGAAATTGCTATTTCGAAGAAAATTGGTTTAAATCTTTTGGCGGGCGTTTCGGCAGATATTTTCTTGCAAAACACAATTATCAACGATAATAGTCTTGTGCAAGAAAAAAGTACCATTAATGGTTCGAGTAATATATATAAGCCATTAAACATGAGTGGCTTAGGAGGATTAAGAGCTACTTATCTGATTGATAAGCACTGGCAGTTAAATTTGGGCAGCTCGTATCAACATTCATTATTTTCAGGCATCAATAATTCTACTGATTTACAGATGCGTTTGAAGATGTTTGGACTGAATTATGGTTTAAATTATAGATTTTAAGATTAAATAAATACTTCAGTATCTATTTAATCTTATGTTCGCTCATATAACTTAGATATTTGACTATTTCATTAGCCTCTTCGGGCTTGATTCCCAAAGTTGGCATTTTTACTTCATTCCGATAATCAGCAGGATTTTGTATAAAAGCTTTTAAATCTTCAGTTTTCCAGTATTCTGTCACACTTTTGGGGTAATTTAATTCTGGTCCCATTTTTCCACCTATTTTATTGATAGAATGACAAGTTTGACAACGATTTTTAAAAATTTCGTAACCTGCTATCGCCGATGCTTCGGTAGGTTTTAGCACTGCATCATTTTCGTGTAGGGGTGCTAAATGTATTTTTACCAAATTATAGGGCCATTTATATAAAATAGCATCAGCTGAAACACCTTCATAGACAACGTAAAAAGGTTCCATTTTTATAGGCTTATTATTACTTTCAACAGATTCCCAATCTTTCCCTTTACTTGCGTCAACATCACTTACTGCCAAAAAAGCTTTTGAACCAAGTAGTTTTTCCAATGACATTTCGGGCTTATAGCCATCTTCACACTCAAATACAACCTTCAAGTCAGCTACATTCATTCGTTTGAGAGCTGTATATTTTTCAAGGATTTCTTTTAACGGTAAAGCATTGAATTTTTTGTTTTTATGATAAACAGGGTCGGGTTTTACATTCGCAATAGTATTGGGTTTTAACAAACCTTGTTTTTGTAAGGCTACCAAATCAATAGAAAGAGAATCATTCGCTTGAACTTCTTCTTTTTCTAGTTGAGCTACCTGCAAAGAATCTTTATTGGTTGATTTTTCAGAATTAGTGCATGCAATATAAACTGTAGAAAGTAGGCAAAATGCGAGCGTTTTTTTCATAATTTAGATGAGGTAAAGAGGGTGATTTATCTACATCAAAAGTACTACAAATCTTCATGAAAACTTTTGAGTGAAGTATTTTTCTTCGAAATGTACTATCTTTAAGGCTGTATTCAAAAATTTAACCTATGAAACAATCCAAATTCCAAACGCAACTATGCGTACTGCTATCGTGCGTATTTGCATTCAACTCTGTATTGGCCCAATGGCAAATTTCGGCCCAAAATTTCGACCCTAACAATTACTATGGCGTTACCGTTGCCAATGGTATGGTTGGTATTACATCTTCGCCTGACCCTCTCAAAGTTAAAGAAATTGTACTCAATGGTACTTTCGATACTTATGGGCGTGGTCGTGTAGCCAATATTATGAAAGTATTTGAATTTGCCAATATGGAGTTAATCATTGATAATGAAATGATTAATCGAAAAAATATCAGCAATTTCGTACAGACTATTGATATGCAGAATGCCATTTTTAGTACAACTTTCGATTTTGGAGCTAAGGCATCCGTAAAATCAAATGTGTTAGCTTTACGACATTTACCACACTCTGCCATGATTGAGATGGAAATCACGGCAAAGCAAGACTTGGAGTTTACCCCGATAAGCATTATGCAAACCCCCGATATGTTGCGTGATGTGAAGAACTTCTTTCATACCATCGACCGCCCTCATTCATTAATTCCACTAATGACTTCGGTAGCCAAAACCCCAACTGGTAAACACACGATAGCGGCATCCAATTCTTTTTTATTTGAGGAAGAAAGAGGAAAAGAGCCACAATTGATTCACGAAGAATGGGATAATGGCATGCACCGTATGAAGTTTACGAAAAAATTGAAAGCGGGCGAAACTTACAAGTTTTCGGTGGTTGGTTCGGTTATTTCTACGGCACATGTAGTTGACCCGCACAATGAAGCGGAGCGATTGACAATTTTTGCCGCTCTCGAAAAGCGTGAACGTTTGTTAAAAAAACATAAAGAGGCTTGGGCAAAACTTTGGGAGTCGGATATTATTATTGAAGGTGATGATGAAGCTCAACGTGCGGCTCGTTTTTCGCTTTATAACCTTTACTCATTTTGCCGTGAAGGACAAGCCTATAGCCTTTCGCCAATGGGGCTTTCGGGCTTAGGCTATAATGGACACGTTTTTTGGGATACCGAAATTTGGATGTACCCTCCGCTATTAGCTATGAAGCCAGAATTGGCAAAATCATTACTCGAATATCGTTTTGAGCGATTACAAGCGGCAAAATATAATGCAAAAGCACATGGATATCAAGGAGCAATGTTTCCGTGGGAGTCAGATGATTCAGGACAAGAATCTACACCAGTTTGGGCATTGACGGGGCCATTTCAGCATCATATCACGGGTGATATAGGTTTTGCTTTTTGGAAGTATTACCAAGTAACCAAAGATAAGAATTGGTTGAAAGAACGTGGGTACCCTATGCTCAAAGAAGTAGCAGATTTTTGGACAAGTCGAGTAGAAAAAGGTAATGATGGAAAGTATCATATTATCAATGTGGTATGTGCTGATGAGTGGGCAGAAAACGTTGATGATAATGCCTATACCAATGGTATGGCTAAGGAAGTGTTAGGTTTTGCTAACCAAGCTGCCAAAGAATTGGGTTTACCTGAGAATCCAAAATGGAAAGAAGTACAAGATGGAATCGTGATTTTGAAGTTTCCTGATGGAACTACGCGTGAGCACGCCACATACAATGGAGAGCCAATCAAACAAGGCGATGTAAACTTGCTTTCTTACCCAATGAAACAAATTACTGACCCAGCTACTATCAAGAAAGATTTAGATTTCTATTGGAAAGTTTTGGCCGATAATCTTCCAGGAAGAAAAGGACAAAGTCCAGCGATGGCACATGGCGTTTTTTCTATCTTAAATGCTCGTTTGGGAGATACTGAAACTGCCTACAAACAATACATGGATAGCTATAAACCTAACGAAGTTCCGCCATTCGGAGTTTTGGCCGAAACCGCTGGCGGGACAAACCCATATTTTTCGACGGGAGCAGGGGGATATTTACAAACGCTCATCAATGGCTGGGGTGGACTTGATTTTACAGATGCAGGAATCATTCAGCTAAAAACCAAGCTTCCCAAACACTGGAAATCATTGACTTTGAAAGGAGTTGGAGTTGAGAAGAAGACGTTTGTAGTGAAGTAAGAAGTTTTTGAAAAAGTGTCATTGTAAGATTAAAAGTGGCACTTTTTCAATTTAATTGTCATAAAACGCCTTCAAACTGCTCCATCCAGAGACGGTTGTAAACTCCTTCTTGATAAAGCAAGCTTTCATGAGTGCCTTCTTGTACTAATTTACCGTTGGCAAGAACTAATATTTTATCCGCATTTTTGATGGTACTCAATCGGTGAGCAATGATAATGATTGTTTTATTCAAACTTCGTAATGATTGAATGGTTTGCTGAACGTATTTCTCCGAAATTGTATCAAGAGCAGAAGTGGCTTCGTCTAAAATCAGTATTTCTGGATTACGGTATAAAGCTCGTGCGATGGCCAAACGCTGGCGTTGTCCGCCCGAAAGATTTACCCCATTTTCGCCAATGTGGGTATTAAAGCCATTCGGTAGTTTTTCTACAAATTCACTAATTCCGAGTTGACTACAAATGAATAAAATACGTTGCATATCTGGTTCAAAATCTCCGAGTGCGATGTTTTCAATGACCGATGCTCCAAATAAATCAATTTGTTGCGGTACTACACTCACCATATTTCGGAGGTTTTTATTATGAATGTGCTTGATGTCATAATCGCCAATTAGAATATTTCCACTACTAAGTGGATATAAGTTTTGCAACAACGACATCAACGTAGATTTACCCGAACCGCTTTCGCCAATTACAGCCGTAATCTGTCCTTTTGGAAATACAATCGTCAGATTATCAAATACTTGCACTCTCGTTCCATAGCGAAACGATACATTCTTAAACAGAATGTCGCCTACCATTTCGGGCGTAAGTTCAACTTTGTTTTCGGTGGCTTCTCGCTCCAAGTCCATGATTTCAAATAATCGGTCGGCGGCAATGAGTGCCTCTTGGATAGTCCGATTTGAGCCAATCAAGCTCATAGCAGGGCTTGTAAAATAACCAATCAAAGAGTAAAAAGAAAGCAACTCGCCAGGGGTTAGTTGCTGGTCAATGACATAAGATGTACCAAGCCAGAGTAATAGAATGGTAAAAAGTCTGGAAATAAAATCGGTGATATTACCAATAAAAATGCTGGTTTTGCCTGATGTAAAAACGGTTTCGAGTAGCCTAACGAAATTAGTTTCGGTTTTGAGGTTGGCATAAGGCTCAATGCCAAAACGTTTGATTGTGGTAGCGGCATTCAGAGATTCGACTAATTGAGCCTCTAATTCTGCTGAATTTTCCATCAATTTTCGCCCTTGTTTGCGGTTGATATAGTTACTGACAAAGTAAATAATGACATAGAACGGAATAATTGCCAATAGCATTGCCGCCAATTTCCAATCGTAAGTAAACATCAGACCAAACGAAAACAGCACGATAAAAATATTGACCGCTAAACCAATAATCACATCATTGATAAAAACCCGAATCTTGACGGCATCATTTACCCTCGAAATGATTTCGCCCACTCGCATCGTATCAAAAAACTGTTGTGGCAGTTTTAGCAGATGTTTGTAATATCCCAAAATCAGTTGTGCATCTATCTGCTGGCCAGTTTTGAGGGCGAAAATACTTTTAACCGTACCGATGATGGTCTGCAAAACTAAAATAATAATCATGCCGATACTCAGCAAATTGAGCAGGTTTTTATTGCCTTCAATGATTACATTATCTGTGATTTTTTGGATATAAATGGAGGTTGAAAGCCCTAAAATGGTATAAACAGCAGCCCCAACCAAGGCTTGAAGCATAACGGTAGTGTGTGGACGTAACAATGTCCAGAATCGGCCAATGACCGATATTTTTTCATTGCGAACCTCAAAATCTTCATTGGGTAATAGCAAAACCAAGACACCCGTCCATTGTTTCGTAAACTCTTCGATGAATTTTTTGTGCATTTTCCCATCGCCAGGGTCCATGATAGTAATGTGGGTCTTTGAAACTTTGTAGATGACTACGTAGTGTAGAAGCCCACCGCCAGAGGGAGTAGTGATTTGAAGATGAGCAATAGCAGGTTTGGGTATTTTTTCGAGGCTTTCCAGTGTAGCTTTTACTCCTTTTGCTTGAAAACCGAGTTTTTGTGCGGCTTCAATTAGACCGAGTACATTTGTGCCTTTTTTATCGGTACTTGCATATTGGCGTATGCGAGCAATGGGCAGCCGTAGGCGGAAATGAGCGGCTACCGAAGCCAAACAAGCCGCACCACAATCTCGTAAGTCGTGTTGTTTTATTTTGATAGACATAAATCTAAACAGATACTTTTTTGGCAAGATACTGCAAGAAAGTATCCAAAAAGTAAGCAAATAATGCCTATTTTATGACTGTGAGGAATAATTTATGAGTGAAGTGTTAATCCGCAAGTTTATCAAAAAATGATTTGAAACTATTCCATTGGTATTTTTTGTAACAAATTCCTAAAAAAATAACAGAGCCTAAAATCATACTAAACGACAAAAATGTAGTATCATAGTCCTTTATGTGATATATTGTACTGGTTTGTAGAGCAGATGAGGTATAACCTATGAAAATTGCCGAATAAAGGTTATTGATGATATGAACCCCGATTGCCAGTTCTGTACCATCATCCATAACAGTCATTATTCCAGCCACCAAACCCATCAACATGTAATTTAATATAAATACATACCCAAATGCTTTGAGTTCGGGATTCCCCAAGTGTAATAAACCAAATAATACTGATGTAATTAACACGGCCAGCCACGGACGTTTGGTAGCCCACGCAATGCCTTGTAAAAAATACCCTCTCATCAATAGTTCTTCACCTGCTGATTGAAATGGAATCAAGACTAATGAAATAATTAGATACTGAAAAAAAGTTGATTTATCAAACGAAAATTGGTAAGATGACGGATTTTCGAACCAACTAACCAATTCAAACAAGAGCGTAATACTACCAAAACACCCCATTGCCCAAAAGATGCGATTCCATCTGATTTTCGTTGCATTGATGAGCGAATACCCAGAACGTCGATGTACCCATTTAAGTACCAAAAATGTACTAAAAACCAACATAGCACTTGGCAATAGTAATTGTAGATAACTTTGATAGGTATTTGGTTTAGGTTTTGATAAGATTATGAATGCTGGTACACTAAATAAAGCCGCCAAAATAACCACATATATTGGTACAAGAATGTAATTATACCATTTATTTGAGCCTTTGGGAGTCGAAAAGAAAGTTTTTGTAAGCATAGGTTGAGTATGATTTTTAGTGTTTGTTATTTAGAAAAGGCGTAAAACGGCTTGTTTTCTTCTGCCGTTCTAAGAACGGCTAACACAACGGCTGATTTTTAAATCAGCCGAACTTATGAAAGACTTCGCCTAACTGGGAATAGTTTATGAATTAAAACCCAATTTTTAAACCAAATAAGATTCCTATCGGTCTAACCCCATTATATAAATTATTAGGATTAAAGATAATTTCGTTAGAAAAGTTATTAGTATTAGCATTTTTATGAGACAAAAAGCCCATCTTTGATTTAAAAAACAACTTTTCTTCTGAATATATTTCTTTAAAATATTGCATCTCAATAAAATATTTATACCTTTTTTTTCTGTATTCTAAACCAAAGCCTAATAGGCTACTTAAATTGTTTTCTCCAATATAAACGTTTGATTTATTCCCTAAATTAGTATTTCCGATAGTGAGTGCCCCAAGAGTGCTGATTGAACCTAAATAATACCCAGTTCTTTGTGAAGAAATTCCAATAGATACACTAAAAAACAAAGGATTGCCTATTTTTTTCAGTAGAAAGAGGTAATTATATTCAAGATTTAAAGAGTTGAAGTAATTTTCTTTTAATAAATTTTGCCTACTATTAATACTAATGCTTGATTTTCTATTCAATTCAAAGCCAAGATATGTAGTCATAACATTAAGTATGAAAGGATTCTTTAGGGTATTATGCAGATTATTAAAATTCTGAGTTTTATATGACAGCATGAACTCCCTATCAAAAATGGGTTCATATCTGATTATATTAAAAGCGTAACCTATGCTAAACTTTTGTGCAACTTTTCTAATATTATTTAATTTGGTCTTATAAGAATCAGAATCTTTTTTTAGCACAATATTTTGTGGAATATTTATTTTATTTGCTTCATCAATTTTGTAAAATGGTTTTATTTGGTTTTTTAATAGAGAATCTGTTTCAATAGTAGTAGAATTTTCCCAAAAATTTTCGTCATAATTATTGTTTATTTCTGCAAATACAGTCTTTCTATCTAATCTGGCCTCAAAAGGAATAGGAGTTAAATTATCATTACAACTAAAGTTTGTTCTTAAAAACTCCAATGTTTGCGTTGTTTCTTTATGTGTTTTACTATTGTAATTCCTTCCTTTCATTGAAGTATATTTGGGTAAATACAATCCATTTTCGTTTTCATATATTATTTGATAATTGCGTGAAAGAAATTTAATAGGTAAAAATGGATTTGGTATTGTTATGTTATTGTTGTTGAACTCAATTCTAATATAGGCGTATGTATGCTTATCTATCCATATCTTGCCACTGAATCTATCAAATTTATTGTTTGACCTGAAAGAAATTACGTAAACAGAATCTTTAAAAGCATTATATGAAGAAAATGATTCTAAATTGTATAAATACTTGTGTTTGAAAGAAGATGGATTCAAAAAAGAGTTTCTATTTTTAACGGGGTCATTCCAATTGGCAATAAAAATTCCATTGGCGTATCTTGAATTATCAATACTGTCACGATTTGGAAAATTAGAAATACGTGCTTTAATAACTTCTATTTGGGCATCTTCTTTTGATTTTTGATAACCGCTATGTTGAATTTTTATATTTGCCTCACCAAAGTACAGGAATCTATTATCATTCAATTTCTGAGTTTCTCTATAAAACCCGATTAATTCTGTTGGTTTTTGAGGATAATTAAATGATATTTTTGAATATGCCTTATTTAACAACTCCTTCAACGAACTGTCAGGCATCACAATAATCTCAGTTAAAAGCTGTTCATCTAATTGTAAATAAATTGCTTCTTTTTGAATTAGTGCTACTTTTTGAATCGAAGATTTATAACCAATACAACTAAACTTAATTTCGCCAATTGCGTTAGTAACGTAAATATTAAATTCCCCATTTTGATTTGATAAAGTGCCGTTTTTAGTTCCAACTTCAGTAATACTTGCAAATGCAATTGGTTGTTTGGTCAAACTGTCCAAAATAGTTCCATGAATTAATTGCTTTTGTGCATATAAATTTGAAAATATTAAGGAGAAAAACAGTATTAAATTTTTCATAGAATAGAAATAATATGTTTGGAGTAAAATGCAAAAAAGGGTTATTTTATTAAAATAACCCTAAATTCATTATGGGAATTCTAAAATTTTAGTTACTAAGTAAAATTTATAAAATCCCTGGTCCAGTTGGACTTGGACCACCACCATTACCACCAACATCTCCTGAAAAAGTAACTATTGCTCCCCATACCATTAAACATATTGCAGCTCCAGCTACTGTATAGCCAAGTACCCTTACTACATTATCCCAAAAATCGCCCCCATCAATTCCAATCATTTCAGTGTCACTTAATTCAGCTACACCATAATTTTCTAACGCCAACATTTGCATAATTTTTAAATTTTAAAAGTGTAAGATTTAATACTCCAAACCTCTGCAGCGGATTGTTGTTTCAAAAGTCTAATTTAAACTTTGGATAGTCAAATTTAGAAAGTGCTAAATTATGACTGTGAGGAATAATTTATGAATGTAGCCGAATAATAAGTTTTTTATGGGGCTTTAAATATCTTTTTCTGATTTTTCCTTTATTTGCAATACAAATAACTTTATCTATAAAACTTTTGCTGTAATGATGAATAATATAAATACTAAACTCCGTACACTTAGAGAACTTCACAATTACAAACAAGATTACGTTGCTACCGTATTGGGTATCACACAATCAGGCTACGCCAAAATAGAAAATGGAGATATTGGCAACGTCAGCCTCAAATACCTTCAAAAACTTGCCAAACTTTACGAACTAAACTTAGAACAACTCTTAGACTGGAATGGTAAAATAAATATAGATACTATTAATGGTGTTGGGGTCAATCAAGACACAATGCACTTACACATACCAGCTGATGAGCGTATTATAGAATTAGAGGAGAAAGTAGAAAAGCTATTGAAAATGGTAAGCAAATAATTATTTACGCTCAATTTTTGGGTTTAGCCAGTCGTCGGTTTTGTCATACAAAAGTTGGTAAAGGCTACGTTTGGTTACTACAAATCTTGCTCTGAAAGTTAGGCCTTTTTTCAGAGGTGCAGTATAGCCGTTTTTTAATTGGAGGATTTTCTTATCCAATTGGCATTTTACTTTGAAAATTGGTTTTTCGTTTAGCACCACAAAATCACGGGCAATATCAGTGATTTTTCCTTGCACCAAGCCCCATTCATTATAATTAAACGCATCAATCTGAAAACTAACGGGCATGTTTTTTCTTAAAAGTCCGATGTCGTTTGGGCTAACGTAGCATTCTGCAATAAGGCTAGAATCGGGTGAAATAATACCCAGCGTTTCGCCTATTTGCACATAACTACCCTCATACTTACCCACAATTTGCTGAATATTTCCACCAATTGGGGCTTTTATTTCATAATAAGTTTTTTGTTGAGTAAGTTGCTTGGCTTCGCTTTGAAGCTGTTTCAAATCAAAACGATGTTTGTTTAGTTCAGCTTGCCATTGGCTCAACTGCCGCTGAAAAATTGATTCAAATTCAGCCACCAAGCGGTTCATTTCGTATTCTTTGGCGTTGAGTTCTCGGCGAGCAATTACCTTTTCTTTATATAAATATTGGTCAGCATCTAATTCTTTCTTGATTTTCTTTTGGTGAAAGATATTTTCTTGTAATTGGCTACGAAAAGTATTGAGTTGTTGGGTGTAGATGGGGGTTTGGGTAGAATGATTTCCAAAAACATTGTTTTTCCCGATTTGGGTTAGCACTACTAAATCTTGGATAAAATCGTTTTTTTCCTGTTTTTGAAAACTATTGGTATTGAGTTTTGTATCAATATCTTCGGTAGCTATCACAAAAAGTGTAGTATTTTGTGCAATATTTTGATTTTCTGATACATTTACCGCTTTCACAGTTCCCGAAATCAACGATTTTATCTCGGTTTTTTCTGAAACTGTCCTGATGATTCCGTTGCTTTGCACCGAAATATCAATAAAAACAAGAGGCAAACTCACTAAAATTCCAAAAATAGACAGCAGAAGAAGTATATAAATCAACTGACTTCTAACCGCCACTTTGGGCAAATAAGCTTCTACGGTACTTTGAATAATATCGGATGGAAATAGTTGTTTTTGCATGGTACAAAAATGCAAAAAAATGCAACACTTAAATATTAAAGTTTATGACTGTGAGGAATAATTTATGATTAAGACTTCATAAAAAAAGGAGAAATACCTTTCGATATTTCTCCTTTCTAAAAAACTATTTTCTAAGATTTATCAGAAGAATTTAGCTCTATTATCTTTGATATTTGCGTTATCACGAATTGCTTGATTGGCCATGTAAGATACTCCGTATCCACCTGTGCGTTGCAATACTTGGTTTTTGTATTGTGTATAATCAGCAATTTCTGGAGCTTTTGTGATTTTAGTAGTTTCTACTACAAAGACGCCATTTTCACCAGCAAATGGTTTTGAACGTTTGCCAGCTTGCAAGCTGAAGATTTTACCGATAGCTACTGGGTCAATACCTGGTGAAGTAAGCATACCAGAAGCTAAGTTAATATCATTTGCAGCTTCAACCAATGCACCTGCTCCATATTTTTGTGCAGCTTGCTCTAATGAGCCTGATACATTTCCAAGTTTACTGATGATTTGCTGAGACTTGATTTCGTTACGAACTTTAGCAGTAAGAGCATCTTTAAAGTCTTCTACTTTAGGGCTATCTTTTTCAGTTTTTGACGTTACAGCAGCGATGATAAAGTTATCACCAACTTCAAATACACGGTCAGAAACTTTACCAACTTTCGTATCATCATTGAATGCCCACAAAACAACTTCACGTGCATTTTGAATAGTATTGAATGTAGATGCTTCTGGGAATACTTTATCAGCTTTTAATACAACTAACTTACCATCTTTCTTAATTGCTGCTTCGAATTCTTCTACTGAGCTACAACTTGCACGAAGAGTTTCTGCTTTTTGGTAAATAGCATTTCTTGTACTTTCACTTGCTGTCAATTCACGACTGATAGTAGCGATTTTGTATTTCAAATTGTTCTTTGCTTCTGTTACTTTAATGATGTGATAACCGAAGTCTGTTTCAACAATATTAGGAACTAAACCAGCACCACTCATGCCAAATACTGCATTCTCAAATGGCTTAACCATTGTGCCATTATTCTTGAAAGTACCTAAATCTCCACCTTGTTGAGCTGAACCATCTTGGCTGTTTGCACGAGCTAAAGTAGCAAAGTCGGCACCTTGTTGTAATTGGCTTAAGATATCTTGTGCCTTTGTACGGGCTGCTGCTTTAACTGAATCTGGAGCTGTTTTGTCAGCACGAATTAAGATATGGCTTGCACGTGCAGTGTAAAGAGAATCTGTCGTAGTACCTTCATATTTGTAAATAGAGTAGGTGCTTCCATCTTTAAATGGCCCAATAACTGCTCCCTGAATAGCTGTTGAAAGAGCTTCTTTCAATACTGGAGTAAGTTCGTTTGAACTACGCTCATAAGGCACGCGTGAATCAGAATTTGAAGCAGCATAAGCTTTAGCATCTTTAGCTGTAGCTAAGCCTTTCGCAAAACTTTTAATGTCTTCATACAAAGCAGAGCTATCTTCTTTTGTAGGCATTACTTGATACACTACATAATCAAATGAGCGACTATCATATCCTTTGAATTCTTCTTTGTGCTTACTCAAATAGTCTGACAACTGGCTATCAGTAACTTTGATAGTAGTATCAATGATGCTTGCATACGGAACATACAAGTAGCGAGCATCTGCTTTTGTTACTTGAGCATCATATTCTTTCTTAGCTTCAGCAGTTGTTACAAATGATGCAGAAGAAAGTAAAGCATTATATTTTTCCAACAAACGTTGTTGAATTGCTTGCTCTTTGATTTGGTCCCAAGCCGCTTTTTGTTGTGCTGGAAGTTGATTCGAAGCAGCAGCATTGATAAACTCAATATGACGATTACGGTCGTATTGACCAGTTTGTGGGTCTGTGAACTGTTGCTTAATGAGAGGGCTTAAGTTTTTAGTACCTTGAACCATTTCACGAAGTTCATCTGGCGTAACTTTCAAACCTAGTTTTTCAAACTCAGCTTTGTAAGTAATGTCAAAAATCATTTGCTCCCACACTTGGCTGCGTAATTGCTGAATTTCTTGCTCTTGCAAAGTTCTTCCTGCTTGTTGTTCGTAATTTGCACGTGCAACATCTAATTTTGCTTGGAAGGCCTGATAATCAATACTGGTGCCAGCAATTTCACCGATTTTATTATCATTACTACTAAATAAGCCACTTTTACCATTACCACCGAATAAATCTCCTCCGACAATGAATAAAATGAGTGCAACTGCAATGACTACGACTGCAACACCTGAACGCTCACGAATTTTGTTAATTAAAGCCATTTGTTTTTTTAAATTTATTACTGGACTTTTAGGACAGTTTGAATGCCTGATTATTGGTTTTTTTATTTATTTCCAAAAATTGAGGTGCAAAAATAAACAGATTCATATAGATTATCAAGGAAATCCAATTGATATATTCTTTGTTTTAACAAGTTTTATACCAAAACCTAGCCGACTTTTCTAGTTAACTGCCAGCAAGTTAGTGTTTTTTACTTATATTTACTTCATAACGAAGTTTAGGCTTAGTGCATATCTTTAAAAATATTTGAGGCTTTAACTCACAAAAAGGCTATATTGAGTTACTAAATGTGCTGCAAATGCCTTGTAATCAGAGAAGTAATCTTTAGTTTTGTTTGTATGGTATTATTTATAAAAAATTGCAGTAGTACTTCTTGAATTTTTTAATATTAGACTCGAATATCTTCCTGAAAGATTATTTTTTAGTGCATACATTAAATTGACTTCGCCTAATAGCCTAATATTTGATATTTTTAATGAGTTTCTCTTTTCTGGTGCTTAGTAAGCAAGTTTTTCCTAATATCTGCTAATCTTAAAAATTAAGATGATTTAGGGCAAATAATTGTCTATTTTTGTGCGTTTTTTGAAAAAATATTTAATTATTTATGCAAATACGGCACCTTATTGTCTGTCAAATAAGTCTATTAATTGGCTTGTTTTTTCTAAATTCTTGTCAAAATTCAGCATCAACTGAAGATATTGATACTTCGAAGATTTCGGTAAAGCTTGATATTCTGCGATTTGACGAGGCGATGATGAAGCTCACCACTAGAGAGCAAATTAAAGGTTTTCTGAGTAAAAATGGCCGATTCGTCAATGTCTTTTATCAGACTACTCCCGATGATAACGCTCTGATAGATAGATTAATGTTGATTCATAATAACCCAGACACGAAAGCTTTTTACGAAGAAACTAAGCAATCCTTTGGAAATCTTGATGCCTTGAAAAAACAATTTGAGGTGGCTTTTAAGCATATTAAATATTATTACCCAGACTTCAAAGAGCCTCAAATAATTACAACATTTACCGCTCTTGATTTAGAGTTGGTGGTGGCTGATGATATGATTGTGATTCCACTCGAAACTTTTTTAGGCCCTAAAGCCAAGTATCGTCCGCAATATCCCGATTATCTTTTACGAAGATTTGATAAACCTTATATTGTTCCATCAGTGCTCACGATTCTTGCCAAAAAATATAATGCTATTGACCCTAACGATCATACTTTGATGAGCGATATGGTATTTTATGGAAAAAGTTATGAATTTACACGAGCAATGCTGCCTGAGGTGGCAGACTCTTTGCTGATTGCTTATCCTGATTATGATTTAGTAAAAACATGGAATTCGCAAGATTTAGTTTGGGGTTATTTTATTGATAATAAGCTTCTTTACGAAACCAATGACCGTATAAAAGATAAGTATTTATCCGAACGCCCAAGAGTACAAGAAATAGGAAATGATTGCCCAGGACGTATCGGTCAATGGTTAGGTTGGCGAATTGTGAGTCGTTATAGAACCGAAAACCCGTCAATTACGTTAGTTGATTTGATGAAAAATCAAAATGCTCGTGATATTTTTGAGAAGTCGAAGTATAAAGGGCAAGTAGAAGACTAAAAACTGACAAAATTATAAATCTTAAGACATTCATTAGAGTGTCTGTTGAAGACTTTTAAATATGGCAAAAGGAAGACATTTAGGGGTAGAAATTTCGGAAGAAGATAAGAAAAAGAAAGTAACCAAAGAGGGTTTTACAAAAGCTCTCAAAATATATCGGTTCACATTGCCTTATAAAGGCACTTTTGCGATAGGTTTTGTTTTCTTAATATTATCACAAATTACATCAATGAGTATTCCGCTCTTGATGGGGCAAATGGTAGGAGCAATAGTTTCGCCTCAAGGGCAGGGTGCAGCGGCAATGAATTCCTCGAATATGATGGGCAATAATATGGCCATGCAGAAGTTTCAAAGTCTGATTGGGTCATCTGCACATCGACTTACACTTAATGAAGTTACCTTCCTTTTTATAGGCTTATTATTTTTGCAAGCAGGCTTTTCATTTTTAAGAGTTTATACTTTTACGAGGGTTTCTGAGCGTTCGATGCGTGATTTACGCCGTGAGCTTTATACAAAAATTATTACTTTGCCAGTTTCGTTTTTTGAGAAAAGTCGTGTAGGCGAACTCATGAGCCGCATTACATCCGATGTTTCGCAACTACAAGATGTATTATCTATCACCTTGGCCGAGTTATTCCGCCAAATTTTTACATTGGTAGGTGGAATATTGCTCATCACAATGCTCTCGGGTAAGCTTACCCTCTTTATGCTTTCTACATTCCCGTTATTAGTAGTAGCAGCAATAGTTTTTGGGCGATTTATTAGAAAGAATTCAAGAAAAGTGCAAGATGAGTTGGCCAAAACCAATATCATTGTTGAAGAAACCTTACAATCAGTAAATGTTGTAAAGGCGTTTACCAATGAACGTTTGGAAGTAAATCGCTATGGTTTATCTATTCAACGTGTGGTTGATTATGCCCTCAAAGCGGCTACTTTTAGAGGTGGTTTTATTTCATTTATTATTTTGGTGCTTTTCGGTGGGGTTGTCGGCGTGGTTTGGTATGGTGGAAATTTGGTATTATCAGGTGAATTAGCTTTTCAAGATTTATTTACTTTTATTCTCTACACTGGTTTTATTGGAGGTTCTGTGGGTGGTTTGGGTGATATGTACGCCCAGATTCAGCGGACAATTGGGGCTTCTGAACGAGTATTAGAAATTTTAGATGAAACATCAGAAGTAGATGTGGCTCGTAAGCTTAACTTCAAAAAGGCAAAGGGCGATATTCAGTTCGATAAAGTAGGTTTTGCTTATCCATCACGCACAGATGTGACGGTGCTAAAAGAACTTTCATTGAATGTAAAAGCTGGCGAAAAAGTAGCATTAGTTGGGCATAGTGGAGCTGGAAAATCAACCATTGTACAATTACTGATGAAACTTTATCCAATCAATAAAGGTAAAATTAGTATTGATGGTGTAGATATTGCTAGTCAGGATGTGACCGAACTCCGTAGCAATATTGCTATTGTGCCTCAAGAAGTAATGCTATTTGGTGGTACAATCTTCGAAAATATTGCTTATGGTAAACCTGATGCAACTAAAGAAGAGGTAATGGAGGCGGCACGAAAAGCCAATGCCTTAGAATTTATTGATGTTTTCCCAGAAAAATTCGAAACCATTGTGGGTGAGCGGGGTGTAAAACTTTCAGGTGGGCAGCGTCAGCGTGTGGCCATTGCTCGAGCCATCTTGAAAGACCCTTCGATATTGATACTCGATGAAGCCACAAGTGCTTTAGATTCAGAATCGGAGAAATTAGTGCAAGATGCCTTAGATGAATTAATGAAAGGCCGAACAACCATTATTATCGCTCATAGATTAGCCACAATTCGTAATGTAGATATGATTTATGTATTGAAAGATGGTGGAATTGCCGAAGCAGGCAAACACGAAGATTTGATTTTGAAAGAAGAAGGAATTTACGCAAACTTAGTGAAATTACAGTTTGATAATGTAAATTTGCTCGTAGAATAAATGTAGTCGGAGGGCTACCTTATAAATATGAATCCTGCGAAAGATACACTTAAAGAGTATGATTTACGGCACACTGGTTGTCGAGCTGATATTCTACAATCGTTTCAGAGCAATAATTATGCACTTTCGCATGGTGATTTGGAAGCGATGTTTGGACAGCGTTTCGACCGTGTGACTATTTACCGCACATTAAAGACATTTGTAGAGAAAGGAATAGTACATAAGGTGCTTGATGATGAAGGTGGAACCAAGTACGCTCTTTGCAGGGTTACGGAGTGTAGCCACGAGAAACATCATCATGACCACGTGCATTTTAAATGTATTGTTTGTGGAAATACTACATGTATAGAAAGTGTGCATATTCCGATGATTCATTTGCCAGATGGCTATAAACGAACAGAAGTTAATATGTTGGTGCAAGGTACTTGCCCGACCTGTGTAAAATAAATTTCCCAAAAAACCTTTACGATACCATTTTGCCAATTTTATTGGCGAAATGGTAATTTTTTTTCTTTAAACTTAAAACTTTAATGTCGCAGAAAACAAAAATACTCATAGCCTTAGGAATTGTGTACATCGTGTGGGGTTCGACTTATTTGGGTGTAAAATTTGCCCTAGATTCGCTACCTCCTTTGTTGATTTCTTGTACAAGATTTTTGCTTGGAGGTTCTTTACTCTTTCTTTTTACATTACTTCGTGGACAAGGTTTGCCTACGCTTCAACAAGCACGTAATGCCGCTTTGATAGGTGTGTTGCTCAGTGGGGTGGGTAATTGTGCCGTTGCATATGCTCTTTTATTAATGCCTTCGGGTTTGGTGGCTTTATTAGTTGCCACATTGCCTGCTTGGATGATTCTACTCGATTTCTTATTCTTTAGTAATGAGAAACCATCATTTATTGGTACTATTGGTCTGGTTTTAGGTTTGGTTGGAATGGCTGTTTTGTTGAATCCTACCCAGCAAATTGGACAGAGAGAGGTAGCTCTTTTTCCTGCATTTATTGTTTTTTTAGGTTCGATTGCTTGGGCGTTTGGTTCGCTTAAATCACCTTATTTGGTTTTGCCAAAGTCACTTCAGTCAACCGCTATTCAGATGGTAGTGGGTGGATGTTTTTCCCTGACCATGAGCATTATTTTTGAAAAAGACCAAATTCACTCATTGCTCAATATGAGTAATAGTACATTTTGGGCGATGGTATATTTGATTTTGATAGGTTCTTACGTAGGTTATACTGCTTATGTTTGGTTGATAAATAATGCTCCTCCACAACTTACAGCTACTTATGCGTACGTAAATCCGGTTGTTGCTATTTTTTTAGGGTGGATTTTTATTAATGAGCGACTCACCTCTCGCTCAATGTTAGCTTCGGCGATAATTTTAGCGGGTGTAGCCATGATGACTTTGGGTAGAAAAAGAAAGCCGCATGAAGTTGATGTCTAAAATGCTTTATTTCAATGGTTTTGTTAGTTTTTGGATAATATTATCAGATATAAAAAAACTAAACAAGAAAGACACCCATTTGGTGTCTTTCTTCAATTATTTCCCTGACAAATTTAAATTTTACACTAAATCATCTACGTAAATGTAGAAATGAGAAGCATAATTATTTTGGAATGCCAAAAGCTTTGGCAACTTCTTCAAAATTAGAGTAATCAAGATTTGCTCTTGATTTTATCCCGCCTGGAATAATTACATATCGAAATTGTAAGCCTGTGGCAGGTTTTCCTTGAATATCCAATAACTCTACAAACGTAATGTTTACCTTCCCTATTGCGGCCGAAACATTGTAGTTTGTTAGTCCAGAACCAGTTTGGAGCATTAGTGGAAGTAAATAGGCTGGACCGTTCGCCACTTGTCTGCAGTAGGCCAATACCACACCTTTATCAATAATATCTTGTGTAATTTTGGCTTCTGTGATGCCAAATATGTAATTCTTCTCCGTGAGTTTTTGCCAATCTGATGAAGTTGGTGTTGACCAATCAGAATAGATTACATTGGCAGTGCCAGGTTCTCCTTGAGCCCCTTGTGGGCCAGTTGCTCCTTGTGGGCCAGCTGGTCCTTGCGGTCCGGTTGCTCCCTGTGCTCCTGCCGGCCCTTGAGCCCCAGTTGGCCCTTGTGGGCCAGTTGCTCCTTGTGGGCCAGCTGGTCCTTGCGGTCCGGTTGCCCCTTGTGGCCCAGCAGCTCCGGTATCTCCTTTGGGGCCTTGTATTCCAGGTTGACCTTGAGCACCTTGTGGTCCTTGCGGCCCTTCGCAACTACAGAGCATTAAATACCCTAGCAACATAACGCAAAGCGTAAGTTTAACTTTAGTTTTCATAATACGTGGTTGGGTTTGTTGTACTAATTTTGAAAAGCACTTTTACTAAATTTCTTCAAGTTTTATGCCAAATTTAGTTGTTTAAGAGCATAATATTAGTGATTCTCATTGACTTATAAACAAAAAAAGCTCAAAAAATCTATTTAGACTTTTTTGAGCTTTTATATCAATAAACTTTCTTTTTATTGGAGTGGCTTTGAAGATTGCGTAAATCTAACTTCTAAACCTCTATCTAAGTTATTTTTAATTACTTTGATACTTACCTTTCCGTTGGGTTTTAAGGCCCAAGTTTGTAGCTTACCATTGGGTAAAGGTTGCCCATAGAGACTGGTAAATTGCTTTACCATTTCATTTTTCAAACTATCATTGGAGGTATCAGTATTCATGTAAATGTCTAATTCAATACCAGATACACGATTATTCTTATCTTTTTGGTAGAGTATATCAATTGTTTCAAGGTTTGGAGTATCAAAAGAATATCCAACATGCGTCTCATCTTCTTCAAATAACTCAGCTTTTTCTTTCTTTTTAACGTCTGCAATAGCATCGCCAAACTGGATACCTCTAACTATACCTTCGCCTGTACCCATGATTGTTTGTAGTAGTTTCTGCGAGTTATTTATTTCAATAACTTGGTCGGATGGAGGATTTAAAACTTCCAAGGTCTCTGTTTTTTTTGGGTTACTACATTCAACAGCTAACAAAAGTAGAACTAAACAATGGGCTTTCATAAATTTATTTGGTGAAATATACACAATGTAAAATGGTTTTTTGGTAAGTCGTATCAGAATTCTCTAGATAAATTAAAAAATAATCTTCGTTCACCTGCTTGATTTAAAGAGTAGTTGAGTCTGCCAACTACATTATACCAGGTTACTACATCAAGGCCGACACCACCACCAACTAACCATTGATTTGCAAATTTAGTATTATTTAATTCGGGAAATTTATTTTTTACATAACCCACATCAAAAAAGGTATTTATGTAAGCCGCAACGGGTAATGTATTAAACTGCTTTACTTTTAGGTAACGACTCAAATCAAAAACTTTATCTAACATGCGATACTTAGCATTCGTTTTAAGGAGTCCGTAACTCTGGCCATCAATTACGTAAAGTTCATATCCTCTAACCAAATCATTCCGATAGCCTAATCCTTGGGTTTGTAAAAATGGTTGTCTTTGTGGAAATGAGACTTTTGCTCTAATACTATAATTCGCAAAAAAGTTTTTGTGAATTTGAATGTATTGGCTTGCCGTTCCGCTGAAACTCAACATATTTACATCATCTTTGGCCGAGATACCATATTTAATAGCATCAAAACTAAATCTATATCCTTTCAGAGCATATTGTCGATTATCTCGACGGTCGAAAATATAAGAATAACTGATTAGAAAATACTTTTGCAGTGTTCGCCCATTTAAAAAATAGTTGGGGTTCAATCTGGCAATAGTATCCCCAATTTGGGTATGATTATAAGTTAGTTGTAAATATTGATTTTGAAAAAAGCCTGTTCTACGAGATAAAACTGCATAGAAATTTAGGCGTTCTCGTTGCCGATTTTCACTTTCGAGAAACTGAAATTTATCTTGCCAAGTTCTGTAAACCATTGTTTTGTTAATGGCATAAAAAGCTCCTAGAGAAAACGTTGTTTGTAGGGATTTATCAAGATAAGGAGTACTATACGCAATTTCGAAATTTGGAATAAACCCAACTTCAGCTCTGATTTTTAGTTGGTCATTATTGCCTGTAAGATTCGCATGTCGGGCATAAATGCCATAAATAGTTCGCCTAAAATCTCGGTTTCGCTCATACCACCATTCATTGAGATTACGGTCAGCTAAATAAAAAACAGGTAAAACAACTAAGTAAAGTCGTTCTTTTACTTCTACTGTTATATCTACTTGATTATCTTCGAATTCTTGCGAGGTTAATTTGACCGTAACAAACAAATTGGTATTAATAATCTTTTTCCGGTCGGCTTCAAGTGCTTCGCTTAATTTATCCTTGACTAATTTATCTCCTTGTTTGATGGCCATATCCCTAAAAATTATTTTTTCTTTGGTTCGAAGATTACCAATAACTTTTATCTGATGCACAACCAACGAATCGGAGGCAAATACTTCTTGGAAAGCAACTTGCACTAAACAAAGACCAATAAAAAATAGACGATTAATCATTAAAAAAAGCTTATCAAAATGGGGTTTTATAGCAATGTACGAAAATCTTGTATGATAGATAACGCCAAATCTAAACTATTTTTTAAGAAATGTGATAAAATATTGTGCCATCAGGAATGTAAAACTAACTTTAAGTCATAATTTATGGAATCAACAATAAAAACCAATAAGTATGGAAACCCTATTTGTTACCGAGAAACTTAAAGAACTCTTACCAAAGATTAAATCATTCGTAGAAACAGAGCTTTATCCACTTGAAACAACCGAAAATCTTCAACATAATTTTTCGCACATAGAGCCACTGCTACACGAAAAAAGAGTATTAGTAAAAAAAGCAGGACTTTGGGGGCTACACTTACCCGAAGAAGATGGTGGTTTGGGTCTGAGTCTCTGTGAGTTTGGGCAGATTAGTGAAGTGTTGGCAAGTTCGCCTTTTGGGCATTTTGTATTTAATACACAAGCTCCTGATATTGGCAATACCGAACTAATGCACAAATATGCTCCTAAGCATTTAAAAGATAAATATTTGAAGCCCTTGATGAATGGGGAAATCAGAAGTTGTTTTTCGATGACTGAACCAGAATTTGCAGGGTCAAATCCAACTCGTATGGGAACTATGGCTGTAAAAGATGGCGATGATTATATAATTAATGGCCATAAATGGTTTACTTCTTCAGCCGATGGAGCAGCTTTTGCTGTTGTGATGGCTGTAACTAATCCTGAAGCAGCACCGCATAAAAGGGCAAGTCAGATTTTAGTGCCACTCGATACCCCAGGTTTTAAGTTTGTACGAAATATCCCAATAATGGGGCACGTAGGCGATAGCTGGGCTAGCCATGCGGAAGTAATCTACGATAATGTGCGTGTACCTCAAGCTAATTTAATTGGAGTAGAAGGAAGTGGATTCTTACTTGCACAAGAACGCCTCGGACCCGGACGTATTCATCATTGTATGCGATTCATTGGCATTGCCGAGCGTAGTTTCGATTTAATGTGCCGATATGCCGCTTCAAGAGAAATGGCTGAAGGTGTGATGCTAGGTGAGATGCAATTTATCCAAGGCTTTATTGCTGAAAGTAGAGCAGAAATTGATGCTGCACGATTATTAGTACTTCGTACGGCCAAAAATATAGATGAAAAAGGTGCTGCGGCTGTACGTGATGAAATTTCGATGATAAAATTTTTCACTGCCAACATGATGCTTCGTGTAATCGACCGTGCCATTCAAACTCACGGAGCATTGGGTATTACGAATGATATTTTATTATCTTATTGGTACGCTCATGAGAGAGGGGCACGTATTTATGATGGGGCTGATGAAGTTCATAAAACGGCCTTAGCTCGCGGTATTTTGAAAGGTTATGGCCTTGATACACGGAAGAAGTAGTTAAGTTTGAGAAAACTATTCAACACTAACAAACCTATAATGAAAAACTTAACGCACTTCCGTACATGTAATCTCTGTGAGGCCATGTGCGGCCTTGAAATAACAGTAACTGATGGAGTTGTGAGCAAGATAGAGGGCGATAAAAATGACTCATTCAGTAGAGGGCATATTTGTCCGAAAGCAGTTGCTTTGAAAGATATATATGAAGACCCAAACCGACTAAAATATCCAGTAAAACGAACCCCAGAGGGCTGGCAACAAATTTCTTGGGAAGAAGCTTTTGAAGAAGTTATTGAGAAAATCAAGCAAATTCAAGCAAAATGTGGCAATAATGCTGTAGCTATGTATCAGGGTAATCCCTCGATTCATAATTTAGGCACAACAATGAATTCGCCATTATTTGCCAAGTCTTTGCGAACAAAAAATATGTTTTCGGCCACCTCGGCCGACCAACTTCCGCATCATTTTGCTGCTTGGCAGATGTTTGGGCATCCGATGCTCATGCCCATTCCAGATATTGATTTTACAGATTTTATGTTAATCATTGGTGGAAATCCGATTGCATCAAATGGAAGTATTATGTCGGTGCCTGATGTAGCTAATCGCTTGAAAGCTATTCAGAAAAGAGGAGGAAAAGTAGTTGTGGTTGACCCACGCTTTACCGAAACTGCGGCCAAGGCCGACCAGCACTTCTTCATTCGCCCCGGAGCTGATGCTCTTTTGCTTCTAGCAATGATTCATATAATTTTTGCGGAGAATTTAGTGAAATTAGAGCATTTAGCTGAATTTACAGATAATATTGACTTATTAAGGGAAATATCAAGCGATTTTACTCCCGAAAGAGTTGAACGCCAAACGGGTATTTCTGCTGAAAATATTCGCCAATTGACGCTAGATTTCACGCAAGCAAAAACCGCAGTTTGCTATGGTAGAGTAGGGGTTTCGGTGCAAACTTTTGGAAGTATTGCACAATGGCTCATTAATGCCATTAATTTATTAACAGGAAATTTGGATAAAATAGGCGGAGCAATGTTTACTGCTCCAGCCGTCGATTTTCTGGCAAGAGCAAAAACCGATAATCGTTTTAACCGTTGGCAAAGTAGGGTTAGAAAATTACCCGAATTTTTGGGTGAATTGCCAGTAGCGACGCTTTCAGAGGAAATCCTTACTGAAGGAGAAGGACAAATCAAGTGTTTAATAACAAGTTGTGGAAATCCTGTTTTATCTACACCTAATGGTGGAAAGCTCGACGAAGCCCTTGAATCATTAGAATTCATGGTGGCAATTGATATTTACATCAATGAAACAACTCGCCACGCCGATATTATTCTGCCTCCTGCTACTGGGCTAGAAGTTCCACACTACGATATGACGTTCCACGTTTTAGCTGTGCGGAATACTGCTAAATTCTCGGAAGCACTTTTTTCGAAGGCTAAAGGTGCAAAATATGATTGGGAAATTTACCAAGAATTGGCCTATAGAATGGCTCATCATACCTCAAGTAATGAAGGATTCATGGCAGAACCACCAGAACAAAAACTAGATTTAGGGCTACAATTTGGTCCTTACGGACTGTCTTTAGAAAAGCTTCGGGCAAATCCTCATGGAATAGATTTGGGGCCACTCAAAAGTTGTTTGCCAAATAGATTACTTACCGAAAATAAGCGAATTAATGCTGCTCCCGCAATTTTAGTGAAAGACATTGAGCGACTGAGTCAACAGCTTTTACAGACAGGTTCGGGTGAAGGCTTCGATTTTACGCTCATTGGAAGAAGGCATTTAAGAGATAATAATTCTTGGATGCATAATTCAGAAAGGTTGGTAAAAGGACGCAATCGCTGTACGTTAATGATACATACTGAAGATGCTAAAAGATTAAATATAGAAAATCAGGCTATCGTGAAGGTAAGTTCGCGAGTAGGTAGCGTAGAAATTCCAGTAGAAATAACCGACCAAATGATGCGTGGAGTAGTGAGCATGCCACACGGCTATGGACATGCAAGAAAGGGCGTAAAGTTAGATGTGGCCGAAAAATATGCGGGTGTAAGTATCAATGACTTAACCGATGAATTGGTTATTGATGAACTTACTGGCAATGCCGCTTTCAATAATGTGAATGTTAGAATTGAAAAGATTTAAAATAAATATTTGATAAATAGTGTCTGCCAAAACAGAAAAAATAGCTCAATCCACCCGATTTTATCGAAAAATTCATAAATGGATTTCAATACCCTTGTTTGTATTCATGTTTTTAATTGGATTCACGGGTTTGCTTTTAGGTTGGAAAAAGAATATTGGCTTATTGCCAAGTACAAAAATGGGGTCGAATGTAGAAGTAAAAGCATGGGTTTCGCTCGATTCTATTCAAGCATCAGCACAACGGTTTGCTAAAGATAGTTTAGGGCTTTCGACTGAAATAGATAGAATTGATGTTCGTCCACAAAAAGGAGTTGCTAAAATTGTTTTCATTCAAAACTTCACTGAGTTACAGGTTGATTGTGCCACAGGAAAGGTGGTTTCGATAGCTACTAGAAAATCAGATATTATTGAAAAAATTCATGATGGTTCAATTCTTGATTTTTTTATTAAAACACCAAACGATGAAATTAAACTCTTTTATACAACAATTCTAGCTTTAGGTTTAATTTTGCTTTCTTTTAGTGGGTTTTGGTTATGGTATAATCCGAAACGCATCAAAAAACAAAAAGCACTTTGATAATTTTATAATTCTTAAGTTTTGACAATTATTACATTTTTTGCCTGTTTAGCTGCATTTGTAGCTGGTTTTATTGATTCGATAGTTGGCGGTGGAGGGCTTGTGCAAGCACCTGCTTTATTTATTTTATTCCCGCATTATTCTGTGCCACAGATTATCGGTACTAATCGTTTCGCTTCTTTTATGGGAACGGCCGTTGCTGGTTATCAGTATTCTAAAAAAGTAAAAATACCACTAAAAACGGTACTTTTTGCTGGAGTAGGGGCAGGCGTGATGTCGTATTCAGGAGCATTGATTTCGAGCCACATGAGCGAGAAAATTTTAAAGCCAACGATTCTGATTTTAATGACACTTATTGCGATTTATACCTACCGAAAGAAAGATTTAGGCCAACATGACCGCCATAAATTTGAACTAAGTAAAATTCCGATTTATGGTTTATTAATAGGTATGACAACAGGTTTCTACAATGGTTTTGTTGGACCCGGAACTGGTAGTTTGTTGGTTTTTGGTTTTGTAAGTATTGTCGGATACAATTTTCTTACAGCTTCGGCCATTTCTAAAGTAGTAAATGTTGTGGCTGATATATGCTCACTTATCTTTTTCGTGGCCAAAGGATATGTTGTTTTTGGGGTAGCTTTACCAATGATGGTTTGCAATATGGCTGGTTCATTTGTAGGAAGCCGAATGGCCTTGCTTAGAGGTAATGGCTTCATACGGGTTTTATTTTTAGTAGTAGTTTTTGGCTTAATTCTAAGATTCGGCTACGATATTCTGAAAATGTATGGATTTTATCAATGATATTTTTACTTAAATTGTAAAAGGAATATATAAAGTCTTTATGATTTGAAAGATATTTTTTTTCTCTATTTCAACCTCATAATCACGCCCGAACTCATACATATTCTTTTAATATCTGAATAAGTAAGGCTTTAAACCTAATCAAGCAAAGGTATTTTCTATTATTTCTGCTAAATCATGGTGTTTTGGCTGAATTACCCTATTATTGTATATTCTTTGGCTGATATTTTTATAATTATTAGCTAAGGAATTTACGACATATTCAACCAAAACTATGACAAACTTACCAAAAATACTCTTCTTGGGTCTTTTGTGGGGTCAATCTTTTGCCCAAAATCTCCGAAAAATAGAGCCAGTCAAATTTTCAGAGGTTTCCATTACTGATGCTTTTTGGAAACCCAAAATGGATAAGGTAGCTACCACTACGCTGCAAGCCTGTATTGTGCAAACTGAAGTAAAAACACCTCGTATCAGAAATTTTGAGAAGGTAGCTCGTAAATTAGGTGAAAAACACGAAGGTATTTATTTCGACGACTCAGATGTCTATAAGGCTATTGAGGCGATGGCCTATTCGCTAAAAAATCATCCCGACGCTGAACTCGAAAAGAAAACCGATGAATGGATTGATAAAATTGCGGCAGCCCAATTGCCCGATGGTTATTTGAATACCTATTATACGCTCAATGGCCTGCAAAACCGCTGGACTGATATGGAAAAGCACGAAGACTATTGTGCTGGTCATCTTATCGAAGCAGCGGTGGCTTATTATAATACTACTGGCAAACGCAAATTACTCGATGTGGCTATTCGCTTTGCTAATCACATTGACGAAACTTTCCGTCTTGCCAACCGTCCATGGGTTTCGGGGCATCAAGAAATAGAATTGGCTCTTGTAAAACTCTACCGTACGACTAAAGATGAGCGTTATCTAAAGCTTTCGGAGTGGTTTCTTAATCAACGAGGCAGAGGAAATGGCAAAGGCGTAATTTGGGATGATTGGAAAGACCCCGCCTATTGCCAAGATGCAATTCCTGTAAAAGACCAAAAAGAAATTACGGGTCATGCCGTGCGTGCGATGTATTTATACACAGGTGCAGCCGACGTGGCGGTAAATACGGGTGATACAGGTTATATGAACGCCATGAAAACAGTTTGGGAAGATGTGGTACACCGTAATATGTACATCACGGGTGGCATTGGCTCGTCTGGTAGTAATGAAGGATTCAGTCAAGATTTTGATTTGCCTAATGAGAATGCCTACTGCGAAACCTGTGCTTCGGTAGGAATGGTTTTCTGGAATCAGCGAATGAATGCACTCACGGGCGAAAGTAAATACATTGATGTTTTGGAAAGAAGTCTCTACAACGGAGCTTTAGATGGGCTCTCGCTTAGTGGCGACCGCTTTTTCTATGGTAATCCTCTGGCTTCCATTGGGCGTCATGCTCGCCGTGAATGGTTCGGAACTGCTTGTTGCCCATCGAATATTGCTCGTTTGGTTGCCTCTTTGGGCGATTATATCTACGGAAAATCTGAGAATGGTATTTGGGTAAATCTTTTTGTAGGAAGCAATACGAATATCAAGCTGGGAAATACTGAAATTCTAACAAGTATCGAAACCAATTATCCGCTCAATGGAAAAGTGAAAATTTCGATGAATCCGAGTACAAAAACAAAATATACGCTGCACGTAAGAATTCCGAGTTGGACAACCAATGAGCCAGTTGCGGGCAATTTATACCATTACTTAGGTAATTATGCGGCAAATATCGCCATGATGGTCAATGGAAGAAAGATTGATTATAAGATCGAAAATGGCTATGCTATCATTGACAGAGAGTGGTCGGCAGGGGATATTGTGAGTTTTGAATTGCCAATGGATGTGAGAAAAATAGTGGCACGAAATGAACTGAAACAAGATAACGATAGAATGGCTCTACAACGTGGCCCCTTGGTGTATTGTGTAGAAGGCATTGATAATGAAGGTAAAGCATGGGATTTTATTGTGCCAGATAATGCCAAATTTACCGAAGTTTCGCAACAAGTTCTTAGCGAGCCAATCATTGCAATTCAGACCGATGCGACGACCTTCAAACCAACACCAGATGGTTTAGGCTTTAAGCCTGTGAAGAAGCGTATCACTGCGATTCCGTATTATACTTGGTGTAATCGTGGAAGTGGACAAATGCAAGTTTGGCTCCCACGAAAAGTGAAAAATGCCATGGTGAATTATTGACATACTATTTCGGAACTGAATTTGATTCAAATTCAGTTCCGAAATCTATACAAATAGGGAGCTTTATTGGCTGCACCTGTAAATTTCTTTTCTAATCGTTCGAGTACATCCAAATCTAAGATTTTCTTTTGGAAATTATTTCTGGCAAAAGGCTTGTCATAAACGGCCTCGTAGAGTTCTTGCACTTCACGAATGGTAAAAGTTTCGGGCAAAAGATTAAAGCCGATTAGTTTTTGGTCAAGGAATAATCTAAGCGTTTCGAGGGCAAATTGAACCATTTTATTATGATCCATAATCATGGACGGCAATTCTTTTACATTATACCAGTCAACAGACTCATCAAATAAACCTTTCTGCGGACTCACTTTATTGATATCAACTAATGCATAATAGCCAATGGAAACAAATCTTTTTGATAGCCATTTAATATCATTCTCATCCAAAACACCTTGTTCGAGCCATTCTTTTTTCAAACTATTGATATTCTCAAAAATTTCGTGATTAATGCGGAAAGGCTCACCAAAAACTCTGTATTGTTCCAAAAAAATATCTTTAAGTCCAGTTCTTTCTTCTAAAATACGCTTGGCTGCTTCGTCAATACTTTCTTCTTGCTTAATAAAACCACCGGGCAAAGTATATATATCAAGTTCGACTTTTACCTTTGAAATCAATACTTTTAACTCTTTCTCTTTATACCCAAAAATCACACAATCTATTGATAGTTGCTGAATAAAATTATGTTCGTCAAAAAGTTTCATGATGGTGTGCTTTATGATTCGTAAGGATAAGTTTAATCCTTAAAATAAACCGCTTGTAAAATATTACTATTCAAAGATACAATATAAAAAAATAATATTGTCTATTTTTCAGACAATATTATTTTTATTTATACATTTGTCTCAGAAATAATTTTTCACTTCTATATCAGCCTGTTAGTATGAGAAAGCTCATTAAGATTCTCCTGTGGTCTGTTTTAGGACTCATCGTCCTGTTAGGTGGTGCTATGGCCGTATTTGTTTATAAAGTAAAACACGGTTTCCCCGTTTCTTATGAGACAGAAACTCCTAAAATTGATTTCCCTAACGACAGGCCAGCAATCTTGCTATTTTCAAAAACAACCGGATTTCGTCACAGTGGCTCAATTGATGCCTCAAAACCAATCATTGCCGATTTGGCCAAGAAAAATGGCTGGTTTCTTTACGAAACTGAAGAAGGTGGCGTATTTAATGCCGAACAATTATCAAAATTCAAGACTGTTATTTTTAATAATTCAACGGGTAGAGTTTTGAATGATGAGCAACAAAAAGCTTTAGAGCAATACGTAGAAAATGGCGGAAATCTAATTGGAATTCATGGTGCGGGTGATAATTCGCACGAATGGTCTTGGTATGTAAAAAACTTACTTGGAGCTGAATTTTCGCACCATCCACTCAAACCGCAGTTTCAAAAAACAGATGTTTTGGTTGATGCTCAAGCCGACAGTTCGATAACTGCTCAGATTCCACAGCCTTGGAGCCATACCGATGAATGGTATGTATTTTTTGAAAATCCACGCAAAAAGGGCTTTAAAATCTTATATACAATTAATGGCGAAACTATCATTCCGAATGGGAATGTACCTATTTTGGCAAGTGATAAAAATTTCGGAATGGGAAAAGACCACCCAGTAGCCTGGTGTAAGCAAATCGGAAAAGGTAAAACATTCTATACTTCGATGGGCCATGATGAATCGGTTTGGACAGACCCAAATTTTGTAAAATTGATTGAAAATGCCATTGTTTGGACGTTCAAATAATTATCGTTGTCGTAGAGACAGGGCATGCCCTGTCTCTGCAATCGAAAAATAATAAACAAACAAAATATGAAAAAAACAGCCGTAATAACAGGTGCCGCCCGTGGAATCGGTTTAGAAATAGCCAAAAGATTCAACAAAGAAGGCTATCATGCCTTGATTCTCGACATAGATGCAGCTGAATTAGCCAAATGTGGAGAAAATTTAAAAGGTCAAGAAGGCTTTTCATTTTTCAACTGCGATGTGTCTAATCATCAGTCAGTTAGCGAAACATTTGCACAAATTACGGCTCAATTTTCGAAGGTTCATGCCCTTGTCAATAATGCAGGAATTGCCATTTTTAAACCCGCCCAAGAAGTTAGTTTTGATGATTGGAGTGCCGTAATGGGTACAAATCTAAACGGTACGTTTCTTTGTAGTCAGGCTTGTTTAGCTGCATTGGTTGCAGGAAAAGGGAGTATCGTGAATATTGCCAGTATTTCGGGCGTTCGTGCCAGTACCTTACGTATTGCTTATGGTACAAGCAAAGCGGCCATTATGCACCTAACCAAACAACAAGCGGTTGAATATGGCAATTTGGGTGTGCGTGCCAATGCAGTTGCCCCAGGCCCAGTAGAAACAGAAATGGCCAAATTAGTACATAGTGCTGATATTCGTACCTCTTATGCTGATGCGATTCCGTTGGCTCGCTATGGTACAACCGAAGAAATCTCGAATGCCGTTTATTTCTTGTGTAGCGAGCAAGCAAGCTATATTAACGGGCAAATTCTTTGTGCCGATGGTGGTTTCGATGCAGCAGGAGTTGGTTTGCCGAGTTTGAGAAATTAAAAATATTGATTAATTCTATTATTCACTCAATCACTAATAAGACGTGAAAAGACATATCTGGTTAGCCATTATTGCCTCAGCTTTGGGCTTTTTTGTTGATTTATACGACATCATGATTTTGAGCGTCGTCAGAAAACCCAGTCTTTTGGCTATGGGTGTAGCCGAAGCTGATTTGCTTTCCAAAGGAGTTTGGCTTATCAATATACAGATGGCAGGTATGCTTCTCGGAGGTTTTATTTGGGGAATTATCGGAGATAAAATGGGTCGATTATCTGTTCTTTTTGGCTCAATTATTTTGTATTCAACTGCCACTTTTGCTAATGCTTATGCTCCCAATTTTGAAATCTACTTGTTATTAAGATTTTTGGCGGGAATTGGTTTAGCTGGTGAATTAGGAGCCGCCATCACGCTCGTAACCGAACAAATGCCTCAAAAATTTAGAGGAATTGGCCCTGCAATTATCGGTGGTTGTGGAATGTTAGGGGCAATTTTCGGAGCATTCATCGGAGGTAAATATTCTTGGCAATTTACTTATCAATTAGGTGGAGGTTTAGGTTTTGTTCTCTTGATTCTTCGTTTAGGTGTACTGGAATCTGGACTTTTCAATGAAATGAAAGGAAAAACCAGCAATAGAGGCGATTTGCGATTGCTTTTCAAAAACAAAGATTATATCAAAAAATACATCAGTATTTGTGTCTTGGGCTTTCCTGTTTGGTATGTCAACGGAGTAGTCATGACTTTCACGCCCGAAATTGCCAAGGCTTGGGGAATGACGCAAGCTCCGACTGTTTCAGAGGTGGTCATTTATTACTTTTTGGGACTAACCTTCGGGGATTTAACGGGTGGTTTCGTAAGTCAATATTTCCAAAGTCGTAAAAAAGCCATTCGCCTATATTTATCACTTTATGCCTTAGCTGCTATTGTGTTTTTTGTAGTGGGTAATCAATCTGCCTTCATTTACAAAGCCTTGATTTTATTCTTGGGCTTTTGCGTAGGTTATTCGATTGTTTTGCTTACGCTTGCTGCCGAGCAATATGGCACAAACATCAGAGCTACCGTTACGACTTCTTCATTAAATATCCTCCGTGCAACGGTTATTCCGCAAACATTACTTTTTGAGTTTTTGAATCCGTATATCGGTACAGTAAATTCGGCAATGGCAGTAGGAGTAGTGGCTATTTTATTAGCTTTTTGGGGGCTTAGCAATTTAGAAGAAACATTTCATAAGGATTTGAATTATATGGAGTAGAATTGTTGGAACGCTGATGACGCAGATTCCTGCGGAAACGCTGATTTTTACGGATTTTAAAAATAGAATTAAATGGAGCTTTTACACAAAACTTTGACGGATTCAATTTTGAAAGTGTATTTCGATGTTTATAACGAACTGGGATATGGATTTTTAGAAAAAGTATATCAAAATTCAATGTATTTAGAACTTAAATCACGTGGTTTTTATGTAGAGGCACAAAAACAAATTAAAGTAAATTATAAGGGTATCGAAGTTGGTGAGTATTATGCAGATTTGATTGTCAATGAAAAAGTGATATTAGAGTTGAAAGCCGCAGAATGTATTGTAGAAGATTTTGAATATCAATTAATAAACTACCTAAAAGCTACTAATATGGAAGTTGGTTTATTGTTGAATTTTGGCAAGAAACCCGAATTTAGAAGTAAAATATTTGAAAATAATAGAAAGAATTTTATTAAAAATCCGTAGAAATCAGCGTTGGAACATCCGTGTCATCAGCGTTCAAAAAATCAAGTACAAATATGAATAAATTATTTCTCAAAACAGTATTTATGCTGTTATTTGTCAGTACTGCGTTTGCACAAACCAAAATCAATGTGTTGGTTTTTAGCAAAACGGCGGCGTTCAGGCATCAGTCTATTGAGGCGGGCAAAAAAGCCTTAGACAAAATGGCTAAAGAAAAAGGCTTTGGCGTGAGTTTTACCGAAGATGCAAGCCTGTTTACGGAAGCAAATTTGAAGAAATTCAACACAGTTATTTTCTTAAATACAACGGGTGATATTTTGAATAACGAACAACAAAGTTCATTCGAACGCTACATTCAAGCAGGTGGAGGTTATGTGGGTATTCACGCCGCCACCGATACCGAGTACGATTGGCCTTGGTATAATCAATTGGCTGGTGCATGGTTTCTCGACCACCCAATGCCAAACAATGTGCAAAAAGGCAAGTTTTATGTAACAAAAAAAAACGAACTAACCGCAGGAATGCCCGACGAGTTTGAGCGTTCGGATGAGTTTTATAGCTTCAAAGATATTTCGCCAAAAATCAATGTGGTTGTAAAAATTGATGAAAAATCTTATCAAGGAGGCAAAAATGGAGCCGACCATCCCATTAGCTGGTACCAAGAATTTAACGGTGGTCGTTCGTTTTATACCGCAATGGGGCACACCGACGAAACTTTCTCGGAGTCACTTTTCTTAAATCATCTTTGGGCTGGTATCAAATACGCAGCAGGTGGTGAAACACCAAAACCATTAGATTTCTCGAAGGCTCGTCCAGAAGAAAATCGTTTTACAAAAGTGGTTTTAGAAGAAAAGCTCGACGAGCCTGTAGAATTAACAGTTTTGGATAAAGACCGTGTACTTTTCATTCAAAGAAAAGGTGAAGTAAGACTTTATAACAACAAAACTAAGACCTTAAAAACCATCGCAAAACTTCCAGTAAGTTTGAAATATGTCAACCGTGAAGGTAAAGAATCAGTAGCAGAAGATGGCCTTTTGGGCTTAAATAAAGACCCGAAATTTGCCCAAAATCAATGGATTTATCTATTCTATTCTTCTACAAAAGGCTCTTATAACGTTCTTTCAAGATTTACAATGAAAGGTGATGAGTTGGTTTTAGAGTCGGAAAAAGAAATGCTAAAAGTAGAAACCCAACGTGAGGAATGTTGCCACACGGGCGGTTCGATTGATTGGGATAAATCAGGAAATTTGTTTCTTTCTACGGGAGATAACACTAATCCTCACGCCTCGAATGGCTATAGCCCAAGCGATGAACGCCCAGGTAGAAGCCCTTGGGATGCACAAAAGTCTTCGGCAAATACAAACGATTTACGTGGTAAAATTCTTAGAATTAAACCGCAGCCAGATGGCACTTATACGATTCCAGAAGGAAACCTTTTCCCGAAAGGAATGGAAAAAACTCGCCCAGAAATTTATACGATGGGACACCGTAATCCTTACAGAATTTCGGTAGATAAAAGAACTGGAAAATTATATTGGGGAGATGTGGGGCCCGATGCTTCAAAAGCAGACCCGAATCGTGGTGCAGCAGGAACTTGTGAGTTTGGACAAGCCTCAGCGGCTGGAAACTATGGTTGGCCTCATTTTGTGGGCGATAATAAAGCTTACAATAAATTTGATTTTGCGACCAATACTTCTGGTGCTAAATGGGATTATCTGAAACCGATGAATACTTCGCCAAACAACACTGGTTTGATTCAATTACCCGAAGCAAAAGGAGCGATGATTTGGTATTCTTATGGGAATAGTCAAGAGTTTCCGTTGCTTGGAGCGGGTGGTTGTAATCCAATGTCAGGTCCAGTTTATTATAAAGACGACTTTGCGACAGCGAATAGAGCATTCCCGAAATATTATGATGGTAAACATTTTATCTACGAGTGGATGCGTGGTTGGATAATGGCCGTAAGTTTCGATAAAGATGGAAATTATGCCTCAATGGAGCGTTTTATGCCAAGCTACAAATTCAGCAATCCGATGGATATGGAATTTGCCGATAATGGTGATTTATACATGCTTGAATACGGTAGTGGCTGGTTTACGGCCAATGATGATGCTCGCCTAATTCGTATCGAATACAATGGCGGAAATCGTAAGCCACAAATTCAGGTGGCGGCCAACCAAATGGGCGGAGCTATTCCTTTCAACCTTAAACTTACTGCTAAAGGCACAACTGATGCCGATGGTGATGTGCTGAAATATACTTGGAAGGTTACTTCTAAAAATGGCTTCGTGAAGGTAATTCCTGCACAAGATGCCAACCTAACACTTACTAAAGCAGGTGTATATAAAGCAACACTTACAGTTGATGATGGTAAAGGTGGCATCAATACGCAATCAATGGAGATTACGGCAGGAAATGAGCCACCAGTATTGAGCCTTGATATGCCAAAAGCCAATAAGAGTTTTTACATTGCCAATAAATCATTCGATTATGAAATCAAGGTAAAAGACAAAGAAGATGGAGAATTGAATAATGGAATTTCGGCAGAAAACGTAGCTGTAAATATTGATTATTTAGCAGAAGGTTATGATAAAAATATGATTGCGATGGGTCATCGTTCGGCTGATGCAAGTGCAGCGTATGCCACAGGTAAGAAATTGATTGAAGGTAGCGACTGTATGGCTTGCCACAAAAAAGATTCAAAATCTATCGGGCCAGCTTATCGTGAAGTTTCATTAAAGTATAAAGGAGATAACAAAGCTCTCGAAACTTTAACTAAGAAAATTATTTCGGGTGGAAGTGGCGTTTGGGGTGAAACTGCTATGGCGGCACACCCGCAAATTTCGACGGCCGATGCCTCTGAAATGGTAAAATATATCTTGAATATCGCCAACGAAAAACCAAAATCTTCATTGCCAGTAAAAGGTTCATTCACAACAAAAGCCCCAGCTTCTGATAAAAATAAGGGTGTGTATATTGTGCGTGCAGCTTACGAAGACCAAGGTGCAAATGGCCTACCAGCATTGAAGTCAGAGCAAAGTTTTGTATTGAGAAACTCGAAACTCGACCCTCACGGATTTGATGAGTATGTAGATATCAACAAAATGGCTTTTGGTGGAAATAACTTGGCAATTCCTTCAAAATCAGGTGCTTATATGATTTTGAAACAAGTTGATTTGACAGGCGTTTCTGAAATTCAAGTGGCGGCTACTGCTCCAAAACCACAGCTAAATGCAGCTGGTGGAGCCGTTGAAGTACGTTTAGGTAGTCCAACTGGACCATTCCTCGGACGTTCGGCTTTCTTAGAACCTTCAGATAAAATGGACTTTACGCCAAAAATGGTTTCTGTACCTCTTAATCTACCAAATAATCTTGATGGAAAACCTCAAGATGTTTGTGTGATTTTCTCGAATCCTAAAGCTGAAGGGTCGCTAATGGTAGTGATGGGTCTTGAATTTAAGATGGTTTACGAAAGCTCATTGAAAGAACCTGTGAAAGTAGAAACCTCTGCCGCCAATGATTTCTTTGTAGGAAAATGGGCAACCAAAATGATTGGTACACCAGCAGGAGATGTTTCAATTGAAATGGTGATTGAAAGAAATAATGGCGTGCTTTCGGGAAAAATGATTTCTCAACAAATGGGAAGCCAAGCTTTCGAGAAAGTAGAAGAAATAGATGGCGAAAAAATCAAATTATCATTCTCTGCCAACGGTATGAATCTCAATATGGAACTCACCAAAGAAGATGCCGATAACATCAAAGGCAAACTCATGGGAATGATTGAGGTAAAAGGAAGTAGAGTGAGGTAATTTACGATTTTGTATTTTTCTTGTAGCCATTGCCTGTGTCTACACAGGCAACACATAGTTAACATTTTCAGTGTCCTCACTGACAATAACTTTTGTAACAATTTAAAAATTAAATAAAATGAAAAAACTAAGCTTAATCATCGTTCTTTTCGTAATGGGTCTTTCCTTCAATACATTTGCTCAGACTGCTGCCGCTGCTGCTCCAGTAACTGATTTTTATGTAGGCAAATGGGAGGTAACAATTTTAGGCACTCCGCAAGGTGATGCTAAATTTGTCGCTACAATTACTCGTAAAGATGGCAAGTTAGTAGGCGAAATGACTAACCCTGCAGAACCAACAGCGGCGGCAAATCCGATGACTAATGTGGAAGAAGCGGATGGAAAAATGACAATCTATTTCTCGGCAAGTGGTTATGATTTAAACATTCCTTTCGAAAAAGTAGATGATAATAACCTGAAAGGTCAGCTAATGGGCATGTTTGATGCCAAAGCTGTTAGAGTAAAATAAGTATTAGAAATTTTAGTAGATAAAGGAGCGGTCATTGGACCGCTCTTTTGTTTTTACATGAAAAAGTACTTTGAGAAACTTTCTAAATCGGCTAAAGGTTTTATTAGAAAGTAATTGTACCGAATGACAAAAATACCATTATCAGTTTTAGAACTCGCCACAGTAGTAGAAGGAGGAACCCACCAAAACGCTATTTCAAATACAGTAGCAATAGCCAAGTACGTAGAAACTTTAGGTTATCAACGTATTTGGATGGCCGAACATCATAATATGGAAAATATTGCGAGTTCGGCAACATCGGTTTTGATTGGCCATGTGGCTGGCAAAACCAATACGATTCGGGTTGGATCGGGCGGAATTATGTTGCCCAACCATAGTCCATTGGTGATTGCCGAGCAATTTGGAACTTTAGAAACTATTTACCCCAATCGCATAGATTTAGGCTTAGGTAGAGCTCCAGGATCCGACCAACTGACTGCAATGGCTTTGCGGAGAAATCAAGAAACTGCCCATAATTTCCCTGAAGATGTAAAGCAATTACAAGCCTATTTTAGTGAAGAAAACCGTGATGCACGTGTGAGGGCATTTCCGGGTGAAGGTTTAAATATTCCTATTTGGATATTAGGTTCGAGTACCGATAGTGCCTATCTAGCCGCCGAAATGGGACTTCCCTATGCCTTTGCTTCACATTTTGCACCTGCACAATTTCGAACAGCCATTAAGATTTATCGAAATAATTTCAAACCTTCAGAGTTTTTAGAAAAACCTTACGTAATGGCCTGCGTAAATGTTTTAGGTGCGGATACCGACGAGGAAGCCAATGTTCTGTTAAATACACTTATTACTCTTTTTGTGGGCATTATCACCAACAAACGTAAACCTTTGAGGCCCGCTGATAGACTGCCCGAAGTTTATCAAATTCCTGAGGTAAGACAAGCCGTCAATAATATGCTTGCTTGTACATTTTATGGTAGTAAAGAAACGCTTCATGCAAACCTTTCAGCCTTTATTGAAGAGACAGGCATTGATGAATTAATGGTGGCTTCGCATATTTTTGATTTAGATGCTAAACTAAAATCGTTTTCTATTTTGCAAGACGCACTACGCTTAAATTAGAATGAAGGTAAATTGTTGATTTATGAATAGCTGAGTTTTAAAAACTCAGCTATTTTTATTTACCCTTCATTGTTTGATTTTCGTAAGTTTTACTTTGAATATAGTTTAATTCAGTCCTACCAAATCACTACTTTTGTGGTAGATTTTATAACTTATTATTGCAAAATGAATCGTCAATTATCAATTCCTCTTTTTAAGAAAGTTTTATTTATACTTTTTTTATCAACACTTTCGGCTTTTGCTCAGAAAAATGATTCACTCAAAAAATCTGAACCATTACGAGCTTCGGCTAATATTCAGGTAACCAACAATGGTGTTTCACTTTTTCCAAACCTGATGCTTGGCAAGCCCGCTGCAATTATCAATTTAACAGTTGGTAAAAAACATATCTTCTTTGAACCCGAACTTCGTTGGCGATTAAACGGAGAGCCTTGGTCGTATATTTTTTGGCTAAGATACCGCCCAAAGCGTACCGAACATTTTAGCTGGCATGTGGGGGCACACCCTTCTTACGTAGTTAGACCAAATCAAGTAGTAGTGAATGGAAAGACAGAAAATCGTTGGGTGGCTCAACGTTTCTTGGCTGCGGAGTTTGTGCCTGTTTGGCATTATTCGCCTAAATTTGCTTTGGGCTTACATATTTTAGGCTCAAAAGGCTTAGATAAAAACTACGGTGTTCAGAAAAGTTCTTATGTTTCCTTACAACCACGTTTTCCGCATATTGGCATTTCAAAAGAGTATTATTTAGGCTTTTTTCCGCAGGTATTTCACTTAACTTTAGACCAAACCCAAGGAACCTACTATAGCCAAATGCTTAGTATCAATAAAATGAATTTGCCTTTTTATTTGTCAACGATTTTTACTTATAAACTTAAAGGAAATATCCCCGGTGATAATATTGTATGGAATATTGGTTTGAACGTAAAACTATAAGAAATGACCACAAACAACCCCGAATCCTTAGAAGAGTTTTATCAACGAAAGTTCGATTGGATTCCCGAAAATCTCAGTCGGGATATTGGGCATATCAATGTGTTCAGATTACCACATCCTGCCACGAAGCCTGTGCCTTATCGCCGACGTGATTTTTTTAAAGTTACGCTCTGTCGAGGCAGTAGCCGTATTCATTATGCTGATAAAGTTTTTGCTTTTGAGAAACAAGCCCTCGTTTTCTCGAATCCGTTTATACCCTACAAATGGGAGCATCTCGAAGGCGAAGTTTCGGGTTTTTATGTGATTTTCAATGCCAATTTTTTTAACCAATTCGGAAATCTGATTCAGTACGAAGTTTTTCAACCAACTGGAACTCACGTTTTTGAATTGGAAGATACTCAATTCGAGTATTTATCTGGCATTTTCGAAAAAATCGAAACCGAACTCAGTTCTGAATACATTCATAAATATGATGCCATTCGCAACCAAATTTATGAGCTGATTCACTACGCCATGAAAACTCGCCCTTCGACACTCGTAGAGCAATTGCCCATAAATGCCTCACAGCGAATTTATTGGTTGTTTTCAGAATTGCTCGAACGCCAGTTTCCGATTGATGAAAATCATACCGAAATTAAGCTAAGAACTGCTTCAGATTTTGCCGACCAGCTCAATGTGCACGTCAACCATCTCAACCGAGCGGTAAAAGAGACTGGCGGTAAAACTACATCTCAACTCATTACCGAACGCCTGCTGCAAGAAGCCAAAATTATGTTGAAACAAAGCCGTTGGAATGTCTCTGAAATTGCTTTTGCACTTGGGTTTTCAGAGGTTACGCATTTCAATAATTTCTTCAAAAAGCATACAAATTTAAGCCCAGTGAAGTTTCGGAAGGAGTTTTGAAAGCCCCCTTATTTTTAAATACTAATGCATTTCTTCATAAAAATTTGTTTGTATACATTTTTATGAAGAAATGTTCTTTTAAAATAGAATCGAGCAGTAAAAGTACGATTAATTGTAATTTTTACACGAATAAAATTTACCTATATGACAGTTATATAAAATTGAATAAATATATTTGTTTCTTAAAATTATTCAATTCTATATACGTAAGATGAACAGACGAGAAGTCATAAAAAATGTAGCCTTGATGTTAGGTGGGGCATTCTCTGCACCTACACTCATGGCAATGGATAATTGGGAAAGTGCTACAAATTCCAATATCAACGGTGCGGTCTTCAGCTTAACCGATTCTCAGCAAAAAATTGTTGCCGAAATTGCCGAACTTATCATTCCAAAAACAGATACTGTGGGAGCGAAGGACGTTGGCGTACCTGCATTTATTGAAATGATGTTGAAAGATTGTTATAAAGAACCTGAGCATCAGAGTTTTTTGGAAGGTTTGGCTTCAATGGAGAAAGTAAAGTTCTTGGAATTAAATACGGATGAAAGAAGAGGCGTTTTGAAATTATTGGAACAGGAAACTAAAAAAGTGACAGGAAAAACAACTCCTTTCTGGCGATTAATCAAAGAACTTACACTTTTGGGCTATTTTACGTCGGAGGCTGGTTTAAAGGCTTCGTTTGAATATGTACAGATTCCAGGAAAACTTGAACTTATCAAGCTAAAACCAAATCAGAAAGCTTATGCTTATTGATTTACGATTTTAGAATAACGATTTACTAACTAAATCGTCAATCAAACCAACATCGTAAATAGATTAAAATAAACAATCGAAAATCATGAATCTAAATATAAAAGCAAATAAAAATAATACATTCGATGCCATTGTTGTTGGCTCGGGTATGTCGGGTGGTTTTGCTGCAAAAGAATTAACCGAAAGAGGACTGAAAGTCTTGATGATTGAGCGTGGGCATGAGATAAAGCACATCGAAGGCTATGACACAGCCATGAAACAACCGTGGGAAATTGAGCATCGAGGCAAAACAACTAATCTTTCTGCCGAAGAACGTTGGGCCAATAGCCGTTTTTGGGGTCTTGGAAGTGAAGAGGTAGTCAATCACCTGACAAATGATAAAGAAAATCCTTATATAGAAAAGCGTGCCTTCGACTGGATTCGTGCCTATCATACTGGCGGCAAATCAATGCACTGGGGGCGTCAGTCATATCGTTGGAATAAGCAAGATTTCGAAGCGAATGCTAAAGAAGGTATCGGTATCGACTGGCCTATTCGCTATGAAGATTTAGAACCTTGGTACACACACGTAGAGAAATTTGTGGGTGTAAGTGGGCAAAAAGAAGGCTTAGATGTATTGCCAGATGGACATTTTTTACCTGCAATGCCATTATTTGCTCCTGAGGCTCATTTCAAAAATAAAATGTTTGAAAAATTCAATCGTCCTGTTACGGTTGGTCGAGTAGCAAATCTTACGCAGCCGCAAGATGTTCATACTTCTTTGGGGCGTGCTTCGTGCCAATATCGCAATAAATGCCAAAGAGGCTGTCCGTACGGAGGGTATTATAGCTCATTATCGGGAGCAATTCCAGCAGCTATGCGAACCAATCGTTTGAGTGTTTTGCATGATTCTATTGTGGCAGAAATTATCTACGATGAACAGAAAAAACGAGCGACAGGCGTACGAATCATCAACCAAAACACCATGCTTACAGAAGAGTATTTTGCTAAAATAATCTTCTTAAATGCAGGCTCAATTAATACTGCTGCTTTGATGCTTAATTCAAAATCGAATCGTTTTCAGAATGGATTTGGCAATGATAGCGACCAAGTAGGCCGAAATCTAATGGACCACCAATTGGGTTCGGGAGCAACGGCTATGATTGATGGATTTGAAGATGATTATGTCTATGGACAACGCCCCAATGCCATGTATATTCCACGTTTCAGAAACTGGGGTAATGATAAGCAAACGTCCTACATGAGAGGTTTTGGGTATCAAGGTGGAGCAAGCCGAGAAGGTTGGAATAGGGGAGTTAATGCCGATGGTTTTGGAGCAGATTTCAAGCAAGGATTAACCAAACCAGGTGCGTGGACTATCAGTATTGGTGGTTTTGGGGAGATTTTACCAAATCCAAATAATAGAATTTACCTTGACCCTGATAAAAAGGATAAGTGGGGTATTCCGATGATTGTAACCGATGCCGCATTTGTAGAAAACGATTGGGCGATGCGTAAAGACATCATTGCCTCTGCAGTAGAAATGCTTGAAACCGCTGGTTTTAAGAAAGTAACGCCTTATGACCGCCCGACACACATGGGTTTAGGTATCCATGATATGGGAACTGCCCGCATGGGACGTGACCCTAAAACTTCGGTGTTGAATGCTTTCAACCAAGTTCATGATTGTAAAAACGTATTCGTAACTGATGGTGCTGCCATGACTTCGGCTTCGTGCGTAAATCCGTCTATCACCTATATGGCACTTACCGCTCGTGCAGCTGATTTTGCCGTGAAAGCTTTGAAGAAAAGAGATTTATAATTTAATGTGCCACAAGATATAAATTTATTGATGCCTTGTGGCACAACTACATACATGAAAAAACAACTAACACTCCTATTATTTATTGTTTTTCTTGGCCTAAAAGGTGGTTTTGCACAAGAAATTCCGAAAGAATTAGAAAATATTATCTCTCCCGAAGTAAACAAGGATGGGACGGTAACGTTTAGATTTTTTGCTCCTCATGCAGATTCTGTTCAGCTTACTTCCGATTTTCTGCCTCCTGTAAAAGTAAAAACTCGTTTTGGTTTACAAGATGGCCCAGGTACCATTAATTTAACCAAAGATAAAAACGGACTTTGGACATATACCTCAAAACCACTTGAATCAGAGCTTTATAGTTATACCTTTCTTGTAGATGGTATCAGAACTAATGATGCTAATAGTCCTTATGCTTTCAGAAATGCAGCGGCCTTAACCAATGTGTTTATCGTAGGAAATGGTCGTGCTGATTTGTATAAAACTAATGATGTTTCGCACGGTTCGGTTACGCATTGCTGGTATCCGTCAGCAGGATTAAAAATGAATAGAAGGCTAACTGTTTATACACCAGCGGGTTATGAGCAATCTGCCGAAAAATATCCCGTTCTTTATTTGTTGCACGGTGCTGGTGGTGATGAAGATTCGTGGGCAGCACATGGGCGTGCAGTTCAGATTCTTGATAATTTGATTGCTCAAGGAAAAGCAAAGCCGATGATTGTGGTGATGCCCAATGGAAATGTAGTGCAAGATGGTGGTTATGGACAAGGAAAAGATGGCTTTTATAAACCAGAATTTTTATTGCCGCGCTCGATGAACGGTGAATACGAAGCCAATTTCATGGATATTATCAATTATGTTGAAAAGACTTTTCGAGTGAAAGCTGATAAGCAAAATCGTGCGATTGCTGGACTTTCGATGGGTGGATTTCATACGATGCACATCAGCCGATATTTCCCAAATACATTCGATTACGTTGGACTTTATTCAGCAGCATTAATGCCACGTGAAGATGCTACTGGTAAAGTATATAGCAATATAGATGCTACCTTAAAAATACAGAAAGAGAATGGCCTAAAACTCTATTATATAGCAATTGGGAGAGATGATTTTCTGTATCAAGCCAATGTTGATTTCAGAAAAAAACTCGATGGTTTGGGAATGAAGTATGAATATTTAGAAACAGGCGAAGGGCATATATGGAAGCTTTGGCGAATTTATTTGGCCGATTTTGCTCCGAAACTATTCAAATAACATCTTTTATGAATCGGCAGAAAGCATATCAATCAGATTTCTGCCGATTCATGTTTTTATTTATCATACATCCAAAACTTGTCTGCCTTTTTCTCCAATTCTTTCAAGAGTTTCTTGAGTAATATATCGCTTCTGGTCAATTTGCTGAGGTTGGTCACGGGTACAGAAATAACTATGAACGCTGCGGCGGTCGTGTGCCGTATGATTGGTTGTTCCTCCATGCCAAACGTGTGAATTAAAAATGAATACCGACCCAGCGGGAGCAATTATACGAATCTCATCGGGATGTTTTTCGTTGGTATCGGCCATTGCTTCATCGGGTAAAATACTCAATTTGTGGGTTTTAGGTACAATTCGTGTCGAGCCGTTTAGTTCCGTAAAATCATCTAATAACCATATACTATTACAAACTTTATAATGGCCGTTGGCTACCGCATTTTTATAGTCAACGTGTAGCTTTTGGTGTCCTTTGCCGGGTTTTGCGGCTCGATAATTCAACGACGATAATTTATATGCTTGCCCTAATACGGCTTCAATTCCTGCCAAAACTCTTGGGTGCGTATAAAAAATATCAAAAACTTGTCCTTTATTTACCAAGTCGGCGAGTCGGTCAGCACCTTCTTCTTTTGGGTGACGAATATATTTTGATTCAGCCAATTCAGCACCAGCATTCTCTCCTTCATGCTCTTGAATAGCTGCCAACCTATCATTAATTTCTTTGACTTGCTCTTTACTCAAAAGTTGGCCTAAATTAAGATAGCCATTTTCATCTAAAAAATCAATTTCTTCTTTTGTAAGCATAGTTTCAACGATAAAAAATAAATATAATACTGTGTTAAAGCATTTAATTATGCTTTTTTGAACCTGTATAAATACGGTGCTTTATTTTGTGCACCTGTGAATTTTTTTTCGAGGCGTTCGAGTACGTCTAAATCGAGAATTTTCTTCTGAAAATTATTCATGGCAAAAGGTCGGTCATATACGGCCTCATAAAGTTCTTGCACTTCCTTCATCGTGAATGTTTCGGCCAATAAATTAAACCCAATGAGCTTTCTATCAAGGTTTTGTTGGAGAGCCTCAAGGGCATAACTTAGTATTTCGTTGTGGTCGTGCATCATTTCTGGAATATCTTTTATATTTATCCATTCAACACATTCATCAAGTTCGCCTACTTGAGGGTTTACTTTACTGATTTCTACTAATGCATAAAAACCAATACAAATAAAGCGGTCTGTTATCCATTCGGCATCTGCCTCGTTATATTTTTGAGTAATATAAGGTAATAATAATTCCCGATATTTACTTTTAATGATTCGATTTTCATTTCCAAAAACTCGAAATTGTTCTAAATAGATATTTTCGAGATTAGTACGCTCTTTCAAAATTCGGTTGGCGGCGTTTTCAATACTCTCTGTTTTCATAATATAGCCACCAGGTAGATTCCAAATTCCTTCACCAATTTTTTTCTTGGCTATCAAAACCTTTAATTCTTTATTTTCATATCCAAATATCACGCAATCAATCGAAAGATTGGCAATGTATTTTTCAGTTCCGAACTCCTTCATTTTTATTGAATACTTAATGCTGCTTGCAAAAGTACATTTATCTAATCGCATTTTAAAATACTGAGAATAATACTATTCAAATAAATTATTGTGATTTTTTTATTTTCTTTTTTTTAGAAAATAAAAATTACTTATTACATTTGAATCATCTATTCAATTTTATACTTACAAACATGAAAAAACTCATCTTATTTGTGCTGATACTAAGTAGCTTAGGCACGAAGGCTCAAATCTCGAAAGATTCATTAGCCATTATTCGATTGTTAGAAAAAGAAGGTGTCGCTTGGCGTAAAGGCGATGTGAAAGGCTTTACCGACTGCTGGGTAGCAAGGCCTAAAGGGAGAATTTTCAACTCATCAGCAGATGGCAAAAGTAGGGTTGCTTCGACTTCTATGATGCAGAATCCGCCTGTGAATTTAATGGGTGGAGGTGGATTTTCGGTACATTCTAATCATGATATGAGTGTAAGCGGTAATACGGCTTGGGTAAGCCATGATGAGGTTTCAATAAGTAAAGAAGGAAAAGAAACACTATCTCGTGAAGTTAGACTTTTAGAGAAAATTGCTGGAAACTGGAAATTAGTAGGCCAATCGGCTCATTTTTATAATCGTGAAACACCCAAAACTGATACGACGAGTTTTATTCATACAGTAGATATTACAAATGGCCATATCGAAACCATTCTCTCAATAAATAAGCATTTCGAAGCTCCCAATTGGCACCCAGATAATTATTTGATTTTAAATAGTTTGGGTAAAATTTATACATTAGATTTGAATTCGAAAAAATTGAATTTGCTTAATACTGGTTTTGCAACAGCTTGTAATAATGACCACGGAATTTCACCAGATAAGAAGTGGTTGGTGGTAAGTCATAATGTGAAAGATGACCCTTCGTCTAAGCGTTATAAGTCGGCTATATTTATATTACCGATTCGTGGAGGTGAGCCTCGAAGAATAACCCCAGAAGTGGTTTCGTATTGGCATGGGTGGACTCCCGACGGAAAAACATTAGCTTATTGCGGAGAACGAAATGGAAATTATGACATATACACGATTAGTACAGAAGGAGGAGCTGAAAAAAGATTGACAGATAGCGAAGGTTTAGATGATGGCCCAGATTATTCACCAGATGGCAAGTATATTTATTTTAATTCGTATCGAACTGGACACATGCAAATTTGGCGAATGCAGGCCGATGGTTTGAATCCCGAACAATTGACATTCGATGAAAATTCAAATTGGTTTGCTCACCCATCGCCTGATGGTAAATGGATTGCCTATATTTCGTATATGTCAGATGAAAAGCAAGCACATTTGTTTGGAAAGCAAGTGAAACTCCGCCTAATGGATGTAAAAACAAAGGAAATAAAAGACCTAACGCCTGTTTTTTTTGGTGGACAAGGTACCATCAATGTACCTTCGTGGAGTGCCGATAGCAAGAAAATAGCGTTTGTGAGCTATTCTGTGAAATAATTTGGTTTATATTCATTGCCATAATCATTGTAATCTGCTGTTTTCGTCGACGTAGAGTAGAGACAAGGCATGCCGAGCGACGGTCGCCTTGTCTCTATAATGTGGCAACACTCCCAATAAATAAAAACTATTTAACTCTATAATCAAAACATGAAAAACGACAATTCAAATTCACGTAGGAAGTTTCTACAACAAATAGGTGCTACCAGCTTGGTGGCGGCTTCATCGCCCTTGACTTCTTTTGCTAATCAAGCAAAAGCAGAAGAGAGAATTTTACAGTATGAGAAAAAAATTACAGCTAATGATAAAATCAGAATTGGTGTTATTGGCTACGGTGTTCAAGGGCATTTTGATTTACGTACTGCTCTAAAAGTACCGGGGGTTGAATTGGCAGGTATCTGCGATTTATACAATGGGAGACTTGAAAATGCCAAGGAGCAATTTGGTAATGAGCTTTTCACTACCAATAATTACAAAGATATTTTAGATAAAAAAGATATTGATGCCGTGTTGATTTGTACGCATGATGTGTGGCACGCTCGAATTGCCTTAGATGCTTTGGCGAAAGGAAAACACGTTTATTGCGAAAAACCGATGGTTTATAAAATTAGTGAAGGGTATCCTGTAATGGCCGCCGCTAAAAAATCGGGGAAAGTATTTCAAGTGGGTAGCCAACGTGTAAGTAGTATTGGTTATGCCAAAGCCAAAGAATTGTTGGCTGCTGGTGAAATCGGAAAACTCAACATGGTAAATGCAGTGTATGACCGCCAGAGCTCGATTGGGGCGTGGGAATACACCATTCCGAAAGATGCTGATGCCATGACAACGAACTGGGGAAAATTTATTGAAGCTACCGAAAAAATGGCTTTTGATGCTAAAAAATTCTTCTGGTGGAGAGCTTTCAAAGAAGTAGGCACGGGCGTAGCTGGAGATTTATTCATCCATTTACTAAGTGGAAGTCATTTCATGACTAATTCAAAAGGCCCTGAGACGATATACAGTACTGGCCAGTTTAGCTATTGGAAAGATGGACGAAATCTTCCAGATGTGATGTCGGGTGTGATGCAGTATCCTGATAGCCCAGAGCATCCAGCTTTTCAGATGACCTTACAAGTAAACTTTATTAGTGGTACTGGTGGTCAGGAAATTATTCAATTGGTTGGTTCAGAGGGAGTTATTAGAGTGCAAGGCAATAATATTTCGATAAAACATAGTCTGATGCCCGAAGCCCCAGGTTTTGGTGGCTACGATTCGGTCTTTACTTTCTCGAAAAGTATGCAAGACGAAATGACTGCCGAATACAACGCTAAATGGACAACAGAGCAACGTAAAAGAAAAACTAAAGAGGATATTATCTTTAAAGCTCCCGATGGCTACGATGACCATTTAGACCATTTTACTAATTTCTTTGATGCCATTCGTACAGGAAAACAAGTAGTTGAAGATGCTGAGTTTGGTTTTAGAGCTGCCGCTCCAGCACTATCTTGTAATGAAAGTTATCTTAGTAAAAAAATTATCAAGTGGGACCCAGTGAATCTGAAATTGAAAGCATAGATTCACCCAATAGAAACGCCATCAGTATTCAGTTATTGATGGCGTTTTTGTTGATGATTGTTTTATATCCAAAATCTTTAAGAATAAATCGCCATCTGTTTGTTTTTCGTAAGTTTCTATTTGAAAAACATTGTTTTTTACAGACATTTATGTAGATTTTTGTAAATTGAGTAATTTATTATGTCGGTTCATGATTAGTTAAAGAAACATTAGTTTGAAACCTAAAAACATGCAAAATACTAAAAATATCAATCGTCGTTCATTTCTTAAAGTTTCTACTCTTTCGGGAGGTGGATTTATGCTTGGTATCAGTTTTTTGTCAAGTATAAATTCACTCAGCAAGTCGGTTGATAATTCACAATTAGCTAATCTGCCGCTTGATTTCAATGAACTCAACGGATTTGTAAAAATTACGGCAGATAACATAATCAAAATCATGGCACCCAATCCCGAAGGTGGGCAAGGCGTCAAGACCTCGATGCCAATGATTGTTGCTGAAGAATTAGACGTTGATTTCTCTAAAATCATAATTGAGCAAGCCGATTTAGATACCAAACATTTTACCCGACAGTTTATTGGTGGTAGTCAAGCTATCCATCAAGGCTGGAAAGCCTTACGCACAGCAGGTGCAACAGCTCGCCAAATGCTTATAGAAGCAGCAGCTAAAACGTGGAATGTCCCAGTAGAAGAAATTATCACAAATTTGGGCGTTATTTACCATAAAAACTCTGGTAAATTTGCAAAATATGGAGAGATGGCAACCGCTGCCGCTCAAATTTCAGTACCGAAAGAAGTAAAATTAAAAAATGTAAAAGACTTCAAAATCATCGGAAAAAGTCAGCGAAATGTAGATTTGGAGAAAATTGTTTCAGGAAAACCTCTTTTTGGAATAGATACCAAAGTAGATGGAATGTTGATAGCCATGATTATACACCCACCTGCAATGGGTTTAACTTTCAAAAGTATTCAAAATGAAGCAATAGTCAAGAAAATGAAAGGAATTAAGGATGTTTTTCCTATCAAAATTTTTAATAATGATTACGAAAAAACATTCTTTGATACGACCCAATTTAACGAAGTAGTGGCGATTGTAGGCAATAGCACTTGGGAGGTAATGCAAGCTAAAAAGGCTTTAAAAGTAAGTTGGGAAGAACAAGCCGCTTTTACCCAAAAACGTAATATGATGGGTAGAAAAACAGAAGAAAAAATACCCGCAGGTTTAGAAAATTCAACCAACCACGCAGCAAAATTAGCCGAAGGATTAGCTAAACCAGCAAATGTTCGTCGAAAAGATGGAGATATAGAAAATGCTTTCAAAAATGCAGCAAAAGTAGTAGAGCGAACCTATAATGCTCCATTCTTAGCACATAATTGTATGGAACCCATGAACTTCTTCGCTCATGTAACTGAAGAAAAAGTTCTTTTGTCAGGGCCGCTACAAAAACCCGAATTTACCGAACAAACACTTTCTGCTCGTTTGGGAATTCCTTTAGAGAAAATTGACATAAAAATGACTCGTTTGGGTGGCGGTTTTGGCCGACGTTCGTATGCTCATTGGTTAGTAGAGGCTGCATTGATTTCACAAAAAGTTAAAGCACCCATAAAATTGATTTACACCCGTGAGGACGACATGACAGCTGGAATTTATCGCCCCACATACACCGCAAAATACCGAGCAGCACTCGATGCCGATAATAATCTGATTGGTTTTCATGTAAAAGTAGGAGGAATGCCTCAGAGTCCACTTGCAGCAAATCGTTTTCCTGCTGGAGCAATTGATAATTATTTGGCCGAAGATTTTACAATTGATACCAATATAACCGTGGGTTCTTACAGAGCTCCACATTCTAATTTTATGGCTGCTGCCGAACAGTCTTTTCTTGATGAAGTAGCCGAAGTAGCAGGTAAAGACCCGATTGCTTTCAGAATAGGTTTATTGAACCGAGCCAAAGATAATCCAGTAGGTAAAAACAACGATTATGATGCCAGTAGATTCATAAAAGTATTAGAGTTAGTGCGAGAAAAATCTAATTGGGAGGCCACAAAAACAAGCAAGAAATTAGGTTTTTCAGCCTATTTCTGTCATGATTCGTATGCTGCCCACGTACTTGACTTAGAGATGAAAGAAGGTGCACCACAAATAAATAAAGTTTGGTGTGCCATTGATTGTGGAATTGTCGTAAACCCCGATGCCGCCAAAAACATGGCAGAAGGGGGCATCGTTGATGCTGTTGGAGCTGCTATGTACGGAAAAATGACTTTTACAAAAGGCGTACCCGATGCCAATAATTTTCATAATTATCGCATGATTCGCCACAACGAAGCTCCTAAAGTTATTGAGGTATTTTTTGTAGAAAATACGGAAGACCCAACAGGAATGGGCGAACCTGCTTATCCACCTGTTCATGCGGCTTTGGCAAATGCCCTTTATAAAGCTACTGGCAAGCGTTTGTATAATCAACCTTTTGGAGAAAGTATTTAGATTGTTTGATTTTTGTAAGTTTATCTTTAAAAATTTAATTCATGCGATATTCATTGGGGGTAACTCCTACTTTTAGCTTAAAAAAACGAGTAAAATGCTGTGGATATTTAAACCCTAATTCGTAAGCAATTTCACTGACAGATTTTGTTGTGTCAAAAATTCGTTCTTTAGCAATTTCGAGAAGTTTTAAATGGATAAATTCTAAGGCAGATTTGCCTGTTTCTTTCTTGATTAAATCTCCAAAATACTTTACTGAAATATTTAATTTTTCAGCACAATAAGCAACTGTTGGCAAACCTTCGATAGCTAATTTATCAGAATTGAAATAGTTGTCTAATAGGGTTTCAAATTTTTCAACCATACCTTTATTGGCTTGTTCTCTGACGATAAACTGGCGGTCATAAAAACGAATACAATAATTTAAGAATAGTTCAATCGTATTGGCAATAAGTTTTCTGCTGTACTTATCAATGGGGCGGTCAATTTCGGCTTGAATTTTCTCAAAACAATCCAGAACAAAAAATCGCTCTTTTTCCGAGATATGCAATGCCTCGTTTACATGGTACGAAAAGTAAGTATAGTCTTTCATGTTTTGCCCCAATGAAGTTCCTCGAATCAAATCGGGGTGAAAAAATAAGACTATACCCGAAGGTTGATGCAAGCCCTTTTCATTTACCTCCTCAATTTCTACCACTTGACCAGGAGCAATAAAAACCAATGTGCCGCTTTGATAATCATAGTAATTACGCCCATATTTCATGGCACTACATTTGGCATCTTTCAAGAAAATACTGTACAATTCAAAATGTACTTTCATCGCAGGACCAGCTCCAGATTTTGATAAATCTACAATCGTAACCAATGGATTACCCGTTTGAATGCCATTAAATTTATTGATTTCTTCAATATTTCCGAGTTTCATTATTTCTTTCATATTGCTTTTTTTATGAAAACAAATTTACCTTCTTTCAGTCATATTAAGTGTTAGTTTCGGGAAAAGTGGTAGCAAAAACAGGAATTTGTATAAGAAAAGCCATGATAATATTCAGAATTTTGCATAAGAAATTTAAAACTAAATTCTCGGGAAAATGAAAAAATATTTTTTATTACTTGTTCTTTCAAGCTTTTTAACAATGACTTACGCTCAAAAAACAACCGAACAACGCCTGCAAGAAATAGAAGACCGTTTAGCTTTGAAAGCCTTAGTAGATGAGTTTTCTGTTTTAGCAGATAGAAAAGATATTGTCAACCAAATGTTGCTTTTCACAGAAGATGCCAAAGTAGAATCAGTAAACAACGGTCAAGCAATAGTATTATCAGGTAAAAAGCAAATTGGTGATGCCTTTGAGGGCTTTCTTAGCCTTTTTGAAGTAGTATATCATATCAACGGACAACAAACTATAACAATTACTGGAGATAAAGCTACGGGTATTGCCTATTGTTCAGTTTCATTGATTGGAGTGCAAAATGGAAAAAGGATGAAAAACGATATGGGTGTTATTTACAATGATGAATATGTAAAGATTAAAGGTAAATGGTTGATAGCCAATAGAAAATCTAACTTTACTTGGCGTAATTCACAACTTCTTAGCGAGTAATTTTATATGTTTGAATTTCGTAATTATTTGTTTGAAAAACGTTGTTTTTTTCAGGGTTTTATATAGATTTTTGTATTGTGAATAATTCACTCACTCATTCTTAATTAAATTATGGCAAAGTATTCTTTAAAAATAAATGGGAAAACTCAACAAATTGATGTTGACCCTTCAACTCCTATCTTGTGGGTTTTGCGTGACCACCTGAATATGCCGGGTACTAAATTTGGCTGCGGTATGGCTCAGTGCGGAGCTTGTACTGTTCACCTCGATGGCAATGCTGTACGTTCATGTAGTTTGCCAGTTTCGGCAGTAGGAAAAGGTGCTATTACAACCATCGAAGGGCTTTCGGCTGATGCTTCTCATCCAGTGCAAAAAGCTTGGCTCGAACACGATGTGGCTCAATGTGGTTATTGTCAATCTGGACAAATCATGTCTGCAGCGGCTCTACTAAAAAGTAATCCAAATCCGACCGATGAAGAAATTGACGCTTATATGAGTGGTAATATTTGCCGTTGTGGAACTTATCTCCGAATCAAAGAGGCTATCAAAGCTGCTGCTAAAAAGTAAACATTTAACCAAAATTTGAAGAATGAAAAATACTAAAAATATTGATAGACGTTCATTTCTCAAATCTTCTGCCTTGGCAGGAGGGGGAATGATGTTGAGTTTTAGCTGGTTTTCGGAGGCAAAAGCCGCTGAAAAAGTAGCCTCATTAAATTTGACTGAAACTTGGAGTGAACTTGCTGCCTATATCAAGATTACACCCGATAACGTGATAAAAATTTTGGTTCCAAACCCCGAATTTGGACAAAATGTGATGACTTCTCTGCCCATGATGGTGGCCGAAGAATTGGATTGTGATTGGAAAAATGTGGTCGTTGAAATGGGTACACACGATAACGTGAAGTACGGGCCACAGTTTACGGGCGGAAGTAACTCTGTCAGAATGTATTGGAAACCACTCAGAAATGCAGGAGCAGCAGCTCGCCAAATGCTTATTGAGGCGGCTGCACAAACTTGGAGTGTTTCGGCTTCCGAAATCACAACTAAAGCAGGTGTGTTATCGCATTCGAGTGGAAAATCGGCAAAATATGGCGAAATGGCAGCCAAAGCGGCAACTTTGGCGATTCCGAAAGATGTAAAACTAAAAGATCCTAAAGATTTTTCGATTGTAAGAAAATCAAAGAAAAATACCGAAGGGGTAAAAGTAGTTACGGGCAAACCTCTTTTCGGAATGGATTATCGTGTAGATGGAATGTTGATTGCTATGATTCAACATCCGCCAGCATTTGGTATGAAACTCAAATCGTTTGATGCCACAGCCGCTAAAAAAATGCCTGGTATCAAAGATATATTTAGCATAAAACTATATGATGATGGCTTTGAGCAAGCTGGTTTTGATACCCGTGCTTTCAACGAAATGATTGCGATTGTGGGTAACTCTACTTGGGAAGTCATGAACGCCCGCAAAAAAATAAATGCTCAATGGGAAGCTGCTGGCGATGTGAAAGATACAATGATGGGCAGAGGCGGAAAAACTGAAAAGATAGTTCCTGGAAGATTAGAAACTACCAGCAATCAGTTGGAAATGATGGCTGAGTATGCCAAGAAGCCAGCTCAACAACTCCGCAAAGATGGCGACCCAGAAGTGGCATTCAAGAACGCTGCACAAATTATCGAACGAACTTACAATGCACCGTTTTTGGCACATAATACAATGGAGCCGATGAACTTCTTTGCTCATGTACAAGAAGATAAAGCCTTGGTAGCTGGGCCTTTGCAAGCACCAGGTTGGGTAGAACCATCGCTCGCAAAGATTCTAAACCTACCTCCTGATAAAATCGAAATTCAGATGACTCGCATGGGTGGAGGTTTTGGGCGTCGGGCGTATGGCTCGTATGTGTATGAGGCTGCTCGTATTTCTCAGAAAATGAAAGCCCCTATTAAGCTGATTTATACCCGTGAAGACGATATGAGTTACGGTATTTATCGCCCAATGTACACGGCTACCTACCGTGCCGCACTCGATGCCAATAAAAATCTAATTGCTTTTCATGTAAAAGGTGGTGGAATTCCTGAAAATCCGGTTCATGCCAATCGTTTTCCAGCGGGAGCAGTAGATAATTATTTAGCCGAAGGCTGGGAAATTCCCTCAAACATTACGATTGGTGCTTTTAGAGCCCCTCGTTCTAACTTTAATGCGGCTGCCGAACAATCGTTTTTGGATGAATTGGCCGAAGCAATGGGTAAAGACCCAATCGAGATGCGTCTTGAATTACTGAAAAAAGCAAAGACAAATCCAGTTGGCAAAAACAATGACTATGATGCCGACCGATACATTGGTGTTTTAGAATTATTGAAAGAAAAATCAGGTTGGGGAAAACCCGAAAATGCAGGTAAAAAACGTGGGGTAGCCGCCTATTTCTGTCATGCTTCTTATGCTGGCCACGTGGTAGATATGGTAATGCGTGATGGACAACCTTTTGTAGAATCGGTAACTTCAGCGGTTGATTGTGGTGTAGTTGTAAATCCAGATGCCGCCCGAAATATGGTACAAGGTGCTGTGGTAGATGGAATCGGGCAATCGTTTTATGGAGCTTTAACACATAAAGATGGAGCTGCTGAGCAAAGCAATTTCCATAATTATCGAATGATTCGCCATAATGAAGCTCCGAAAAAAATAGATGTTCATTTTGTAGAAAACGATATCGACCCAACAGGTCTTGGTGAACCACCATTTCCACCAGTTTTTGGAGCGGTAGCGAATGCTTTGTTTAAAACAACAGGTCAACGCTATTATAACCAGCCATTTACAAGCGAACAGCCTAAGACTAAGTCGTAAGAAAAAAGAGGGTCAATATTGACCCTCTTTTTTCTTTGAGTTTTTAACCTTTACTTTTTCATTGGAAAAATTCCTTGTAATTGCACATCTCTTAACCAGATACTAAGCCAAACTAATATACCGAATATAACTGGGGCAAATATCATACCGGGAGTGTCTTTGTGAATAATGTGTGTAGCTACCGCTCCACCAAGCCAAGCTGTAATAAATAATGCACCTAAAAAAGTAGTTTTTGGATAGGCAAATAGAGCTGTGGATATAAGTAAAATAGTGCCAAGATACATGACACTTTCAGCGGGATAACCAAAATCAGTGGCTGCTTTAACAGCTGATTCGGTCTGTAAAAGGTTATTAGTTGCTCCTAAAAGGAACATAATTGAAATAATTCCCTGCAGACCATAGGAGGTGTACAGGCGACTTTTTGAAATGTTCATAATAATTAGGTTTAGAGTTTTCTTAAAGAAAGATAGCTTTTGAGGTGGATATTTACAAGTAATTGAGAAGAAAATTATTGATAGTTGGTTTTTATCTTTGACAAAGTTTTAAACTTTGTCAAAGATAAAAAAGTAAAAACGATTGAATATTATAATTCAACAACGAAATCTTGATTTTCATTTTGAAAACTAAAATGATTTTCGATAAACCATTTTTCAGAACCAAACCATTGCAACACTTCATTTCTAGCCAGTTTGGTTTGTTGTGTACTTAAAAAACTATGATACGATGAGTGAGTATAGTCTTTGAAATCTGTTACAAAACCATGTTTTTGAGGGTTTTGATGTATATATATTATTGTACGAGTTAAGTATGCATCACTATTAATTTGTTTTCGCTTAAAAGGTGTTTCAAATAAACTTCCCGTTCGGTTGTAAATCTTATTGAAACTTTGAGTATAGCTACTAAACAACTTAGCAAATTGTTTACTGATAATATGTTCGATACTATGAAGTCCTTCATTTTGGAAGCTTCTATTTTCAGTTAAACTTCTAATTGTTGTCTCTTCTTTTACTCTAATCAGCAAATGGAAATGATTTTTTAGCAAGCAATAGGCATAAGTATCAACATAGTCATAGAGGTAGAGTGCATATTTGCTTAAAAAGAAGGCGTAGTTTTTTTCTTGAATAAATAAATTGGTGCTATTGATGCCACGATTATAGATATGATAGTAGCAGTTACTTTCTAGAAAGTCCATGTGAATTTAGTGTTTAATTTTTCAACTTTGACAAAGTCTTAAACTTTGTCAAAGATTAATAGAAGCTCTAAATGTACTATTTTTTGAAATACTTTCAAGAGTTTAGAAAAGTGTAGATTCGTTTGATTTTCATAAGAATCTGTTTGAAATTGGTTAGAAAACTATGACAAAGTTTCAGAACTTTGTCATGGTTAAATATACTAATATGCAGACAAGAAAATTAGGAAATCAAGGCCTTGAAGTATCGGCCATTGGCTTAGGTTGTATGGGAATGAGTTTTTCTTATGCTCCTTTTCCACCGAAAGAAGATTCAATAAAACTTATCAGAGATGCTGTTGAGCAAGGAATTACATTTTTCGATACGGCCGAAGTCTATGGGCCATATAATAATGAAGAAATTGTAGGTGAAGCCTTAAAACCATTCAAAAATCAAGGTATTATCATTGCCACAAAGTTTGGTTTTGATATCCAAGATGGAAAAATGGTGGGAGTAAATTCTCACCCCGATAACATCCGAAGTGTAGTAGATGCTTCTTTACAAAGATTAGGTGTTGAATGTATTGATTTGCTTTATCAGCACCGAGTTGATCCTAAAGTGCCCATCGAAGACGTAGCAGGAACAGTGAAAGATTTGATTCAGGCAGGAAAAGTGAAATATTTTGGACTTTCGGAGGCGGGAGCCAACACCATTCGAAAAGCCCATGCGGTTTTGCCTGTTTCGGCTTTGCAAAGCGAATACTCACTTTGGACACGTAATCACGAAATAGAAATCATTCCTACTATCGAAGAACTAGGTATTGGTTTTGTTCCATTTAGTCCACTAGGAAAAGGTTTCTTGACGGGCACAATTGATGAGAAGCGTAAGTTTGAACCGCAAGATATTCGTGCAATCATTCCGAGGTTTACCGAAGAGGCTCGCATGGCTAACAAAGCATTGGTTGATGTGATTGCAGGTTTTGCACAAAAGCATAATGCTACAAACGCTCAAATAGCTTTGGCTTGGGTTTTGGCAAGAAACTCAATGACTGTTCCGATTCCAGGAACAACCAAACTTCATCGTTTGATTGAAAATATTGGGGCAGCTAATATCCAACTTTCAACAGCGGAAATCAACGAATTAACGATGGCCTCAGAAGCTGTAAAAGTGGTTGGAACTCGATATACGGAGGCTCAAGAAAAAGCAACAGGGTTGTAAAGCAGCAAACTCTAAGTTATATTGCCATTAATCCACTCAAAAAGGTGTATTAGTGGCATTTATCTTTTATTTATCATACTCTTCTAAGAGAAACGCTTAAATGGACAAAAATAATAATCGCTTTTTATTAATAATAATTCTTGGTTTACTTTCAGCCATAGGAGCATTTTCAATTGATACTTATTTATCGGGTTTCCCGATTATGGCTTCAGATTTACACGTTTCAGTCGATGATGTTTCTTATTCATTATCAAGCTTTTTCGTAGGTATTTCGATTGGACAAATGCTTTATGGCCCCTTGCTTGATCGTTTTGGTCGTAAAAAGCCTTTAATTGTAGGGTTGGTAATCTACGTTTTGGCTTCGATGGGTTGTGCAGTTTCCACCTCGCTCGAAATGTTGGTAGTTTTTCGTTTCTTACAAGCTTTGGGAGGATGCGTAGGTATGGTTACTCCGAGAGCTATCGTTCGTGATACTTTTCCTATTCAAGAAAGTGCTAAAATATTTTCTACGCTTATTCTAATTCTTGGGGTTTCGCCCATTATTGCTCCTTCAGTTGGCAGCTTGATGATAACAACTATGGGTTGGCATTCAGTTTTTTGGCTACAAGCTATTATTGGAGTTGTACTGTTTTTAGCCGTTTTATTTTTATTAGCAGAAAGTAAGAAGGCCGATGATTCTATTTCTTTAAAACCCGAGCATGTAACCAAAGTATTTTGGGGAATTGCTCGAAACCCACAATTTATTACGTTTTCGGTAGCAGGTTCGTTGGTTTCAGGGGCAATTTACGCCTATTTATCTGGTTCACCTTTTGTATTTATGGAGATATTTAAGGTAAGTGAACAACAGTATGGAATTATTTTTGGGGTTTTGGCTGGAGGATTAATTCTAAGTAGTCAAATCAATAATTTGGCATTAAGACGCTTTAGTTCTCAACAAATTATCAATGTTGCTTTGTCAATCCAAACTATTCTTGGCTTATTACTATTAACCTTGAGTGCTTTCAACCTACTGAATCTCTACGGTACACTCATTCTTATTTTCTTATTCTTATGCTGTCAAGGATTCAGCTTCCCTAATTCTTCCGCATTGGCTTTAATGCCTTTTTCAAAGGAAGCAGGGAGTGCTTCGGCATTAATGGGCTCTTTGCAAATGGCGATTGGTTCGTTATCGGCGGCTATGGTTGGATTTATTAGTAATGGAACAAGTTTGCCGATGTTGGGAGTAATGGCTGGATGTGCTTCACTAGGTTTAATCGTTTTTAAGATTGGGAATAATAATATTGTTGCTAAAAACAAATAAAGGCTTCATTGAAGCCTTTATCTTTTATTTTTTATGAAGGAAATACAAACTATTTTTTCTTTTTATATATACATGTCGAGTTATCAGATTTCACAAAGTAAGATTTATAATTTGTGGCTTTAGGGTCGGTGCAGCCACAAAGATTCAATACTTCAACCTTACGGAAATCAATCGGGTGACTTTCACTCTGTAGTGAAATATAGCCTTCTTTCAATAATTTTACTTCCGACATTAATTTTTCATCATGCCCACTCACATTTCCACCTCCAATTTGTGGTTTGAGGTACTCTAATACTTTCTCTCCATTCACAAAGTGTCTCACCACTGAGTCGCCCAAAACTTCCACTTCTGCTCTTACCCACTGGTCTCCATCATAAGTTTTCGATGTCGAATTGATGCAATGACGAGTATCAAGTTTATTATTATATACAATATTTGTTCCGGGCGTACATACATTACAAGTTGTTCGAGTACCTTTACCTAAACCACCCAAAAACTGAACCTCGATTGAAATCGGAAAATCTTGGTCTTTTCCCATACTTTCGGGGCTTTGGCAGTGAAGCATCAATCCACTATTTCGAGTTGCCCAACCTGGTCCTTCGATGGCTTGATCGCCCACAAAACGATATTCGATTGCAATTTTATAGTACGAAAACTTATCTTTATAGAAAATATGTCCAAAACGCTCGTTGAATGCAGGATAAGCACTGGCATCGTATCTTACTTTCATGAGTCCATCTTCTACCCTAAAAGTATTACCGTAGTTGTTGTTGAGTTCATAGTTTCTGATTTTGACTTTCCAGCCATCTAAGTTTTTACCATTGAAAAGTTGCTTCCATTCTTTTTTGTCAATTTCTTGTGCAAAGCTTAATAGCGGTAATAATAGAAAAACAAAGAGTTTTTTCATTGAAATATCATTTTAGTTGGATTGAAAAATAGGATTTTTATTCGTTGGAAAGATACGAAAGAAAAGTAAAATGTGGCAAAAATATTTCAAAAAGGCGTAGCAAAGCCATCCAAGTAAAATTGGGTTTTAGTCAAGAAAAATACAATTTTACAGACTTTAAATAATAAATCACCCAATTTCTATTTCATCTCCTAATTTATTGAGGAAATGGAATTCAGTGATACCGATAGAAGAATCTTTGATAAGTTTTACCCATGTCTTATACTTCAAGAACCACTGCATTTGTTTAGAAATGATGCCTTCTCGGTAATAAGCATAGATAAATGGATGTAGCACAACACTGATACCTCTTTCGTTTTGTTTCGAGAGGATATAATCAAGGTTGTTTTCAATGACATCGGTTACTACAATACTTGCCTGAATCGAGCCCGTGCCACCGCAAGTAGGGCAGGTTTCACGAGTAACGATATTCATCTCTGGACGAACACGTTGGCGAGTAATTTGTAATAAACCAAATTTAGAAATCGGAAGAATAGTATATTTTGAGCGGTCGCCCTTCATTTCTTCCTTAATAGCATCTTGAATGATACGGCGATTTTCGCTTTTCTTCATATCAATGAAGTCAACCACGATAATTCCACCCATATCACGCATGCGTAATTGTCTGGCAAGCTCCTTAGCGGCTTCTAAATTGACAGCCAAGGCAGTAGATTCTTGGTCTTCCTCCTGAGTTGATTTATTGCCACTATTTACATCAACTACGTGTAATGCTTCGGTATGCTCAATAATTAAATATCCACCACTTGGTAAGCTCACTGAACGACCAAACAATGATTTGATTTGTTTTTCGATGCCGAATTGTTCGAAAAGTTTGTTTTTGCCCGTATGAAGCTTTAAGATTTTTTCTTTATCTGGAGCAATCGTATGCAAGAAACTTTTAATTCCATCAAAGCTTTCCTTTGAATCAACGTAGATGTTATCAAAATCATCATTGAGCATATCACGCAAGATAGAAGACGCTCTATCCATCTCGCTAATGATGCGGTCACGAGGTTTAGCATCACGAAGAGCCTTCATTCCCGCTTCCCATTTTTCTACACAAAACTCAATATCTCTGCTTAGTTCTTCCATGTCTTTGCCTTCAGCAACAGTTCTAACAATTACCGCAAAATTTTCAGGCTTCACCGATGACACCATTTTGTGTAATCGCTGACGCTCTTGTTTATTAGTAATTTTTTTAGAAATATTAACTGAATTGCCGAAAGGAACGAGTACCACATTACGGCCTGCAATTGAAATATCACAAGATAGACGCGGGCCTTTGGTAGAAATAGGCTCTTTTACAACCTGTACGAGTACGGGAGTATTTTTCGTAATTACATCATTGATTTTGCCAAACTTCTCGATTTCTGGTTCCATCTTGAAGTTTTTTAGACGCAAATTTATTGGTCTTTTAGCAATGACATCCTTTACAAATTTATTGAGAGAATTGTACGAAATGATTTCATTGTAGTGAAGAAAACCATCCTTATCATAGCCTACGTCAACAAAAGCAGCGTTGTTTCCTTGCACTACTTTTTTGACTACCCCCAAATAGATGTCTCCGACGGCAAACTGATGTTCCGTCTCATCAAAGTGATATTCGATTAGCCTTTTATCTTGTACTAGGGCTATTCTATCACCTTTCTGTGTGGTACTGATATATAATTCGTTACTCAAAGTATGAGATAGAATCAAGAGGTTAGACGAATGATTAAAGTTTTATGACTATGAAAAGGGAGGATTAATAGTTTGGCTGCTTGATTGGGTTCAAACTTGGAAACTATTAATCCTTAAGAAAAATTATTTTTTCTTGTGACGGTTTTTTCTAAGACGCTTCTTTCTTTTGTGCGTAGCCATTTTGTGGCCTTTTCTTTTTTTTCCGCAAGGCATAATAGTAATTGATTAAATCCTCCAGTTCCCTAAGAAAAAGAAGGCGGTAAAAAAATATTTATATTCATTTTCCTCTAAACTTAGAGGATTTTCACATTTTCTTTTCTCTAAAGTCCCCCTTTTGGACTTATGGGCATCTTTATCGAACCGCAAAGATAATAAATTATTTTATACTCTCCAAAGCCTTGTTCACTTCTTCTACCAAAGTAGGCTCTTTCACTTTTTTCTTTAAATCTTCAAAAATCGTGCGGGCTTGTGCCTTTTCACCTAATTCTATTAAACTATAGCCCAAACCCAACAAGGCATTGAGATTATTGGGATTGATACGAATGGCTTGTTTGAAGCGGTCAGCGGCTTTGGCATATTGACCCGATTGCATTGAGAGTACCCCCAAATTCATAATGGCTGGCTCGAAATTGGGTTCTTCCGTAATTACCTCACGAAGCATCATGATGGCCTGCATAGGCGAGTCAGACTGCACGTAAGTCATGGCCAAATTAGTTTTAGCTTGTAGCTGACGTGGGTTTTTCTCTAAAACTTTTTGGTAGCAAGCACGTGTCTTTTCGGTGAAACTCTGTACGTTTTCTTGACGAAGAGCAAGCGTAAATGCTTGATAATAAGTATCTCCAGCACGCATCCAATTTTCTGTTGTTGGATTGGCCAACGCAATTTTCTCTGCATAAACGGCGGCACTATCAAAGCGGTTTGCATTTACATAAAGCTCTGCAATTTGCTCATAGATAGCATTTTTATCGCTGGCCGATGAAAGTTTTTGTTGAAGTGCTGTTAATTGTTTTTGTTGTTCGGCCGAAAGTTTTGGAGCTTGAGATGCTTCTTCTTCATGGCCGTGGCCATCGTCTTCAGGTTTTGAAGCAGGCTTATTTTCTGCTACTTTATCTCGGTTGGCTTTGGCTTCGTCTTTTACGACTACCTTCGGGCGAGAATAAAGAAAGCCCGTCAGGGCTACCGCAACAACAATCAGAATAATGAAGGGTCGTTTCATGTTTTTGGAGGATTGTTATACCCTTAAATGACATCATGGATAGTCTGCATGACTATCCATGATATATCTTGAGGTAAGCATCAAGAGATTTTTAGCATTATTTTACCGATGCTTTTACTTGTTCAGTAAATTCTTTCGATGGTTTAAAACCAGGTACTGAATGAGCTGGAACCATTACGGTTGTTTTAGCCGAAATATTACGAGCTTTTTTTGCAGCTCTGTGTTTATTTACGAAGCTTCCGAAACCTCTCACATAAACTGCATCGCCTTTAGCTAATGTGTCTTTAACGATTTCAAAAAAAGATTCAATTGTTGTGGATACACTCGCTTTGTCCACGCCAGTTTTGTCGGCAATTGCAACGATAACTTCTGCTTTAGTCACGATTAAAACGTTTATTAAGATTATAAATTAACTTTCTATTTGTATCAAATAAATACTACAACTTTTACACCCCAATTTATGTTTACAAGCAATTCAATTTGATACATCCAAACTCTTTGGTTTGATTTTGGGTTTGCAAAGATAGCGGATTAAAAGAGATTCTGCCAAAAAGAATCAAATATTTTTTTTGTAATTACTTAATAGTTAGTGAGTTACATTAAATAGCCTACTTTTAATGCCATCATTGCCAATTATATATAGTATATTTTAATTCAAAACCATATAAAAATTTGGAAAGGAGCAGTTTCTCAGAAAAATTAATAGGTTGGTACAGCCAAAACAAGCGAAATCTACCGTGGAGAAATACCAAAAATCCGTATTTGATTTGGCTATCAGAGGTAATATTGCAACAAACACGAGTAGTTCAGGGTTTACCTTACTACGAAAAATTTGCAGAAAAATATCCGACAGTAGTTGATTTAGCTAATGCTGATGAACAAGAAGTACTAAGGCTTTGGCAAGGGCTTGGGTATTATTCGAGGGCAAGAAATATGCACACAACGGCTAAAATTATTGTTGCAAAATGTAATGGCGTTTTTCCGAATAATTACCATGATTTACTTAAACTAAAAGGTATTGGACCTTATACCGCAGCTGCTATTGCTTCGTTTGCTTTCGATGAGCGAGTGGCGGTGGTTGATGGAAATGTCTTTAGGGTCTTGGCAAGGGTTTTTGGAATAGAAACCGATATTGCGAGTCATGAAGCTAAAAAGATTTTTGGCGAATTAGCTAATGAGTTGATTTCGGTAAAAAATCCGAGTACGCATAATCAGGCAATTATGGAGTTTGGGGCTACGCATTGTACGCCTGCGAATCCTGACTGTATGTTTTGCATTTTTGCAGATAGCTGCGTGGCGAATGCTACTGGAAAGCAGCAGATTTTGCCTATAAAGTCGAAAAAAGTAAAAGTGAAAAATCGTTATTTCGATTATTTCATGATTGAACAAGACGGCAAAGTTTTGATGCGTCAGCGTTTAGGCGGTGATATTTGGGCGGGGCTTTATGATTTTTATTTGCTTGAAAATGAAGAAAGCTTAATTGATTTAGAGGATATTAAAGATACTTTCGTACAAAATATTTTAAAAAGTGGAATGATAAAGTCTTCCTCTGAACCTATGAAGCATATTCTTACTCACCAAAGAATTGAGGCGAGATTTTGGCATGTTGTAGCAAATATAAAAGAAACACTACCGCAGGGTTTTGAGTTTTACTCAAAGGATGAAATAGAAAATTTACCTAAACCAATTTTGATTGACAACTATCTGAAAAACAGATAATTTCATCAGAAAATTAATTGGTTAATCGTTACCTTTTTTATAAATTTACGTAGATAAGGAGGATTATAAAAACAAGATTTATATTAAACATTTTCAAAAAATATATACCAATGGCTGGAGTAAACAAAGTGATTTTATTGGGTAATTTGGGCTCAGACCCCGAAGTTCGCACCCTTCCGAGTGGGGGTAAAGTAGTAACTTTTAGTATCGCTACTTCTGAAAGTTATAATAATAAAAACGGCGAACGTGTAGAACAAACTGAGTGGCACAGAATTGAACTATGGGATAACCTAGCAAATATTGCCGAACAATACTTGAAAAAAGGTGATACCGCCTATGTGGAAGGACGAATTAGAAGTGAAAAATGGACGGATAAAGATGGTATTGAGCGTACAACTGTAAAGATTAGAGGAAATGCCTTACAATTAGTAGGTGGACGCCGTGGTGATGCTGCTGCCGATTCAGGTGGACAATCATATAGTAGCGGTAGCAGCAGTTCTAATAACTATGCTCCTAAATCAGCTCCAGTACCAACACCTCCGCCAGTAGAAATGGCAGGTGGCGATGATGATTTGCCATTCTAAAGATTTCCCCCGCTTTTAAAGAAACACAAAAGCCTGAAAGCACTCCTTTTTATTGAGGAGTGCTTTTAATTTTTTCACGCAATTGCACAATTTCGTCTCTGTATCGAGCAGCTTCCAAGAAATCGAGGTCTTTGGCGGCACGTTCCATTTTTCGTTGCGTTTCTTCAATCAGTTTTTCGAGTTGAGGTTTGCTCATATAGCCAACAATTGGGTCGGCCGCAATTTGTACCTCAGGCTCCATATAATACATTTTGGTTGTAGCTTTGCTATCGGCAATCGAGGTTTGTTCCATAATGGCTTCTTTCGATTTCAAAATAGTTTTCGGTACAATTCCGTGGTCGGCATTATATTCCATTTGAATAGCTCGGCGTCGATTGGTTTCGTCAATGGCTTTCTGCATTGAACCCGTAATGGTATCAGCATACATCAAAACTTTACCATTTTCATTACGAGCTGCACGACCAATGGTTTGAATCAAAGAACGAATATCACGTAAGAAACCTTCTTTATCAGCATCCATAATGGCTACAAGCGAAACCTCAGGTAAATCAAGGCCTTCACGCAAAAGGTTTACTCCAACCAAAACATCAAAAACGCCTAAACGAAGTTCACGCAAGATTTCTACACGGTCGAAAGTTTTTACTTCTGAGTGAATATATCGGCCTTTGATACCTACTTTATCGAGGTATTTACTTAATTCTTCGGCCATACGTTTGGTTAGCGTCGTGATAAGCACACGCTCTTTTCGTTGCACACGTAGGTGAATTTCCTCAAGTAAATCATCAATTTGATTAATACTCGGACGTACCTCGATTTCGGGGTCAAGAAGACCAGTTGGACGAATGATTTGTTCGACAATTACGCCTTCACTTCTACGAATCTCATAGTCGGCTGGTGTGGCACTCACATAAATGGTTTGCCCCACCAAATCTTCAAATTCTTGAAATTTGAGTGGTCGATTATCCATCGCTGAAGGCAAACGGAAACCATATTCTACTAAAGATTCCTTGCGGGAGCGGTCGCCGCCCCACATGGCTCTAATTTGTGGCATTGATACGTGACTTTCATCGACAATCATTACGTAGTCTTCCGGAAAATAATCTAATAAACAGAATGGCCTTTGACCGGGGTTACGATTATCAAAATAGCGAGAGTAATTTTCAATACCTGAGCAATAACCCAATTCTCGCATCATTTCAAGGTCGAATTCTGTGCGTTCTTGAATACGTTGGGCTTCAAGTAAACGGCCATCAGATTCGAAATACTTTACTTGTTTTACCAATTCATCTTGAATTTGATGAATGGCATTATTCATGACATCTCTACCCGTTACAAATAAATTTGCTGGGAAAATAGCTACTTGTTTTTCTGAACTTAACTTCTTGCCATTTGAAGGGTCGATACGTTGAATTTCCTCTATTTCATCACCAAAGAAAATAAATCTAAACGCAAAATCGGCGTAGCTTGGGTAAAGGTCAACAGTATCGCCTTTTACTCTAAAATTTCCACGCAAAAAATCACCTTCTGTACGAGAATACAAAATTTCAACTAAACGATAAAGAAATTGATTGCGACTAATGATTTGCCCTACACCTACTTGCATGATACTACGCTTCATTTCTATTGGATTTCCTGCACCATAAATACAAGAAACTGAGGCCACAACAACCACATCTCTTCGGCCCGACATCAATGAAGAAACTGCCGAGAGTCTTAGTTTATCAATTTCTTCATTAATTAAAAGGTCTTTTTCTATATATGTATTGGTGGTGGCAATATAAGCTTCTGGTTGGTAGTAATCATAATAAGAAATGAAGTATTCTACTGCATTATCAGGAAAAAAGCCTTTAAATTCGCCATAAAGCTGAGCTGCCAAGGTTTTGTTATGACTTAAAATAAGTACAGGTCGATCAAGTTGTGCAATAACATTGGCTACCGTAAAGGTTTTTCCTGAACCCGTAACGCCAAGAAGTACTTGTGAGCGTTCGCCACGTTTGATACCATCTACGAGTTTGGCAATTGCCTGCGGTTGGTCGCCCGTAGGTTTGTATTCAGATGTTAGCTTATATTGCATAATTTTGAGTAGGAGATGAGAATAGCTTATCTTTAGTTAAACACCATTTTCATAGATAGAGTTTCTTGTCTTTAAAGAAAAAAGTTAATTTCACCCCTTCATTTCAATGCCCCCTATTTCCATGAAAAAAATATTCCTCATTTTAAGCTTATACGCACAAATTACCTTCGCTCAAAAACTAAACATTGATGCCCAAACTACCTTTCAAACCATGCACAGTTTTGGTGCTTCTGATTGTTGGTCGATTCAAATGGTTGGCAAAAATTATCCTTTAGCCAAACGAGAAAAAATAGCCGATTTATTATTTAGTAAAGAATTAGATAAAAATGGAAATCCGAAGGGAATTGGTCTTTCGATGTGGCGATTTAATGTTGGGGCAGGAAGCACAGAACAAGGAATTGATAGTAAGATTACGAATGAGTGGCGAAGAGCCGAATGTTTTCTGGAAAACGGACAATACAACTGGAATAAACAACAAGGTCAGCAATGGTTTTTGGAAGCAGCCAAGCGTAGAGGCGTAGATTATACGCTGGGTTTTCTGAATTCTGCTCCCGTTTCGATGACCAAAAATGGTTTGGCTATTGGGAGTGGCAAGTTGGGAGAATGGAATTTTGATAAAACAAAAATTGATAATTTCACTGATTTTCTGACCAAGGTTTCGGAGAAATTTAAGTTCGACTACATTAGCCCATTTAATGAACCACAATGGGATTGGGGGCCTAAATCTAAATCGGGGTTTGGCTCGCAAGAAGGTACGCCTATCAACAATGATGATTTGGCTTGGGCAGTAAGAAAATTGAATTTAAAGCTAAATGAAAGTAAACTCAAAACTAAAATTGTTCTGACAGAAGGTGCACAGATAGATTATTTATATAAGTCAAATACCAATAGAAGTTCGTTTGGGCAAGATAATCAGATAGAAGATTTTTTCTTGGAAACAAGCAAAAACTACCTTGGAAATTTAAACTCGGTTGAAAAAATTATCTGTGGGCACAGTTATTTTACCACTTCGCCCACCAAAGAACTGATTAGTAAACGCCAAGAATTATCGGCTAAAATTCAGCAACAAAAAATCAATTATTGGCAATCGGAATATTGTGTTTTAGGCGATAATGCTGGTGAAATAGAAGGAGGAGGGCAAGATTTAAGCATGAAAACTGCACTTTATGTAGCCAAAGTTATTCATGCTGATTTGGTGTATGCCAATGCTTCGGCTTGGCATTGGTGGCTTTCGGTGAGTGCCAATGATTATAAAGATGGGTTGATTTACGTTTCAAACAATGGTGTGAAAGATGAAAACGATTCGAATAAGTTTGATGGCGAAGTTTATGAGTCGAAGTTGCTTTGGGCATTGGGTAATTTTTCAAGATTTATTAGACCTCAAATGCAGCGAATAAAAGTTGAAATAGAAAATAAAGATTTGATGGTTTCGGGCTTTAAGAATGACAAACAGATGATTATTGTAGTGGTTAATGCTTCTCAAAATCAACAAATTGAATTACCCAATTTACCTAAAAATCGAAAAATAGATGCTTATATTACTTCTAAAGATAAGAATTTAGCTCATAGCCAATTAAAAGATAAAACGATTGAAATACCCGCAGAATCGGTGGTTACTTTGGTGATGAACTTATGATTTTGAAAATTTAGTGTAAAAAAAATTTAGCCACGAAACATGACTAAATTTTTAAGCATTTTATTCAACCTAATCTATTTTCCAAAAACCAATGTTTTCGTGCCGCCATTTCCACCACTTGATTTGGTGAATTTTAACGTTGTATCTGTTTGCTCGTTCAAAATCCAATCTTCGTTAATTTCTGCAAGCGTATTATCTGAAGTAGCAATAACAATATTAAATTTTTGTTTACCGCTATCCATGACAGTCGCATAAGTACCATTGTATTTATTAGAACTACTCGTAACAATGATTTCACCCGTTGACTTAAATTCAAAACTATAGGCAGCATAATTAGCTGTGCGGTCACGATTATTGTTATCGATATAAGATTTTACTTTCCAAGAGCCACTGATTGCCGAATTGCTATTACTGCTATTTATATCATCAGTGCTACAAGCTGTTAAGAAGGTTATAAAAGAGAAAAGAATTAAAAAATTTTTCATAAAAAAACATTTAGCTATACATCAATATTTTCAATACGATGTTTATTTGACCAAGGTTGCGTAAATGTTTTGAAAATCTTTTTACAAATTGTTTTCCTTTAAAAATTGAGCAATTTTTTCCATCAATTCAGGCTTGCTATAGGCTGGGTCAGAGTGGCCAGCATTCGGAATAAACTCAATTTGAACTTTCAGATTTTTGGCCTTATAAGCACTCAATAATTCAATAGATTGATTGATTGGTACTTGAATATCCTGCTCGCCATGAACTATAAAAAGTGGCGGGTCGTTGGCATCAACCTGATAGACAGGACTTGCCAATTTGGCTAATTCATTGGCTTGATCTAGTGGTTTTCCGAGTAAAATAGCTAAAGCGGGTAAACGTACATTCAAGCCATGGGGTGTGGATTGATTGAGAATTGTCAAAAAATTAGTAGGCCCGAAAAAGTCAATACAACCCTGAACAACAGAGGATGTTTGGGTAAAATCTCCAAGATTGCCTTCTAATGCAGCGTTATTGTTGGTTGTGGCTACCAAAGCCGCCAAATGTCCACCCGATGAACTTCCCCAAACAATAATTTTATCGGCTTTGTATCCAAATTTATTGGCATTGGCTCTTAAAAAACGAATCGCAGCTTTAATATCATGTACATTAGCAGGAAAAGGCTTTTCAGTACTGGCATGAAAATCTATGCTTGCTAAGGCATATCCAAATGGCAAAAGCCCCAAAGGTGGATTTTCTTTATTGCCCGAATGCCACGCACCCCCATGTATCCAAATAATTAACTTAGGTTCTTTGAAGGTTTTAGGCTTATAAATATCAAGTTGAAGTTTTTTCTCTCCATCTTGGGCATAGACAATATTTTTAGTGCTTTCAATATCGTTTTGGGCTTGTAATTGATTACCCCCAAAGGCTAATAGTGCTGTAAGTAGTAAAAGGTTTTTCATAGAAAATAAGGGGAGTTTTTGAATTTGTTGCCGTCGGCTAAAGCTGACGGTAATGAATCTCTTTGGGTAATTTTACTTCAACTTCACCTTCCCAACACCTTCGAAGGTCATTTTTACATCCTTAATACTTCCATCTTCGTTAAAGTACATTCGATCGATGCACACTACTCGGTGGTCACGGTCAAGATTAGGAATCGGGCGACGGTGATAAACAATGTACCAGTCATCAGTATTCGGAATATTAATCACCGAATGATGCCCCGCACCCGTTGCCACTGCTTCGTCGGCCACCAAAATGGTAGATTTTTTCTCGAATGGCCCAAAAATATTGTCCGAGACCCCATAAGCAACTTTATAAGTGCCATTTGTCCAACCACCTTCCGACCACATCAAGTAGTATTTTCCTTTGCGGATAAACATCGTTGGACCTTCTACGTAGCCTTTGGGTGTGATTTCTTTCACCAAATCTCCATTTTCGTACGGTACTAAAGCCGTGAAATCTTTGTTGAGTTTGGTAATATTGCAGCGTCCCCAACCGCCGTAGATGATATAATATTGCTTGTCTTTATCTTGAAAAACATACTGGTCAATTGGCTGGGCTTTGTTATAAAATTGATTGATGAGCGGCTTGCCGAGATAATCTTTGTAAGGCCCTTCGGGACGAGACGCCACGCCAATACCAATGCCCCCGATTTTATCATCTTTGTCAGGATTATTCGGCCCGAAGCCTTTACGCTCCGAACTCTGAATATCATTGGCTGAGAAAAACAGAAAATATTTGTTGTCTTTTTTTACGATAGACGGAGCCCACATTGCCTTATTTGCCCATTTTATGGCCGAAGTATCAATGATTCGTGGGTGTTTTGTCCAGTTTACCATGTCTTTTGAAGAAAAAGCATCTAAAAAAACTTGGTCTTTATATTTGGCCGAGAATGTCGGGAAAACCCAAAATTCTTTGTTCAGAATCACACCTTCGGGGTCGGCGTACCAACCCTCAAAGATTGGATTTCCAGAAGTGGTTTTTGGGGTTTGGGCGGTGAGGGATTGGGTGAAAGAAAACGTGAGCAAAAAAGCAAGCGTAAATTTTACTATTGAATTCATTAGTTTTGGTAGATTGGTTAAATTTAAAATGGAAGGTTAAATTTAGGTATGATTCAACTCTTGTTTAACATGGATTGACGTTTTTTTGAAAACAATTTGGAAATATTATTTTTATTGACAATTTTTGTCCAAAATATAAAATCCAAAAATTATGGATGCCATAAAAAAGACGTTTGGCGAAATAATACGGCAGCACCGTGAAGAGCAAAATTTACCTTTGCGTAAAGTAGCGGCACACCTTGATATTGATACCAGTACGCTCGCCAAATTTGAGAAAAATCTCCGCCACCCCAACCGTGAGCATATCACGAAATTGGCCGAGCTGTTTACTTTAGATGAACAAGAACTCTTGGTGCTGTATCTCTCCGACCGAGTGGCCTACGACCTCGTTGGCGAAACCAACTCTGAGCAAGTGCTAAGAGTTGCCGAAGAAAAAATTAAATACATACGCTCTAAAAATACCGTACAGGGGGAAATAAAATTTTAAATTATATGAAGAGAAATAACTGGACGAGAGAAGAGCTTTTGGTTGCCTTTAATTTATATTGTAAAATACCATTTTCACGCATTAACTATAAACAACCTGAGATTATTAATTTAGCTTCTAAAATTGGGAGAACTCCATCTGCTGTTGCATGGAAATTAGTTAATTTCGCCAGTTTTGACCCAAGTTTGCAAAAGCGTGGTGTTAAAGGTGCAAGTAATTCAAGTAAATTGGATAAAGAAATATTTTATCAATTTTATGAAAATTGGGACGAGATGCTTTTCGAAAGTGAACTTTTATTAACTCAATATGAAGAAACTACAATAGAAAAAAAATATGATTCTATTTTAATTGATTTATCAGACAAGAAAGGTGAAGTTAAGATTCGAGAAGTAAAAATACGTGTAAATCAGAATTTATTCAGACAACTTATTCTCTCAATTTATCAGAAAAAATGTGCGATTTCGGGTATTGATATTTCAGAAATGTTAATAGCAGGTCATATTTTACCTTGGGCTGAATATGAAAATGAAAGACTCAATCCCGAAAATGGTATTTGCCTCTCCTCAATATATGACAAAGCTTTTGAAAAAGGTTTTATTGGAATTGATGAAAACTATAAAATTTTGATTTCTTCGGAACTCAAAGGAAATATAAAAAAGGAATACTATCAACCATTTTTTGGACGATTTGAGGGCAAAACTATAAACTTACCCGACCGATTTCTTCCAAGTAAAGAATTTTTACGTAAACATTTAGAGTCAAAAAATTTTAAATAAACCTTTAGGGATTTTCATTTGGTGTAAAAAAATCAAGACCTTTTGAGTATAGTTTTGCTAATTCTAAAAGTAATAAAAACTCAACTCTTCGCTGCCCATTCTCAATTTTCGATATTTCACTTTGAGATATAATTTCAGTCTTAGCTACTTCTTGTTGAGACAGGCCTGCATTTTCACGTGCTTCTATCAATCTTGCTGATAAAAATTTTCTTTGCTCTGTATAAATAGTTTTTTTCATAAATAATTATTCCATTTTGCAATAATTATTTATAAGTTTGCATTATGCCAAAATGGAATAATCTTCGAATCTTAAATTTTAACTTATTATGAACCACAAAAATGTAATTGTAACCAAAAATCTGGCTATTTATGAGCCTTTAACAGGTAAAATAATTGAGAAAAAAATAATTGAAAGTTTTACTTTTAATATCTATCGTGACACTAAAGACTATGAAGCATTATTGACTTATGCGATGTTTCAAAATATCAATCTCATAAATGAGATTTCAGAAGGTGGTATATCTTTGGGAAAGTCTTATTTAGTTGAGTTATTCAAATTTGATATAGATGCTAATGCGAACAAAATAAAAATACAATTAACGAATGAATTTGGAAAAACAAAGTTTTATTCGTTAGCGGCTTTTAGATTGTTGGATATAGAAACAGGGCGAACTAAGTTTTGGAAAAACTGAAAGGCTTTTTGGAATTTAATAAAATTGTGGTAATTTAGAATATTATAATCATTTCATCATTCTATATGAAAACCTTATCGGTTGAAGTACCCAATGGCATTTATGCAGTGTATATGAATGCCCCAGAAGAGCAGAAGCGTGCGGCTGAACTCGAAGTCAGTAATCTGCTGAAAATATTATTTAGTAAAAAGTTGAAACAAGCATACTTTGAAAGTGCCGATGTACTCCGAAGCGAAGCCCAAGAAAATGGCTTGACTGACGATATTGTGAATAATATTTTAGCCGAAATAGATAGTGAGCGAACAGCGGAAGTTTATCATTGATACAAATACCTTACTGAGTGCAGTCTTATCGGGTACTACAACTGCCTTAGCCCACCAAAAAGCTCTGCAAATAGGTGTACTACTTGCTTCTGATGAAACTTTTGCCGAGTTATCTGACGTGCTTTTTCGGAGTAAGTTTGATAAATACTTGTCTGATGAAAAGCGTTGGCAATGGTTATCTAATTTTCGAAAAATGGCTCTGTGGGTTGATGTAAAAAATCATGTAAATGATTGTCGAGACCCCAAAGACAATAAGTTCCTTTCGCTTGCATTAGCCGCTAATGCCACGCTTATCATAAGTGGCGACCAAGATTTATTGACCTTACATCCTTATAAAAATATACCGATTATTACCGCAAGGCAATTTATAGATGATTATCCTTTTTGAAGAATATCATTACGAAATCTCACAACTTGAGCCGATTCTGAGCGAACGCTATTATTTGCCTTTGGCTGATGGTTTTCGTTGCAAAATCAACTACGTGGGTTATTATTTTGATGCCAGCCGCCAAGCCCAACCAGTGATGATTTTACCCAAAGTTTTTCTTGATGATTCGGGAAAAGTATTTGGTAATTTCGACCCTACCGATTTTTTAGATTTAGCCACCAACGAAAAAACACGCAATGCTCTGAAAGCAGAAAATAAACTTGGTTTTCTGTACGAGATGAATACTTGGCTGTTTTTATCAATCAAAAAGTTTAAAGAACGCAATACTCAGAGCAGCATCAGCGAAACCTCCGACCTCGCCCAAGTGGTTTCAAATATTGGTCAGCAGGCTATATCCGAACTCGAAATCATGCGTAGTCTAATACGCTTCAACCAAGAGCATCAACAACTTTTTACTTTCATCAAGAAAACCAATAGTTCGCAAAACCACAAAACCGATTGGTCGAAAACAATTACTCGCAAAACTGCCTATTTTCAAGCCGAAACCCCGCTATATCTTGATACTCTCACGAAGCAAAAAACGATTCACGTAGATGAAGAATTAATCGTAATTTTTTATTCGGTGTTGGCATCGCTCAACCAAAAATATTTCTTAAAAATTCCACTTAATCCACTGTTCAAGGTTTTGTCTGCAAGAGAATTCGATGCTTTCATGCGGCACGGAACAAGGGTTTTGAAACAAATCAAATACAAGTATTTTAGCGATAAACTGTTGAAAATGTGGCATTTACTCTATGCTTATTGCGAGCGACAAGAACAAATAAAGTCGCAACGTAGCAAAAGAGAGTTTTTGTTGGCAAAAGATTTTAATATTATTTTTGAAGATATGGTTGATGCTTTATTGGCAGAGCCAAATTTGCCCAAACAACTAAAAGAACAAAACGATGGTAAAATAATTGACCACATTTATCCGTATCATGATTTACTGACCGAGCAAGATTTTATCTATCATATTGCAGATAGTAAATACTATGGTGCAAATGCAAAATTGAGCAAACATGACCAAGCCCAACAATATACATATGCCAAAAATGTGATTCAGTATAACGTTGATTGGCTAAATGATGATAAAAATACAGGGAATATCAGATACCGTGATGAACTGACGGAGGGCTATAATGTTACTCCAAATTTTTTTATCAGTGCATTCGTGAATGATAACCTTGATTTTAGAGAAGATGGTCTGAAGTTTAAAGAAAATTTCAAGCGAAATAATCATTTTACCAACCGTTTATTTGATAGAGATACCTTGATTTTGCAAGCTTATAATATCAATTTTTTGTTTGTGCTTTCGGCCTATATTCAAAATAGCAATAGCCAAATAGAAACTTTCAAGAAGCATACACGCAAGCAATTTAGAACTAAATTAGTGCAGTATTTGACTGATAAGTTTGAGTTTCGAAAAATCATTGTGGCATATGATATTGAGCAATTTGTAGAGCAGAATTTTAGAAAGCTACAAGGTAAAATTTATCGCCCATCTGGTTGGGAAAATGAATTACTGCTGGCGGTGGAAAAAGGAACAAGTATCTTTGAAGATTTAGAAAATTGTAAGATTGAATCTTATGATTTAAGTATTTGATACGGTATGTTTCCCAGAAATTTTCCCTAATTTTGAACTCTTTATTTCAGAAAAAACCTAACACTAACCAAGATTTTATGTTTAGAATTAATTTATTTCTTGTAATTATAACCACAATAATGATGGCAGCATGTCAGAAAGATGGCATTTCGGGCACAGAAGATGAGCAAATCGAAAGCTATATTAAAAGTAAAAACTTAACAATCACTGAGAAAACCGCTTCAGGTTTACGTTTTATATTAACTACTCCAAATACTGCTGGTGCAAAATTAGCAACAGGACAAACGGTTTCGGTAAGATACGCGGGTCGTTTGCTTTCTGATAAGCAATTTGATGCAGGTACGTTTAGTTTCAGATTGGGTGTAGGGCAGGTAGTACCGGGCTTCGATGAGGGCATCGCCAAACTAAAAGTTGGTGAGAAAGGCACAATTATTTTCCCATCTTCTTTGGGGTATGGTTCGGCAGGTGCAGGGTCATCCATTCCAGGAAACTCACCTTTGATTTTTGATATTGAAATCCTTTCGGCCAGATAACCCCCAGCCGCAGCGGCGGACGGCCCCTAAAAGAGAGTAAAATTTAAGCACAAAAATAGGTCTGCACAGAATTGTACAGACCTATTTTTATTTAAAACTGATAGTTATCTATTACTTTTTATAAGCAATTCGGTAAATAGTTCCGCCTAAATCGTCGCTCACGTATAAGGCTCCATCGGGGCCTTGGGCCAATCCGCAAGGGCGATGCTGAATTGGGCCAGTAGGTTTCACGAGGTCAGTTCCAGCAAAACCATCAGCAAAAATTTCCCATTTACCCGAAGGTTTATTGCCCACAAATGGCACAAAAGCCACCAAATATCCTTTCTTTAATTCAGGAGATTGTCCGTGAAAAGCAATAAATGCTCCATTTCGGTATTTCGCAGGAAACATCGTGCCAGTATAAAAAAGTAAATCATTTGGCCCTAAGTGAGCAGGAAAAGCCACCGTTGGATTGATTGCTTTTTCGCCACCTGTTTTTTTGCCATCGCCACCGTACTCAGGAGCAACAATTTTCTTTTTCTGAAATTGGTCATAATAGATATATGGCCAGCCTGCATCATCTCCTTGGTGAAGTTCGTAAAGTGTTTCGGCTGGAAGCTCGGCACTTTGTTGTGGCGTATAATATTGCGGATAAAAATCATGGAATTGTCCACGACCATGTACGGTTGCAAAAAGCGTGTTTGTTTTGGAATTCCAAGCAGTTCCAACCGCATTTTTTAGTCCAGTTGCATAGCGAATGCCATCGGCATAAGTTTGATTCAATTTTTGAGCATTGAATTTCCAAATTCCACCCGCCGAATCTAAAATCGAACATGGCATAATACCTTTGCCCGAACCTTTTTCACGGCAAGGGTCATTATACGAACCCACCGTAACATAAATATTATTAGCATTATCCAGCACAAAGGGTTTGGCATTATCTCGGCCTTTATCTACCAATCCATCAACTATTTTTTCTGGATTTTCGGTGTCTATCACCTCTTCTTTTTCATTGAGCTTGTAGCGAAGCACGCCAGTATTCGAAGAGGCGTAAAGAAATCCATTTTTGATGGTGATACCGGTTCCTGGGTAATTTGAAAAATATTTTGTTTCATCAATGACACCATCTTTATTAGTATCTCTTAATAAACAAATGCCTTTTCCATCTTTAAGTTTAGATAATTTAGCGTAAACATCGCCATTTTTTGAAACAGTAATGTGTCGAGTTGCTCCTAAATCAGAGCCTAGAACTGTAGCTGAAAAACCCGCAGGAAGTTTGATGCCTTCGGCGGGTACAGCCTTACTCGGTGGGTCGATATGATTACGAAAAGCAAAAAATGTGGTTGAGGTTGAAAAAATGGCCAAAGCATAGGCCGAACGAATCAATGTTTTTTTCATGAATATTGAATTAGAAATAGATGGTTGGGTTTTTTGAATATTGCTTAGATTGTAAAAATAATATTTTTTAAAGTTTTTTTTATATAAATAACTTTTTTTTTATTCTTTCTACTTATATTTACTAAAATTTTTTAAAAACTATTTTTTCCTATTTAGAGCTATTTTAAGAGCGAATGAAAAGTAAAGTTATTGGTAAATAGCTAATTAAATGAAAAAATATTTTATAAATTGATTTTGACAATCTATTCGTTATAAACCCCTATTTGTTTAACCGATGAAAAGTATAGTTTTCAGAGCTAAAACTTTTATTCTTTTGTTGCTTACAAGTGTAAGTTTGGCTACGATTGTATCCAATTGCACCAGTTCTTCGGCCGAGACAGGAGCCATACCCGATGAAGTTGACTACAACTTCCATATCCGCCCAATTCTTTCAGATAGATGTTTCAAATGTCATGGTCCAGATGTAAATAAGCGAGAAGCAAATTTACGCCTTGATACACCCGAAGGTGCTTATGCCGCTCTGAAAGATAACCCAAAAGCACATGCCATTGTAGCTGGAAATTTAGAAGCCTCTGAAGTTTATCAACGACTTATCACTAAGGATTCTACGCTTAGAATGCCTCCGCCTGAGTCGAATCTGAAACTTACTCAACACGAAATTGAATTAATTGCCAAATGGATAAAGCAAGGGGCGAAATACAAGCCTCACTGGGCTTTTATTGCTCCTCAAAAACCGAAACTTCCAGAAGCAGATAAAGATTGGGTGAAAAATGAAATCGACTATTTTACCTACGCGAAAATGGACGAAAAAGGTTTAGAACCTAATGAAGAGGCTGATAAAGAACGCTTATTGAAAAGAGTGAGTTTCGACCTTGTCGGATTGCCCCCAACGCTTGAAATGCAAGAAAGGTTCTTGAAGGATAATTCGCCAAATGCTTATGAAAAAATTGTTGATGAACTGCTCAAAGACAAGCATTATGGAGAAAAAATGGCTATTCCGTGGCTTGATGTGGCTCGTTATGCCGATTCACATGGGTACCAAGATGATGGCTTACGTACGATGTGGCCTTGGCGTGATTGGGTAATTCATGCGTTTAACTCAAATTATCCTTATAGCCAGTTTGTTACGTGGCAGTTAGCCGGAGATTTATTGCCCAACCCCAATAAAGAAATGTTGTTGGCGACAGGTTTTAATCGAAATCATAAGATTACACAAGAAGGCGGAGTAATTGATGAAGAATATCGTGTAGAATATGTAACTGACCGTACCAATACTTTTGGAAAAGCATTTTTAGCCTTAACTTTTGAGTGTGCTCATTGCCACGACCATAAATATGACCCAATTTCGCAAAAGGATTATTATCGAACTTTTGCGTTTTTTAACCAAGTTCCCGAAAAAGGTCTTTTTGGTACGATAGATGCCTCTTTTGCCGACCCACCAAATATGAAAATTTCAACCGAAGATGTGAAGTCGATTTTGAAGTTTATTAATAAAAAAGATACAGCCAAAGTTGCAGTCATGGTGATGAAAGATTCATCGGTGGTTCGACCAACTTATGTGCTGAATCGTGGCAATTATGATGCTCATGGCGAAGTAGTAAGATTTGGTGTTCCAAGTAGTATTATGCCTTTCGATACCAATAAACTTGAGAAGAATCGCTTAGGTTTAGCAAAATGGTTGTTAGATGCAAAGAATCCGCTGACTGCTCGCGTGTTTGTCAACCGAATTTGGGCTCAGTTTTTTGGACGAGGAATTGTAAAAACTCTCGGTGATTTTGGTATGCAAAGCGAACTTCCATCTCACCCGGAATTATTAGATTGGTTGGCAGTTGATTTCAGAACAAATGGCTGGAATATCAAACGTTTAGTGAAACAAATTGTTATGTCGGCCACGTATCGACAATCTTCTACTCTAAATGATAAACACCTAAAAATTGACCCTGAAAATATTTATTTATCAAGGGCTTCACGTTTACGTATTCCTGCAGAAAACGTACGAGACCACGTGTTGGCCAGCAGTGGTATATTAAACACTGAAATTGGTGGACCAAGTGTGAAGCCTTATCAACCAAAAGGTTTGTGGGAAGTAGCTACTTCGGGCCGTGGTACTTTGGCTCGATATGTACAAGACCACGAGTCAGACCTTTACCGTAGGGGAATGTATGTATTTATCAAACGTACGGTGCCGCCTCCTTCAATGCTTATTTTTGATGCTAGTAACCGCGACCAATGTGAGGTTCAGAGAAGCCGAACAAATACGCCATTGCAAGCTTTGGTAATGATGAACGACCCTCAAGTAATGGAAGGCTCAAGAGTAATGGCCGAAAACCTAATGAGCGAAAATATTCCTTTAGAAAAGAAACTCGAAAAGGCTTTTCGAAAAATTGTTTGTCGCCAACCGAAGGCTAAAGAACTGGCGATTTTAAGTAATTATTTTGAGTCGGAAAAGGAATTTTTTGGTAAAAATGCTGCAAAAGCTCAGAAAATTTTGAGCGTTGGTGAATTTAAGAAGAAAGATATAAAAGATAAACAGGCTACTGCCGCCTTGATGCAGGCCATCCAGATGATTTTTAACATGGAAGAGGCCATTGTGAGAGGGTGAAAGCACGTTTAACTCCTTTCGCGGTTTTCGTTTCTCTTTTCAAATCCGTAGATTTCATGTACGTTATTCGAGTTAATGTCCTTACGGACTTTCATTCAACAGCTCTTAGATTAGATAGGAAAGTGAAATAATTTGAAAGAAAAAACTACGAAGTAGTTAAACACGAATAGAAGGAATAAGTAAAAAAACTGACTCTGAAAAGGTCAAATGTAAAATAAAACTAGCATTCATTATGCAAAACGAATTCTTCAACCATAAGCTAAATGTTACTCGTAGGCATTTCTTGGGTAAAACTGCTGCAGGTATTGGTAGTTTAGCCTTGGGTTCATTATTGATGCCTAATTTGTTCAAAGGCTCGGGTGATGAGAGCCTCGACCAACTCCCTTTAGGACTTCCACATTTTGCACCTAAAGCCAAACGTGTCATTTATTTATTTCAGAATGGAGCTCCCTCGCAGTTAGAATCTTTCGATTATAAACCCACACTTGCAAAAATGATGGGAGAAGATTTGCCTGCTTCTATCAGAAATGGGCAACGTTTAACAGGAATGACATCGAATCAGACTAAATTTCCGTTGATGGGTTCATTTTTCGATTTTAAACAATACGGACAATCGGGTGCTTGGGTGAGTGATTTGTTTCCAAATATTGCTAAAATAGTTGATGATATTTGCATCGTTCGAACCATGAATACCGATGCCATTAACCATGACCCTGCACTTACTTTTATGCAAACAGGGGCACAGGTGGGTAATCGTCCGAGCATGGGGGCGTGGCTTAGCTATGGTTTAGGAAGTGAAAATAAAAATCTTCCTGCATTCTGTGTATTACTTTCACGTGGCCGTGGAAATGGACAGGGGGTTTACTCAAAACTATGGACAAACGGATTCTTAGATTCTACACACCAAGGGGTAGTTTTTAGTAGTGGAGAAGACCCAATTTTGTACCTCAACGACCCCGAAGGTACAGATAAAATGGCTCGCCGAAGAATGTTAGATAAATTATCGGAGCTTAATCACTTAGGTTTTGAAGAGAATGGCGACCCTGAAGTACAGGCTAAAGTTCAACAATACGAAATGGCTTACAGAATGCAAACGGCTGTGCCTGAACTTACTGATTTATCAAAAGAACCTGACCATATTATTAAAATGTATGGCCCCGAATGTTTAGTACCCGGAACTTATGCAGCAAATGCTCTTTTAGCTCGAAAATTATCAGAATCGGGAGTGAGATTTGTTCAGCTTTATCACCAAGGGTGGGACCAACATGGAAATCTTCCCGGTGAAATGCCACTTCAAGCTCAAGATGTTGACCGTGCTTCTGCGGCACTAATTACCGACCTGAAGCAACGCGGACTTCTCGATGAAACTTTGGTGATTTGGGGTGGAGAATTTGGCCGTACGAATTATTGTCAAGGTAATTTCACGAAAGATAATTATGGTCGAGACCACCATCCTCGTGCTTACAGTATTTGGATGGCAGGTGGCGGCGTAAAACCTGGCATTGTTTATGGCGAAACCGATGAATTTGGCTACAACATCGTGCGTGACCCTGTGCATATTCATGATTTTCATGCAACAGTTATGCACCTTATGGGGCTAAACCATGAACAACTTACCTATAAGCATCTGGGGCGTAGATATCGCTTAACTGATGTCGCTGGAAAAGTAATTCCAGGGCTCATGGTGTAGTACAATTTTCCAAATTGTCTAGCAAAAAAGTAAAGAGTTTTTTATTATTCTGTAATTCCGATTAAATGGACCGCTTTTATAAAATCTCATCATACCTATTATTAAGCTTAAATATACTCTTACTATTCCTTTTATTATTTGAAGAAAAAGTAAGCCTTCCTGTATGGATGAGTCCAATTGGGCGTATGCACCCACTTTTACTGCATTTACCTATTGGATTTGTTGTTTTGATGGTGATTCTAACTTTCTTGAAAAACGAATTTGAAAGTAAAAGTTATGAGGTTTTTCAGAAACTATTGCTTACGCTAACCGCAATTTCAGCAGCTGTTGTAGCTTTGATGGGCTTCTTTTTATCTAGAGAAGGGGGGTATGATGAAAGTCTCTTACAAATTCATAAATATACGGGTGTCTTGGTGAGTTTTGTTTCTTACTTAGCTATTGCATTTTATGATAAATTTACTTCAATAAACTACTCAAATTGGGTATTATTGGCAGTAATTGCTATTACGGGTCATTTTGGGGCGGGCATTACACATGGCGAAAACTACTTGTTCGAGTCGCTACAAAGCAAAGCAGAAGCAAAGAAATTTACGGAAGAAAACACAGTTTATGAAGCAGCAATTTTCCCAATTTTAGAGGCGAAATGTGTAGCTTGCCATAACGACCAAAAAACGAAAGGTCAGCTAAATATGAGTAGTATCGAAAAAATTCTAAGAGGAGGAAAAAATGGCTCTATTTGGAAAATTGGAGATGCCTTAAATAGCCACATTATTCAGCGAGCCAATTTGCCTTTAGAGCATAAAGAGCACATGCCTCCGAAAGGCAAACCGCAATTAAGTGCAGAAGAAATTGCCTTACTTATAGCTTGGATAAATGAAGGAGCAGATACCAAGAAAGTGATTAAAAATTATGCTTCAAATTCTGAGACTAAGAAGCTTGTTGCAAAATTAATTTCTGCTAATTCTACTACACAAACAAGTAAGAACTATGATTTTTCTGCTGCTTCGGCAGCTAAAATAGAAGAAGTAAATACACCTTTTTGTTCGGTGTTTGCTTTAGCAAATGGCTCGCCTGCTTTACAAGCTGACTTTTTTGTGAGTAAAAAATTCGACCGAAAAAGTTTAGAAAACCTTTCAAAAGTTCGTGAGCAGTTAGTCGTATTAAACCTTTCAAAAATGCCTTTGAAAGATGAAGATTTATCCTTGATAAATTTCCCGAATCTTGAAAAACTTAACCTAAATCAGACCGATATTACTGGAAAAACCTTAGAACAACTTAAAAAGTGTCAGAATTTAGAGTCTTTGGCTTTGGCTGGTACAAAAGTATCTAAAGAGAGTCTTGAGAAAGTGCTTGATTTGCCTAAGTTAAAAGAAATCTTCATCTGGAATACACCAATCAATGAATCGACTATTAATGAATTGGCTCGTCGATATTCAAAAGTGAGGTTTGATAAAGGTGGAGTGGATAATCCTAACGAAATTCTGAAACTCAATCCACCTATTTTGGTCAACGAAGAGTTTATCATTAAAGCTAATACGCCAATTGTGCTTAAACATACTTTGCGTGATGTAAAAATCAGATATACGCTCGATGGCACAAATCCTGATTCAACTACTAATTTGGTTTATAGTAAGCCAATCATGATTAGTAGCTACACAAAGCTCAAAGCTATCGCCACAAAAGATAATTGGTATTCGAGTAAAATGATTGAATATAGTTTTTATAAGGCAACTTATACGCCAGATAGTGTTTATTTGCTTACACCCACCAATCCAAAATATGCAGGAAAAGGGGCTAAAACTATTACAGATTTCAAGAAAGGAGCTATTGATAATTTCCAAGAACCCGCTTGGTTGGGCTTTAGAGAGAATGAAATGGTGGCATTATTCGAATTCAAAACGCCAAAGCCACTCAAAGATATGACCGTGAGCTATTTGCAAAAAATGGACTCCTACATCATGCCACCTGCATCAGTAGAAGTATGGGCGGGTAATAGTAAGAATGATTTGAAATTAGTAAAGAAAATACAACCTACCATGCCAACAAAAATGGAGTTAAATGCTAATATTGGACTAAATGTGGCTTTGGGTGGAGGTAATTATAAATTGGTAAAACTTATTGTAAAACCCATTGCGAAATTGCCAAGCTGGCACCCAGGTAAGGGAGATAAAGCATGGTTTTTTGTTGATGAAGTATTTTTCAATTGATTTTCTAACGTAAATTGCAGCTTCTTGGTGTTTCGCCAAGAAGCTTTTTTTATAATTAATTATCCCGCTTTATGTGTCATTGTGGTGAAAATAGACCTTTTTCGGAGTGTTGTGAGCCTATTATTAACGGTCAGAAAAAAGCCGAAACGGCCGAACAACTCATGCGTTCGAGGTACTCAGCTTATGTCGTAGTGAATACCAAATATTTGATTGAAACAACATATCCAAGTCAGCAGAAGAATTTTGATGAGGCTGATATTAGAGCTTGGGCGGTAGCTAATCAATGGCAAAAGTTAGAAGTAATTGCGAGTCAAAAAGGAAAGCCAAGCGATGAACTCGGTGAGGTTGAATTCAAAGCATCATATTTAGATGAAGTGGGTACTTTGAGAACGCATCACGAAAAATCAACATTTGTACAAGAAAATGGTCGCTGGTATTATCTAAGTGGAGTCATTGGTGGAACTAAACCTCTCTTAAGCACCCAAAATCGAAATGATTTGTGTGCTTGTGGTAGTGGTAAGAAATACAAGAAATGTTGTGGAAAATAGCCTAGAACTCAATAAAATATAAGTATAAATACTTATGAGATTAGAATTTGCTTAGACCCCTAAATTCTAATCTCAAAAAGGCAGTTTTGTATTTTTTAAGTACTATTTTGCTCTTCAATTTGAAGAGCATTTTTTATTTGAACTTATGAAAACTCCATTTTTTATTTCATTATTTTTGATTGCATTTGAAGGTTTTTCACAGAAAATAACTTCCATCACACTTCTTGAATCGACACGTGGCTTCAGAAGAGAAATTATAGTTACAGAAAAAGAGTATATTTTAGATGAAAATTCAATTATCTTTAAGAAAAAACTCATACCCACAGAATGGAATGAAATGATGAAAGTGTGTGAGAAACTTAAATTTGAAGAATTGAAAGATTTTAAGTCTCTATCCAATAAAAGGGCAAAAGATGCTGCTTTGCAGACGAGTATTACTATACATGTAGGGCGGAGAAAATTCAAATCTTCTACTTTCGACCATGACAATCCGCCTAGAGAATTGATGGCGTTGCTAAATGAGCTGCGGAAACTTTAATGATTCTTTCAACCACGATATTCGCTTAAAACTATGGTACTTTTTCACAAACACCTTACCTTTGTTTTTTCAATTACCATTATTTTATTTTCAGCTATGTCGTCGGATGCCCAGAAGAGCCTTCCTGATTTCTCAAAACAATTATTCGATATTCACGAAAAAATCAAAGAACCTACCTTAACCAAACGTAGATTTAAACATAAAGATATTGTTCCATTGATTGAAAAGCTACCTTTTGAAGTGGCAAAAATCGGTCAATCGTTCGAAGAACGAGATATTTACCAAATCAAAATGGGGCATGGTAAAACAAAGATTTTGTTGTGGTCGCAAATGCACGGCGACGAAGCTACTGCCACCATGGCATTATTTGATATCTTTAGGTTTTTTAAAGAAAAAAACGATGGTTTTGATGCCCTTCGAAGCAAAATATTAGATAATTGTACACTTTATTTTGTGCCAATGCTCAACCCAGATGGGGCAGAACGTTTCCAACGCCGCACCGCAACGGGTATTGATATGAATCGAGATGCCCTTCGTTTTCAAACGCCTGAGGGTACTTTACTCAAAAAACTTCAAGACGAACTCAAACCAGAATTTTCATTTAACCTGCACGACCAAGGCATTAGATATAGTGCCGGAATGAGTAGTAAGCAGGCAACGATTTCGTTCTTGGCTACGTCCTATAATTTTTCACAAGATTGGAATCCTACCCGTACACGAGCCATGCAGGTGATTTGTGAGATGAATGAGGCGGTGCAACAGTTTATTCCGGGGCATGTAGGAAAATGGAATGACCCACACGAGCCACGAGCTTTTGGCGATAACGTAGCTTTGTGGGGAAGTAGCCTAATTTTAATAGAATCAGGTGGGTATAAAGATGATGTTGAAAAACAATATATTAGAAAGCTTAACTTTGTGGCAATGCTCAAAGGCATGCAGTCGATTGCTGAAGAAACTTATATAAAACATCAGTTAAGTACCTACGAAAGTATTCCGAATAATGAGAAGTTTTTGTTTGATGTATTGATTCGAAATGCGGAATTCATTCACAACGGCAAAGTAGTAATCAAAGATATCGGCATTATTCTTACCGAAAAAAATATCAACAATGCTACCGATTTTGTGGTTTCGAGCGTTATAGATGACCTCGGCGACCTTTCAACGTTTTGGGGAATTAAAGAAATAGATGCTAAAGGATTGACTGTAAGTATGTTTGCCGATTTTCCTGAAATAGCTCAAAAATATAAGATTTCAGAGAAAGAGGCGGCTAATAAAGAGCTAAATCTCGACGAAACTGCGAGTTTCCTGCTAACAAAAGATAAAGAAGTGAAATATATCATCTTGAATGGACAAATTAAATAGTAGCCTTACCGTAGAAACGGAATACCCAACCTCTTTGATAGAGAGGACTTTAAAATTTCTTCTTTTATTGATTCCCTTACAGTTTTTTGGGATTTTCTCGGCTTCCGCACAACAATCGTACGTGCTTGGGAAGGCAGTCGATAAAACTACGGGTAAGCCAGTAGTAGCAGCCACGGTTGTGAATAAAAATACCAAACAAATTACCAAAACTGGTGATAATGGCAGTTTTTTGGTGCGTGCATCGAAAGGTGATTCTATAAAAATTGCTTCAGTAGGTTATAAAAGTGCTGGAATTGCTTGGGATGGTGCTAACACAGAACCTGTGATAGAAATGAAGCAGGATGCCATTATGCTCAAAGAAGTGGTGGTAAGAGATAAGCGATTGGAGCAAATAAAGAAACAAATTGATGAGTTAATGGCTGCTCCCGAAGCAACAACCAAACTAAAATGGAAGGATATTTCTAACTTAGTAAACATGAATACCTCAACCCCGGGTAGTATAGGTATCTCTATTGATGGTTTGTATCAGCTTTTTAGTAAAGAAGGTAAAACTCGCCGAAAACTGGAAGCTATGAAGCAAGAAGACCTAAAAAAACTTTTGGTAGAATACCGATATAACGCAGAATATGTTTCGTTTGTAACAAAACTGAAAGGACAAGAGCTAAAGAATTTTATGCGTTTTTGTAATTTACCAGATAATTTTGTGCTCACAGCCAATGATTACGACCTTACTTTTGAGGTTTTTCGTTGTTTAGAAGAGTTTAAGCGTTAATTTTGAATACGAGATACGAGACAGGAGATGCAAGAGAGAAATTTCTCATATCCCGAATCCAGTATCTCGAATCTCATATCTCAAATCTATAAAATGCAAGAAATAGAAATACCACAGCGAAAATTACGCACATTTATCGGAGAGGAATTCTCCCTCACGTCATGGCAAGATTTGAAGCCACTTTATGAAAACTTAGTCAATCGCACCATTGCTAATGCCGAAGAACTCCGTCAGTGGTTTCTTGACCGCAGCGAATTAGAATCTTATTTATCTGAAAATTTGGCGTGGCGATACATCAAAATGACTTGCGATACTGCCAGTGAGGAAAATCAAAAAAACTACCAATTTTTTGTGGAAGAAATTCAACCCGAACTCTCAGTTTATAGCGACCAACTCAACAAAAAAGCTTTGGAAAGCCCCTTTTTGGGTGAATTGACCGATGAGGGTTTCTTTATCACAATTCGTGGAATGAAGAAATCGGTTGAGATTTTCCGTGAAGAAAATATTCCGATTGAAACTCAAATTCAAACCAAGCAAACAGAATATCAATCGACCACGGCAGCGATGACCGTGAATATCAATGGCGAAGAAATGACCTTGCCTAAAGCTGGAGATTTGTTGCAGTCACCGAATCGCGTTCTACGTGAAGAAGCTTGGACAAAAATTGCTGAACGTCGTTTTCAAGACCACGAAAAACTAGATGCTTTATTCAACGAATTGCGTGATTTACGCCATCAATTGGCAGTCAATGCTGGCTTCTTGAATTTCCGTGATTATATGTTTGCGGCCATGGGTCGTTTTGATTACACCCCGCAAGATTGTTTCAATTTTCACGAAGCAGTGGCCGAAACGGTTGTTCCTTTAGTGAATGATATGACGAAAGAGCGTAAAGAAAAATTGGCCGTTGAAGTACTTCGCCCTTGGGATTTGAAAGTTGACCCAGATGGGAAACCAGCTCTAAAACCTTTCAAAAATGGTGAAGATTTGCTTGATAAAACCGTAGCTTGCTTTGAAAAAATAGACCCGAAGTTGGCTGACTACATTCGAATTATGCGTAGAATGGGTCATTTTGATGTGGAATCTCGCAAGGGTAAAGCTCCTGGTGGTTATAATTATCCACTCGAAGAAATTGGAGTGCCGTTTATCTTTATGAATGCCACTTCGAGTTTGAGAGATGTCGTGACGATGGTGCATGAAGGCGGACACGCGATTCACTCTTTCGAAGTACGAGATTTGCCTTTAAATTCATTCCGTAGTACAACATCAGAAGTTGCCGAATTAGCTTCGATGTCAATGGAATTGATTTCAATGGAGCATTGGGATGTGTTTTTCGAGAAAGAAGAAGATTTAAAACGTGCCAAGATTGAGCATTTAGAAGATATTCTCGAAGTTTTGCCTTGGATTGCTACTGTTGATAAATTCCAGCATTGGATTTACGAAAATCCGACGCACACAGCCGAAGAACGCCAAGTAGCATGGACAAATATCTTCAATAAATTTGCCGATTCAGTGACAGACTGGAAAGGCTATGAGCGATTTAAAAGCTATAATTGGCAACGTCAATTACATATTTTTGAAGTGCCATTCTATTATATCGAATACGGTATGGCTCAACTCGGAGCGATTAGCGTTTGGAGAAATTACAAGCAAAATCCAGCAAAAGGACTTGAAGGTTATCTAAATGCACTTAGATTAGGCTATACAACCACTATTGGCAAAATCTACGAAGCCGCAAATGTGAAGTTCGATTTCTCGAAAGAATGCATTGCAGAACTCATGAGTTTTGTGAAAGAAGAGTTGGAAAAGTTGAAATAATAAACTTATAAATTTACCCAATAAAGGCTTTTTGATTAGTCATGTGCTTTTATTGGGTATTTTATTTGAACTCAAGAGAAACTTACCCTTATTAATGGTTAAGAATGTATTATTTTGAAAATAAAAAACAATGCCATAGTCCAAAAAGTATTATATTTTGGCATTATATTAATAGAAAATAGGATTTAGTTTATATACATTTGCCAAGAATTCAACCCTATAAATTCTATGGCAGACCCTATACTAATCTTACTCGTTGGTGTTGTTATTGTTGTCGGTGGAATCATCGGCTTTAAATTACATCCTTTCTTAGCACTGCTTTTGGCTGCATTGGCAGTTGCCCTACTCACTCCTCCCGAATTAGTTGAACAATATTATCTATCAAAAGGAGTATCTGCCATTGATGCTTACAAACAAGCCCATAAAAGTATTGGTGAACGTATCGGAATCGAATTTGGTAATACTTGTGCTAAAATAGGAATTCTGATTGCCATGGCGGCTATTATTGGCAAAGCTATGCTTGATAGTGGTGCAGCCGAGAAGATTATCAGAAGTATGCTTAAAGTTACGGGTGAAAAAAATGCACCGTTGGGCTTTATTTTGAGTAGTTTTTTTCTGACTATTCCAGTTTTTGTCGATACTGTTATCTTCTTGATGATGCCACTTGCTAAAGCAATGGGTATGCGATTGAAGAAAAATTACTTGCTTTTGGCTCTTTCCGTAATTGCAGGTGCTGTAATGGCTAACTCTTATGTGCCGCCATCGCCTGGTCCTTTGATTCTGGTGAGTTCGTTTAATGTACCAATCGGATTATTGATGGTTTGTGGAGTTTTGTTGGGGCTTTGCACGATAACCGTTGGATTTTTTATTGCTAAATACTTGAATAAAAAGTTTGATATTCCACTAAGAGATTCACCTGATGCACGCTTGGAAGATATTGCTGCCATTGCCGAAAAAGATGATAGTGAATTGCCTTCATTGGGGTGGGCTTTATTGCCAGCAGCATTTCCTTTAGTAACTATTTGTATTCGTTCGGCAGTAGAGGCTTTTCATAAATCTGATAAACCTTTGACCGAAATTCCGTTCGTAAATACAGTTTTAGATATCGTTTTATTCTTTGGCGATAAAAATATTGCCTTACTCATGGGCGGACTTTTTGCTCTTTTGGTATTAGCAAAGCAGAAAAAAACAAGTAAAGATAAAATATTGGCTTTCACCTCAACTGCCTTAGCAAGTGGCGGAGGTATCATTTTAATTACTGCCGCAGGCGGAGCTTTTGGCGGAATGTTGCAGCAGACAGGCATTAGCAGCCGAATTGCTGATTTAACGAAAGATTACCAAATGGCCTTGATTCCGTTGGCGTTTTTTATCACAATGGTTGTGCGAACGGCACAAGGTTCGGCAACGGTGGCTTTGATAACTGCTTCAGGTATTTTAGCAGGAATGGCACAGAATGCCAATTTGGGTTTTCATCCCGTGTATTTATGTTTGGCAATTGGAAGCGGAGCGAAACTTATTCCGTGGATGAACGACGCAGGTTTTTGGATTATGTGTAAAACTTCAAACCTTACTGAGGAAGAGGCTCTCAAAACAATTGCTCCCATGCAGAGTTTGATGGGCTTGGCGGGCGTAATTCTGACAATGATAGCCGCTTGGATTTTCCCGATGGTGTAGAGAGCTGGTGATTGGTAAATTGGGGATTGGGTTTTAAGGATAAAAAATATAACAGTAACAAATAACCAATTGCTAATCGACCAGTAAACTAATATACCAATCCACCAATAACCAATAAACCAGAAAAAATGCAAAACATAGCAATAAAAACAACACCTAACGATAATGTAGCCATTGTAGCAAATCCAGCAGGTTTGAAGCGTGGGGCAATTGTGTTAGACGGAGTCGTGCTCGAAGAAGATATTCCGATGGGACATAAAGTGGCCTTAAAGTCTTTTGATGAAGGAGATGAGGTGATTCGCTATGGGCAAATTATTGGTTATGCAAACAGATTTATCGAAAAAGGAAGTTGGATAAACGAAAGTAATATTAGCTTGCCACAACCGCCAAAGTTAGAGGATATTAACTATATTCAACTGTCTTTTGAGGAGAAAATAGAGTTGGAATTAGAACAATATACCTTCCAAGGTTACCGAAATCCCGATGGTAGTGTAGGTACAAAGAATATTCTTGGAATAACCACCAGCGTGCAATGTGTAGCAGGAATTACGAATTTCATTGAAAATAAAATCAGAAAAGAATTACTACCCTTATATCCCAATGTCGATGACGTAGTAGCTTTCAATCATAGTTATGGTTGTGGAATTGCCATTGATGCACCAGCTGCTATTATTCCGATTCGCACAATCAAACACATTGCTCAAAACCCAAATTTTGGTGGTGAAATCATGATTATTGGTTTAGGTTGTGAGAAATTAAGACCAGAAAGATTGTTGCCCGATGATGATGGGCTTCGACTTCACTCTGCCCACGGAACGGATACCGAGCGAAGTCGAAGTATTCTTTATTTACAAGATGAATCTTTCGAGGGTTTTTATGAAATGGTTGATGGCATTATGGAAATGGCCGAAAAACATTTGCAAAAGCTCAACCAACGGAAACGAGAAATTTGCTCAGTAGCTGATTTAGTGGTGGGAATGCAATGCGGAGGCAGTGATGCTTTTTCGGGTTTGACGGGTAATCCAGTGGCTGGTTTTGCGGCGGATTTAATTGTAAAAGGCGGAGGAACAGTTTTTTTCTCAGAAGTTACCGAAGTGCGTGATGCCGTACATTTGCTTGTTCCTCGCTGTGAAAATGCCGAAGTTGCCCAAAAACTCAAAGATGAAATGGCTTGGTACGATAATTACCTCAGTCAAGGGCAAGCAGATAGAAGTGCCAATACAACCCCAGGTAATAAAGGCGGTGGGTTGAGTAATATCGTAGAAAAAGCCCTTGGTTCGGTCGTGAAATCGGGTACAAGTACGATTGTGGATGTAGTTTCACCGGGCGAGAAGCTGCGTAAAAAAGGTTTAAATTTTGTAGCAACTCCTGCCAGCGATTTTGCCTGTGGAACCCTCCAATTAGCTGCAGGCATGAATATGCATGTGTTCATTACGGGTAGAGGTACGCCTTATGGCTTAAATATGGTTCCTGTAATAAAAGTAAGTTCTAATTCAAAATTAGCTAATCGTTGGCATGATTTGATAGATTTTGACGCAGGGCCTGTGGCTTTCGGACAAAAAACTATCGAAGAAATGGGCTGGGAATTATTCCACCTCATTCTTGAAATAGCCAGCGGAAATAAAAAAGTCGCCACCGATAAATTGGGACTTTATAACGATTTGGTACTTTTTAACCCCGGGCCTTTAACGTAATTATTCAAGCGAAGGCATCGCTTAAAGCGATACCTTCGCTAAAACTTATTCATAAAATGAAATTTCCAAAAATCAAAGAATTCCACATTACGCCTATTGCGGTGGTTGACCCTCCTTTATTGAATGCAGCAGGTTTGCATGCTCCTTATGCCTTGCGTACGGTTGTAGAACTTGTCACTGAAGACAATATTAGTGGAGTCAGTGAGATTCCCGGAAATATTGATATAGACAAGGCTTTGGAAAGAAGCAAACCGCTCATTATTGGTCAAGACCCTTTTCAAATCAATAAAATCAGAGATATTCTTTTGGCCGAATTCGGAACCGAAAAACCTGCTGATAGAGGTTTCACTCCTTGGGACCAACGCACTGTTGTGCATGTTTTTAGTTCGATTGAGGTTGCTTGTTTAGATATTATAGGTAAAATAATTAATCGTCCAATAGTCGATTTATTGGGAGGTAAACGCCGTGATGCTGTGCCATTTTCGGCTTATCTTTTTTATAAATACGAAGGTGCAGGAGGTGAATTGGAGTTCGGAACAGACCCCAATGCCACAGGTTGGGATGCCGCTCGTCAAGCAAGTGCTTTGAATCCAGCCGAAATTGTTGCTCAAGCCAAAGCCATGTGCAAAGAATTTGGTTTTCAGTCGATTAAGCTCAAAGGAGGTGTGTTTGAACCACGCCAAGAAGTAGATGCAATCTTGGCTTTACACGAAGCATTTGGCCCCAATGTGCCACTTCGTATCGACCCCAATGCTCTTTGGACGGTAGAAACTTCTATCAAATATGGCAAAGAAATGGAGGGTATTATTGAATACTTGGAAGACCCTTGCCGTGGACAAGAAAACATGGCGGCCGTAAGAAAAGCCTTGAAAACTCCTTTGGCTACCAACATGTGTACGACTTCCTTTGGGGATATTCCGAGCAGTGTTCAGTTAGGTTCGGAAGATATTATTTTATCTGACCACCATTTTTGGGGTGGTTTGCAGGAATCAATGAAGCTTACGAGCATCTGCGAGACTTTCGGGCGTGATTTATCTATGCACTCTAATTCGCATTTGGGTATTTCGTTGGCGGCTATGGTGCATCTGGGAGCAGCCATTCCTAATTTTAAATATGCCCTCGATACACATTATCCTTGGCAATCTGACGAAATCATTCTTGGCGGTAGAATGAAATTTGAAGATGGGGCAGTACCAGTACCGAGTGGGCCAGGTTTAGGAGTTGAATTAGATAGAGCCGCTTTAGCAAAATTGCACGAAAACTACAAAAAATGCGGTCTAACCAAACGCAACGACGAAATAGAAATGCAAAAAGTACAACCTGATTGGAAATTTATGGCAACACGTTGGTAAAACCTTCCGTAGAGACAGGGTATGCCCTGTCTCTACGGGATAAACAAATAAAAAATGGAACTATCAAAAATAAAATCATCGCTCGAAGACGGGCTTCTTTCTTTTCCAATCACCGATTTTGATGAAAAAGGTGAATTCAATGCCAAAACCTTTGCCGAACGTATAGAGTGGTTCGTAAGCCATGATGTTTCATCTGTTTTTGTGGCTGGCGGAACGGGCGAGTTTTTCTCACTGACTGCTGATGAATACGAGCAAATTGTCAATATTTCGGTCAAAGTTGTGGCTGAGCGTGTACCAGTAATTGCCAGTGCAGGAAGAAGCATCTCCGAAGCTAAAACTTTTACAAAAATTGCTGAAAAAGCTGGAATCCACGCCATTTTGCTCTTCCCGCCATATCTTACCGAATGCCCACAAGATGGCGTGTATGAATATGCCAAAGCAATTATGCAAAATACCTCATTACCTGTTATTTACTATAATCGTGGCAATGGGGTTTTATCGGCAGAATATATTAAAAAACTAGCCGATACTTGTCCAAATTTCATTGGTTTGAAAGATGGTACTGGCAATATGCAAGATTTGAACGATACTATCAAGACAGTAGGAAAGCGTCTTTCGTACATTGGGGGAGTTCCAACTGCCGAGATTATTGCCGAGGCCTATTTGTCGATTGGTGTCAATACATATTCATCGGCAGCCTTCAATTTTGTGCCAGAGTTAGCTAATAAATTCTATAGAGCCTTGCGTGCAGGCGATAAAGCCACCGTTGAGAAAATCACGAAAGATTTTTATATTCCATTAGTAAGGCTTCGTGGCAAAAAAAGTGGTTATGCAGTAAGTTTGATAAAAGCAGGTGCAAAATTGATTGGTAAAAGTGCTGGTGATGTTCGCCCACCACTCACGATGCCAACAGAAGCTGAAGTAGAGCAACTTCGCCAAATTATTAAGCAGAATAACTGATAAAAGTGAAGGTATTGTCGGTAAATTCATCGAGAATACCTTCAAATATTTACTTCTTTACGATTTTCAAATCTTTAAAATACCCCTCAGTAAAATTACCAACCCAAAGTCCAATAGAACCAGGCCTTGAACTTCCGTGTTTCATATCATTAACAACTAAAGAAGGATATTTGGCATTATTCAAGAACAATTTTGCTTTTTGTCCTTCAACTTCTATTCGCATTGTTATCCATTCATTTAAACCCATATCAGCATAAGACTCGTATTTTTCGGGTTCGGTTTTACGTAATTTATCAAATTTATAATCAGGATAAGAGAAATACTGAATGCTATGATTTCTACGGATTTGGTCGTCTGTACGGCCATTAGTCGGGCGAATATAAATGCTCTCGAATGCTGAATTTTTTTCATCAATTCTGAAAGCAAGTCCAATAAAACCTCTAGAAGTTGCTGGGGCATTTTTCATTAGCCGGCTCAAAACTTTTACCTCAATTACCCCATTTTGAAATTCAAACCCTTTGATTTTTACATAAGAAGGCATATCTGCATCTTTACTTGTTGTATCAAATTCAACCTTTAAGATTTTTTTGCCTGAGATTTTTACAAAAGACCTTGAAACATATTCTGTAGCTTCAATATTTTCTTTGCTCATTTTGATGGTTTGAGCCGATAACACCATCGAAAATAGCATAGATACCAATAAAAGATTTAGTTTTTTCATAATATTAGTTTTTTAAAAATGGGGTAATACTTGCCCAAACTGCTGGGAAATTTTCAGCAAAACAAATGTGACCAGTATTCGGGATAATACTTAATTGAGCTTTTGGAAGCATGTTGTAAGCATTGATAACGGTCGGTAAAGGAGCATTTCTATCTAATTCGCCCGAAAGCAACAAAACAGGACACTTAATAGAGCCTAACAATTCTTTGCTGACCACTATTCCGTTATAGAATGTTTGCATAGCACTCCAAAAATCTGTCAATCTTTCGGGTTGAGGCATAAGTGCCTTTTGCTGAATCCAATAAGCCTTGTCTGAAAGTAATTGTTCGTGATTAAAATTGATGGTTCTTAAGCCCGGAATCTGCTCACCTGCACCAATAGCAATCATTTTTTTGATGCGTTCTGGATACATACTCGCAACCTTATATGCCGTGTAAGCACCATCGCTGAAGCCTAAAATTATTGCTTTTTCTTTTGTAACAGCATTAATAACAGCAATTATATCATTAGCCTTTTTCTCGTAAGTGATAGGAAATGAGCCAATATCCGATTTTCCATGACCACGAGTAGAAATGGCTATTACTTGAAAGTTTTTCTTCAAACTATCAATAAATTCGGCCATTTCGATGGTAGAACCCAAGATTCCACCGTGCAAAAGCACAATAGGTTGACCTTGCCCATAAACTTCATAATAGATTTTGGAATCTTGGGTTTGAACGTAATCTCCTACAGCAACATTGTTTCCATAAGAAATTTTATTGATCACATTTGCTGGCTGATATGCCCTTCTGAGACTTTGCTGGGCTTGTATTTGTAGAGCAAGAAGTACAAAAATAATTAACTGAAAATTTTTCATAAGGACATAAAAAAGCCACGAATGAATTAAAACCCAATTCATACATTCGTGGCAATAAAAAAAGCTGAATTTATACTAGAATAATTTCTCTTGTGGTGGTTTTGCTCCAGCCAAACGAATATAAACCGTTGTTTGCCCACGGTGGTGTGTTTGATGTTCAAAGCACTTAGCTAATGCGGTTGCCTTAGTCATTTCGAAGCGTCCGAAAAGCTTGGTAGTTTCATTGAGTTGGGCAGGAGTCATTTTCTTCACGTTTTCAATTACGAAGTCATAGCCTGCTAAAACCAATTTCGTGACGTTAGCCTTTGAAATATCAGTAGTTTTTTCAGATTCTCCTTGTCCAACCGGACTTTTTGCTCCTGTAGCTGCTGCTGCAAAACCATAGTTTCCGTCAGTTAAGTGTAGCATTTGTTGAGCAAACGAACGCATTTCTGGAGTTGGTTTTAATGCATAGCCTGACTCTGGCATGGCATCGAGATACTCTTTGGTGTATGCCTTCGCTCGTTCCCACTCTTTCACGATTTCATCAACCGAAGATTGTGCATTTGCTGTGGCAGATATTCCAAAGAAAATCAATAGAATAGCAATCAATTTTGGATATTTCATAATTATGTTGGTTAAAAAATGATTTTGCAAAATTATAATTAATGTTTGATATCTACCCTTAAACTACCTTAAGAAATCAATGATTTTTGCACAAATCTTTACGTATTTTACTCAGAAATTCAGGAGTAATACCTAAATATGAGGCAATTTGTGTATTAGGTAGGCGGTTTGTTAAGTGTCGATATTGTTCAAGAAAGCTTAAATAACGTGTTTCGGCGGTTGAACTGAAAGTTTGTAAAACTCTATTCTGAAGTTCTATAAACTTATTTTCAGCAATAACTTTAAAAATACGATTAAGTTTTGGGATATTTTCGTAGAGAAAATACAAATTTGGAGAGTCAAGTTGTATCACTTCAGCGGGTTCAATGGCTTGTATATATAGTTTGCTGGGTTTTCCAGAATGAAAACTGTCAATATCGGCAATCCAGTCGTTTTCAGCTGCAAACTGAATATTATGTTCGTATCCTTTATCATCAATGCCGTACATTCTAAAACAGCCTTTGACCACAAAAGTGTAATGTTTACAAACCTGACCTTCTTGTAAAATAATTTGTCGGCGTTTGATTTTGCAAAAAGAAACCCTCTGACTTATAATTTCTATTTCTTCTTTGTCAAGAAGTAGATAACCTTGAAAGTGGTCGATTAAAGGGTGCATCAGAAGATAAGGATGATTGTATAACAAATTTAATAAATATAAACTATAATTGTGTTTTAGCAAATTATCAGCAATTCAAATTTGATACAAGACAGTGCAGGAGTCTTTACAATTATTAAATCCATAACTTTAACAATTATTGGATTTTGTACGTAATATTTGACCTTAATAATGAAAAAAAACTTATTCTTAATAGCTTCATTCATGCTATTTATTGGGCAGATTAACGCTCAATTTACTCTTCAGAAACTCCAAGTAAATTATCAAACAACACCTATTGGAACAGATTTAGTCAAACCACAATTTTCTTGGCAAATGCATAATGCAACCAATAAACGTGGACAAGGGCAAACGGCTTATCAAATTGTGGTTACTGATGAGCAAAATCATACGGTTTGGGACTCGAAAAAGGTGATTTCGGGTATTTCTCACGCTATTCAATATGAAGGCGAAGCCTTAAAACCAACTACTCGATATACATGGAAACTGACCGTTTGGGATAATTTTAATGCTCTTTCAAGCACAAAATCATGGTTTGAGACTGGTTTTCTGAATACCAAAATTGACGCATGGTCGGGTGCGGAATGGATAGGAGGTGGAGATGAAGATTTGAATTTTTACTCACATTATTTGTCGGTTTTTAAGGTTCAATATGATATTCAATTGGCCCAAAATTCAAGCAAAGGTTCGTTTATCTTTGGGGCAAATGATAGCCGATTGAGCAATCAGTATCTCAATTTTATGGGTGTTGAGCGTAAAAAAGATGAAAGTTATGTAGAAATAGAATTAGATATTTCTACACTAACCAATGAAGCCAATTCGACAGCAAAACTCAATATTTATCGAGCGGGTTATACTAAAACTGATAAAGCAGAAGAGCCACTCAAATCTATTGCAATTCCGCAAAGTATTATTAATCAAGCGAATAAAAATGCCAAACACACAGTTTTTGTGGAGTGCAACTTTGGCGTTTTTGAATTTTATATAGATGGTACTGACGAAGCCCATAAAATTGCCGATAAATCAATGACGCCAACGAGTAGATTTGCACCTCGCGGACTCAACCTAAATCCGGTGGGTGTGGGGAATAACTTCATTAGTTTCCCTATGTTGGCCGATATCGGTTTTAGAACAAAGGCAAATCAAACTGCCTTTTTTACAGATATTCAAGTAAAAAACTTCCGTTATCCAAGTAATACTTTATATCATCTGGAAAAAGCTCCGTTAGTTTCTGGTGAGGCACTTATCACCCTCAATCCAAGTAAAAATGCTACGCCAATGCTACGCTCGGTATTTAAAACTGATGCCAAAGCAATCAAAAAAGCAAGATTATACGTAACTGCCCGTGGAATTTACGAAGTGTTTATCAACGGAAATCGTGTGAGTAATGAATACTTTAATCCAGGCCTAACGCAGTATAATAAAAACCACATGTACCAAACTTTTGACGTTACCTCAAATCTCAAAAATGGACAAGCCAATGCCATTGGAGCGTGGCTGAGTGAAGGTTGGTGGAGTGGTAATATTACTTACAGTGGTGAAAGTTGGAACTGGTTCGGCGACCGCCAATCGTTGTTGGTAAAACTAGTTGTTACTTACACTGATGGTTCTGAGCAAATCGTCACAACTAATAATAAAGACTGGAAATTATTTACAGATGGCCCGATACGAGTAGGTTCGTTTTTCCAAGGTGAAGTATATGATGCCACCAAAGAAGAAGCAATTAAGGGCTGGACAACAACAAACTATAATGATAAAGCTTGGAAATCAGCTGTAGAAGTACCACTCGAAGGTACGGGCATTGTTGGTGATGTGAAATATTCGGGTCGTTATGCCGCTTCTTTACCTTATAATGATTTCAAATTAGTGGGTCAGATGGGCGAAAATATCAAAATTGTAAAAACGCTATCGGCTCAAAAAGTTGAAGAGGTTAGACAAAAGGTATTTGTCTATGATATGGGACAAAACATGGTTGGGTTTCCGCAGATTTTGATAAAAAATGGGAAAAAAGGGCAAATAATTAACCTTCGCTATGCAGAAATTACGTACCCAAATTTACCCGATTATAAAGGTAATGAAGGTATGATTATGCTCGAAAACATCAGAGCGGCTCTTGCACAAGACCAATACATTCTAAAAGGTGGCGATGAAATCATTCAACCAAGATTTACTTTTCATGGGTATCGTTATTTAGAAATTACGGGTGTAGAAAAGGCTATTCCTGCAACCGATGTAAAAGGCTTAGTCATTAGTTCAATTTCTGAAATATCTTCAAAATACGAAACAAGTAATCCTTTAGTAAATCGTTTTTGGGAGAATATTACTTGGTCTTTGCGTGGAAATTTTGTTTCGATACCAACCGACTGCCCGCAACGCAACGAGCGTATGGGTTGGAGCGGTGATATTTCAGTATTTGCAAGAAGTAGTACTTACCTAACCGATGCCAATTTATTTTTAAGAAGACATCTTTTGGGCATGCGTGATATTCAGCCAGAAAGCGGTCGATTTACCGATGTTGCCCCTGTAGGTGGTGGTTTCGGTGGTACACTTTGGGGAAGTGCTGGCGTTGTGGTTGCTTGGGAAACTTATCGACAATACGGTGATGTACAAATGTTGGCCGAGCATTATGGTGCAATGAAAAAATACATGGCTTTCTTAGAAACTAAAATCGATAAAACAACAGGAATTCTAAATGAAGGTCCGTTGGGAGATTGGTTGAGCCCAGAAGGCAATAAAAATGATAATACTTTGTTTTGGATGGCCTATTTTGCCTATGATTTAGAGTTAATGAGCAAAATGGCCGAAGCTTTAGGCAACACCGATGATGCTAAAAGCTTTTTGAAGAGAAGTGAAGAAATCAAGCGGATATTTAATGAAACGTATGTAGATAAATCTTCGCACCGAACTGTCAAATCGGGCATGAAAACTGGTTTTATGGCTGCACCCAATGAAGCAGATACCCGTGGAAGTTCAGATAAAGGTGTTTTGATTGATACACAAGCGTCTTATGCTGTTCCTTTGGCTTTAGGTGTATTTGATGCCCAAAATAAGCCTTTTGTAATCAAGCATTTAAGCGAAACTATCACTCGTAAAAACAAAGACGATGGCGGCGTTGAACGCCCAGAAAACTCTTTGATGACAGGTTTCATCGGTACGGCATCTATGAGTGAAGCACTTTCTGCAAACGGTCGTGATGATTTGGCGTATCAACTATTGACTAATAAGCAATATCCATCTTGGCTATATTCGGTGGTTAATGGTGCTACTACCATTTGGGAACGCTTAAATAGTTACACCGTAGAAAATGGTTTTGGTGGTAATAACTCCATGAATTCGTTCAACCATTATTCGTTTGGAGCGGTAGCGGCTTGGATGTACAATTATTCTTTGGGTATTCAGCGTCATCCACAAAAGACAGGTTTTAAAGAATTCATCCTCAAACCAACACCCGACCCAACTGGCCAGATGACCTCTGCTAAAGGGTATTACGATTCGATTTACGGAAGAATAGAGAGCGAGTGGAATAGTGAAGGAGGTAAAACAACTTATAAGTTCACTGTTCCACCAAATACATCCGCTGCTTTGTATCTTCCTGCTAATAAGCAAATTACAGAATCAGGCAAGAAAGTGAAAATTGAAAAAACCGAAGGAGATAAAGTAGTGATTTCGCTTTCTTCTGGAAGCTATGTTTTTGAGGTGAAATAGGTAAAGTATGTTAATATTTTAAAATCAGAGCCAATTTTATTTAGCTCTGATTTTGTTTTAACTTTATTATCAATTCAAAAAAAATTTCCACAAATGATAAAAAAAGTATTTTTGAGCCATAACCATGCGGATAAGCCTTTTGTAAGAAAACTTGCAGTTGATTTAGAGAACCACGGTGTAAAATGTTGGTTAGATGAGGCTGAAATGAAAATTGGAGATTCTCTGATTCAAAAAATTAGGCAAGGTATTGATGAAGCAGATTTTTTTGCTGTAATATTATCTCCTAACTCAGTGAGAGCACCATGGGTAATTAATGAACTTGATGTAGCCATGAATTTCCAAATTTATGAAAAGGTTAAAGTTTTACCCATAATGTTAAAAGATTGTGAGATTCCAGGTTTTCTCATAGGTAAGTTATATGCAGACTTTAAGGACGAAAATGAATATGAAAGTTCTTTTAAAAGATTATTAAATACGATTGGGGTCGTTTTTAATAAAAATTTATTGAATCCACAACCAGATAGCAACAATTTAGGCAAAGCTATTGATAAAGCAATATCAATAAATTTACCCTTAATGCATGCCCCTTTTCATCGACCATTCCAATATATAGGCATGACGATTTCTCAATTAGAGTCAATATTAAAAGTAAAAAGTAATGATGTTGGAAATTTGGTTGTTGAAAATGACGAGTGTAGAATGTTTTTAGAAGCAGAAGGTAATTTCGTAAGCTATGTTGAGGTAGATATCAAAAGAACTGCCCCACATTTTTTGAACAAAGAATTTGATTCAGAACCATTACTAGGGGCATTGAGTATAAGTCTTTCTGAGCTCGAATTAGAGAGGAAGCAGACTCATCATCATACTTATTATGACCACCGAAGAAAACTAAAAGTAAGTGTATCTTGTACTTACGATGGTTCACCTTTATGTGTTTCATTTAGCTCAAAATATTACGGTATGTAGGATTGTAACTATAATAAAATTATTGAAATTTTAACATTTTCGACTTTTAAAGTATAATCCTTGTAAGAAATATAAGCTTGAAAATATGTTTTTGACAATAAAGTAATTGCTAACATGAGTCATCCCGAATTTTGAGATAAAACTGCCCCTTTGGGGCTAAATATCGGTAGAAAGATTAAATTCCCCAAAAACGAGTTCCATAGGAACGACCCATTTAGTTATATTGGTCGTTCCTACGGAACTTAAAATTGCAAAAAATACTATTTACTACCGATATTTGACCCTTAATAGGGTCTTTTTAAAATAAGGTATGACACATGTTTCATATCAAAAACTCGCCGCATCAATTACATATCTATGGTGGCTCGCTTGATTATTGATGAGTTTCTGCCAAGCATCGTTTATTTGGTCGGCAGTAATATTTATAGTATCAGGTTCTATCTGATTATCTGCACAGAAGTTAACCACATCTTGTGTTTCGGCAATTCCACCAATCAATGAAGCATTGAAGTTGACGCGTGTTCGAGATAATGCTGAGACATTCAAAGCCATTTTTGCTCCTACAGGCATTCCCACTTGCGTAAAATACCCATAAGGTTTTACAACTGATGAATAGGCTGCAATATCGAACTGAACAGGAATGGTAGAAATCATGTAGTCTAAAGTTTTGTTGTAAGGCTTTAGCTTTGATAACTTGTCTACTACCACCACTTCTTTCACGCCCAATGCCATTATTTCAACTACTTTAGTGGCATTTGAAGTAAAAGCATATACTTCTGCCCCCATAGCTACTGCCAATTTTATGGCCATTTGTCCGAGTCCGCCTATGCCTGCTACTCCAATTTTATCACCTGCTTTGACCTTGGCTTTCATCAATGGCGAATAGGTCGTAATACCTGCACAAAGTAGCGGTGCGGCTTTATCAAGGCTAATATGTTCTGGAATATGTACGGCAAAGTGTTCTCTGACAACTATATTGTTAGCGTACCCACCTTGTGTAATACCTGTGGGAGATGTTTCTTCTGGGTTTCCGTAAGTCCAAACAGTAGCATCATTATCGCAATGTTGTTCTTCTCCGTGCTTACAACTTTCGCAGTTCATACAGCTATTAACCATACAACCTACGCCCGCACGGTCGCCGACTTTGAATTTTGTAACATTTTTACCAACAGCCGCTACGATACCAGCAATTTCGTGCCCCGGCACTTGTGGATATTGTTGTGGACCCCAATCACCTAACATGGTATGAATATCTGAATGGCAAATGCTGGCGTATTTTATATCTATTAAAATGTCATTATCACCTACTGGTCGGCGTTCAAATTCCCACGGACTCAGTACACCAGAAGTATCGAAGGCTGCGTAGCCTCTTGATTTTGTATTACTCATTTGGTTTAAAAAGTTGTTTTTTGATAAAATTAGAGATAATGTCCAGATAATACTCAAATAATTTCAAAATTACTTAATCTTACGGGCACTATAATCTTTTAAACCGCAGATGACGCTGATTTACGCTGAAAAATAATAAAATCAGCGTAAATCAGAGGTTTTTAAATTTGCATTATCTGCGGTTTATATTTTTACATTAATTAGCTTTCTTGTAATACTTATTAAAATTATAATTCAATCCCACATTCCACATAAAATCTTTATTGCCCGGTAAATTGGCTTTGATGGTTTGGTTAATGCTCGAACTTAAGCTAAATGGTAGTTTTTTATGAGCTAAAACAGTGGTAAGTGTGAAATAATTACCTCGGTAGCCATCCGTTTGCAGGAAAAATACCGAAGGAAAGAAGTTTAGTCGAAGATTTTCAGAAAGCCCTAAATTAGTAATGGCTGAATTTAAAAATAGCACGTTTGTGAAATGCGGCCCATCTTTTTGTAAACCGTGTCCTTGAAGATAAGTAGCACTTACCCCCAATTTTTTCGAAATTTGATAGCTCGGAACAAGCTCAAAAGCCGCAAATCTTAGGAATTGAGTAATTTCTTTATTCACACCATTTTCTGTAATTTGTTTACGAATAAGATTAAATGCAGGGTGTACACCGAGCCTTAACCCAAATTTTTTATTATCAACTATGCGGTATCTTAGCCAAAATATCATTCCACCTTTAGTAATATCAGGTTTTAAACGTATATCTGGGTCGAAGCTAAATCGTTTTTTTCGCCAAGATAATTGAGTGGTTACAGCAGGGCTATTCAGTGAAAATGAAGGGATAATCGAAAAACCATTGGTCGTGATGCCTACATTTCCTGAAAAATTGGTAATATTTTTTGTACTATCGGTCGATTGAGCTAAAGTTATTTGAAAAGAAAATACAAGGAGTAAAGAATAAATAATAGTGTTTAAATGTTTCATTTCTAAGGTTTTAATGTAGTGTCGGAAAAATCCAATGCAAAATTAATCTCACTAAGACCTATTTTTCTTATACATTTTACGGTTTCACTTACCATTTTTACTGATAGGTAAACAACTCATTTTTTATTTATATAGATTTGAATAAAAAAGCCCATGATTATCTTCGATAGCATCAAAAAATACAGCGAATACTTTAATAATAAGACCTTACATCCGCTTATTAATTACGTAGATTTGAATAAATCTGACCTCATTCCGAGACACAAAGCCAGAATTGATTTCTATGCTATTATTACGAAGGAAACGATTTGTGGCGAAATGCGTTATGGTAATAAATTTTACGATTATTCAGATGGCTCGATGATTTTTATTGGCCCCAATCAAATAATCGGAAGCGAGCCATTAGGAGAAATGCACCAACCTTATGGTAAAGCACTTATTTTTCATCCTGATTTATTGAAAGGGACTTCGCTCGGTAAACAAATTCATGAATACTCATTTTTTAGCTATGAATTGAATGAATCACTGCATCTTTCAGATAGAGAGCGACAAATTGTAGATAATTGCTACGCCAATATTATCTCAGAAATGAGCCAGAATATTGATAAACACAGTAAAAAGATTATCATTGCCAATCTAGAGTTATTGTTGAAATACTGCACACGTTTCTACGACCGCCAGTTTATTACTCGTGAACACGCTAATCATGGAATTATCGAACAATTCGAGCAAAAATTAAATGAATATTTGAGAAGTCAACAATTGAAAATTAGTGGGATACCTACGGTGGCTCATTTTGCCAATGAGCTTAATCTTTCGGCTAATTATTTTGGCGATTTGATAAAAAAAGAGACAGGTAATTCTGCCCAAGATTTTATTCATCTAAAGCTTTTAGAGCTAGCTAAGGAGCAGGTTTTAGATGTATCGAAGTCAATAAGTGAGGTTTCGTATGAATTGGGTTTTAGATATCCACAGCATTTTACGCGATTATTCAAGCAAAAAGTGGGGGTGTCTCCCTTGGAATATCGAGGGTTGAATTGATTTTTAGATATTCCAAATACATAAATTAAATCCAAATCACTAATATTGTCTTTCTTTAACAAATGTTTATGATAAGGAGAGCCATCAAACCCTATTTTTCGCATGTCATTTCGTGGACAATACTGTTGTTCTTGCCCTTTATAGGTTATTTGTATCAGCCACAAAAATTATCAGAGTTAAATTTCTACTTTGTTCAAACACACTTCCTGAACATAGCATTTTTAGCAACGGCCTTCTATTCAAACCTCCATTATATTGCTCCAAAATTCTTTTTTGAACAAGCTCGAATTAAATTCTTTGTTCTGATTCTTTTGGTGCTGGGCATTTATATTGTTATGACTTATCTTTTCTTTCGGCTTAATCCCGAAGACGAATTGAAGCATTTACAAGAAAAAAATATTCTATTTATCCGATTAGTTTTTGGACCAACAATTATTTATTCATTGTGCATTCTTACAAGTACAATGCTCTTTTTATACGATGAACAAGCTCATCAGAAAGAACTTAATAAGCAAATCGAACTCGAAAAAACTACGGCCGAGCTTAACATGCTTAAGTTACAGATTAGTCCACATTTCTTGTTTAATACACTCAATAATATCCGTTGGTTGATACGTAAAAAATCTGAGCAGTCGGAAGAATCAGTTATGAAACTTTCAGAAATACTTCGATACATTATTTACGAAGTAGAAGGCTCGAAAGTGGAATTTAGTCGAGAAATAGAACACCTTCGTAATTTTATCGAACTTCAAACCCTACGCTTGCCAATTGAAGGAAATGTAGTTTTTAAAGTAGATGAAAACATTAAAAATTACTTGATAGAACCACTACTTTTCATACATTTTGTGGAAAATGCCTTCAAATATGGCATTGATAGCAAGAATGCTCCAGATATTGTATTTGAATTTAGTACGCTACCTAATGGACTAACCTTTTACTCAAAAAACAAGATTTTATTAAAGAAAGCCAATATTCAGAATGAAGGAATTGGGTTAACCAATATTCAAAGGCGTTTGGAATTGCTTTATCCAAATAAACATGAACTTAAGATTACCCATAATGATGAATATTTTGAGGTGAATTTGAAATTAATTTTAGAATCATAATCCCCCTTGTGCGTAGGATTATGTGCGAAAAAGCAAAAGGGGGTAGGGGGATGTTAAAAAACTTTTCATTGTCACTATGAAAATCAAGTGTATATTAATCGACGACGAACCATTTGCGTTGAATATTTTAGAGGATGATTTATTGGATTTTTCGAATGTAGAAGTGCTCGAAAAATTCAATAGTCCTCTTGATGTGCCTGATTTTTTGAAAACACATGAAGTTAACCTCATTTTTTCTGATATTCAGATGCCTGAAATGCTTGGTACGCAGTTTATCCGAAACCTCGAAAACCCTCCTTTAGTTATCTTCACAACGGCTTATCATCAATATGCACTTGAAGGTTTTGAGTTAAACGCCATTGATTATCTGATGAAACCAATCAGAAAAGAGCGTTTGGCCGCAGCACTCAAGAAAGCAGAAGACCAATTGTATTTCAGAGAAAAACTTAAAATCGAGACTGAAGAAAACTATATTTTGATAAACGTTGAATATCAGAAAGTGAAGCTACTTTTCGAAGAAATTATCTACATCGAAGGCTTGAAAGATTATGTTAAAATCTATTTAGAAAATAGAGTTCACCCAGTGCTCACTAGAAGTAATTTGCGTGGAATGGAAAGTAAATTGCCCGAAAAAACCTTCGCTCGAATTCATAATTCGTTTATTATTAACAAACAAAAAATCACTTCTTTTCAGCATTCGAAAGTATTTCTCTCTAATATCGAATTGCCAGTTGGAAAGACATATATCGAGAATATCAAAGGGTAAAAAAAATCTAGATTCCCCGTAGAGGCGTTGCACGCAACGCCTCTACGAAACTATTCTTTCTCACAGATATACACTTCATCTTCACAGATATACAAATCGTTGATTGAGTCAACAATCCTTCTCACCTTTGAGCCATGTTTCTGAAACAACAATAAACAGAAGCTACTCAAACATAAATTTTTATGAAAATGAAAAGGTTATTATCTGCTCTTTTTACAGCACTTATCACAATCACGAGTTTTGCTCAAATGCCAACAGGCGGTGCTCCAGCAGGAGCAAAAATGCCAGAAGGAAAATTATTCGGAAAAATTGTTGATGAGCAAGGCAAACCAGTTGAATTTGCATCGGTTGTATTACTCAAAACAACTTTCGATAACGCTACCAAACAAAGTAAAGATGTATTGGTAAAAGCTCAAAGTTCGGAGCTAAATGGAGATTTTAATTTCTCAGAAGTTCCAGTAATGGCAAAGTTGAAATTAAAAATCAGTTCGGTAGGATATAAAACCCTTGAATTGCCAGTGACTTTTGCCATGCCTAAAATGGAAGGAATGACGCCACCTAAAGCAGGCCAACAACCAGACCCTGCAATGATTGCAAAAATGATGGCGGCTTTTGATAAAGACTTAGGCAATATCAAGATAGAAAGCGATACCAAAGTTTTAGATGCTGTAACCGTAACGGCTCAAAAGGCATTGCTTGAAATGGATATTGATAAAAAGACTTTTAATGTAGAAAAAAACATCGTAACGGCTGGCGGAACGGGCGTTGATGTGATGCGAAATATTCCTTCATTACAAGTTGATATTGATGGAAATGTAAAACTTCGTAATGCTGCCCCAACAATCTTTATTGATGGTCGCCCAACAACTTTATCGCTCGACCAAATTCCTGCCGATGCCATTGAGAAAGTAGAGGTAATTACTAATCCATCTGCTAAATATGATGCTTCAGGAAGTATGGCTGGTATTTTAAATATTATTCTGAAAAAGAATAAAAAGAGCGGCTACAACGGAATGCTTAATATCGGTGCCGACCGTTTTGGTGGCTCAAATGCAATGGGAAGTATCAGTGTTCGTCAGAAAAAATGGAATGTTACGCTTATGGGTATGAATATGCGTATGCGAAACAACACCGAAGGAAATAGCGAGCGTACAAGCAGTATTGGGGGCATCAACTCAAATGTTATGCAAGACATTGAGAGTAAAACCAAAGGGATGATGACATTCGGACGTTTGGGAGTAGATTATAATATTTCGAATCGTACGACACTCTCAGTTGGAACTGTGATTGCGGGAGGTAAATTTCGACCATCGGAAGATATCTTAATCACAAATACCACTTCAGGTAAAACTACTGTAAGTAATCGTTTGTCGGAGTCAGAGCGTAGTTTCAAACCACGAGGTTTACAATTAGGATTAAAACATAATTTCCCAACTTCTGGTGAAGAACTTTCGATGGATTTTAACTATTTCGGTGGCAAAAATGCAATGAATGGTGTTTATACAACTAATTATTACAATGCTTCGAACCAAATTACGGGTACTCAAATTCAGAGAAATATTGGTAATGGTGAAAATCAATTTATGACTTTCCAAACCGATTATACAAAGCCATTTAAGAATGGAATGAACCTTGAAACGGGTATCCGAGCTCAAATAAATAATTTGCAAAATATCAATGATAATTCGCTGAAAGCAGTTGGCTCAGATGTTTATAAAAATATTACTTCAGCATCGGCCAATTATGATAGCAAAAATAGTGTGTATGCCGCTTATGCCTCTGTTTCGGGTAAAGTAAGTACCATGTTTTCATATAAAGTTGGTTTAAGAGCTGAGAGCTCTTCTTATGAAGGAAAATTGTTGAATACTGGTCAAAACTTTAGTAATAGCTACCCGATTAGTTTATTTCCATCGGTATTTATTAGCAAGAATTTATCAAAAACTGACCAATTACAATTAAGTGTTACTCGCAGAGTTAATCGCCCGAATTTTTTCCAATTAATTCCGTTTATTGATTACAGCGATAGCTTAAATATCACCCGTGGAAATGCCAATCTAGTACCTGAGTTTACAACTTCTGGCGAAATTTCTTATAGTAAATCGCAAGGTACAGGCACATTCTTGGCATCGGCTTATTATAAACATACCAATAACCTGATAACTAGATATTTGAATCAAGAAATAAATCCGATTAGTGGGAAACTAGATTTGATTAATACTTATATCAATGCTAATTCGAGTATCAATTACGGAGCAGAGTTTACTTATTCCAATAAGGTGCAAAAATGGTGGGATTTGACGGCCAATATCAATTTTTATAATTCAAAAATTAATACCGATAATATTGATAATGCAGTAGCCACTTCAGCACTTTGGACAGTTTTCGGGAAATTAAACAACAACTTCAATTTGCCGAAAAAATGGGTAATTCAACTTTCGGGCGATTATCAAGGAAAAACCAATATGCCAGTTACTCAAAATCAAGGATTTGGCCCGCCAATGAGTCAAGCTCAAAGTTCATCACAAGGCTATATCAAACCTTTCTATGGTGTTGATTTCGCAGTGAAGAAAACATTCCTGAAAAATGATTTGGCTTCTTTGACACTTTCAGTAAACGATATTTTCCGTACACGTGGTAATACCCAAGTTTCTTACGGTGAAGGTTTCTCACAAACATATTATCGCCTGACTAACCCACAAATGGTAAAGTTAAACCTGTCGATTCGTTTCGGAAAAATGGATATGAGTATGTTTAAGAAAAACAATAATACCAACTCAATGGAAGGAATGCAAATGCAATAATTGCTAGGATATTCTAAAGAGAAATAGGTAATCTATAAATAAATGATTATCATACAAATCCCCCTTGGTTTCTACTCAAGGGGGATTTTAAATGTAAGAAAAATTGAGCATCTTAAATACGTGAAGAACCACCAGTCTTTTACATAATGGCAATCGCGTTTTTAAAGCCCACGGATGTGCGTTTTTCTACAGAATATTAGCCTATTTTTCAGATAAATCAATCGATATTTTTTTTGCAGCAATAAAGAAGAAAGTACTAGCCACAATTTCAATGAAAATAATAATCGACATTGCCCAACGGATAGATTCTGAATGATAAGTTGGCGTAAGCCAATCGCTCAAAAGACCGACCGTTAATGGACCCAAGCCCAAACCAAGGATATTGAGAATGAAAAATAAAATAGCAGAAGTCAAGGCTCGCATATTGGCAGGTACAAGGCTATGAGAAACAGCGATAGATGGCCCTAAATAAGCACTTTGCATCAAGGCACATAAGCCCATAAATGCCAGTGACACATTTCTATCTTCAATAAATAATGCCCCAACAGCCAAACCACTTGATACTAATGCACCTATGGCTGGAATACGTAAATACCAACTTTTATCTTCTTTGCCGTATAAATCGGTCAGATAACCACCTAAAAATGTACCCAAAGCTCCACCTATTCCAAATAGTAAACCAAGCGTAACACCAATTTCACTACTTTGCATGTGGTGTATTCTACTCAAAAATGAAGGAGCCCAATTAGAAACACCATATAAACAAAATACATGAAATGCAGTAGCCAGACCCAAATAAGCAAAAGTGTTTGTTGCAAATAAGTACTTAACTACGGTAATTATGCTTACTGATTCGGTTTCAGTTTTTAAATCATCAGAAGCTCCACGTTTAGGTTCTTTTACCGAAATGTAGAATAACAATGAAAATACAATTCCTGGAATACCTAAGGCAAAAAATGCTACTCGCCAGCCTAATTCATGGTTTAGATAACCCCCAATTAAAAATCCAATGAGAATGCCAAAGTAAATTCCTGTTGAATAAATAGATAATGCGGTTGCTCGTTTTTCAGCGGGAAAATAATCGGAAATCATTGAGTGGGCGGGCGGGCTACCGCCTGCTTCACCAATACCTACGCCAATGCGAGTTAAAAGTAATTGATAAAAGTTTTGAACTAAGCCCGAAACGGCTGTCATGATGCTCCATAATCCAAGAGAAATTGTTACGATATTTCTTCTATTCCCCTTATCAGCTATTCGGGCAATAGGCAAGCCTAAAGTGACATAAAATAGTGCAAATGTAAACCCCGATAACAATCCAAGCTGTGTATCAGTAAGGTTTAATTCATGTTTGATTGATTCTTGGAGAATGACTAATAATTGTCGGTCAATGAAATTAAAAACATAAACTAAGGTTAGCATTACTAACACAAAGTAACGATATGAATGGTCGTTTAGAATATTTTTCATACATTAGTTGTCAAAAGAGGTATTTGCAAATTAATAATATTTATTGAAATAATTCTATTCTATATTTAAAAAGTCTTTAATCATTTCTTTCTCTCAACGCTCAATAATTATGAAAAAAACAATCTTACTATTCTTTGTATTCATTAGCACGCTTGGTTTTGCACAGAACCTTGAAAAAGCCCTTCCCGAATCGGTAGGAATGAGTTCTACTCGCCTAAAACGTATCGAAACAGTTGTCAATGATTATATTCAGAAAGAGCGTCTTGCAGGTGCTATCGCATTAGTCATGCGTGATGGCAAGTTGGTATATCATGAATCATTTGGCTATGATGATATAAATACCAAAACAAAACTTTCGAAAGACGCCATCGTGCGAATTGCCTCACAAACCAAGGCCATTACCAGCACAGCCGTAATGATTCTTTATGAAGAAGGGAAAATTTTGCTAGATGAGCCCATTTCAAAATACATTCCTGCCTTTAAATCGCCAGTTGTATTAGATAAATTCAATGAGGCCGATAGTTCTTTTACTTCTATTCCTGCTAAAAGAGAAATTACAATTCGAGATTTATTGACTCATACCTCAGGCATTAGTTATTTAGGAATTGGCACAAAAGAAGCCAATGCTATTTATGCCAAAAATAAGATTTCAAATGGTTTAGGAGACCCTAATCTCAAATTGGCAGATTTTGCCAATAACTTAGCCAAAATGCCATTGATGCACCAACCCGGCGAACGTTTTACCTATGGTTTGAATACTGATATTTTAGGTTATTTAGTAGAAATTGTTTCTGGAAAGCCACTTGATGTATTCTTCCAAGAACGAATCTTTGCCCCATTGAACATGACCGATACTTTCTTTTATCTGCCAGAATCAAAACATAATAAATTAGCTACACTTTACGCCGAAGACCAAAACCGTAAATTGATAAAAGCTCCTGAAAGTTCACAAAATTACCCAAGACAAAAAACTGGCTTTATGTCTGGTGGAGGTGGTTTATCTTCATCGGCAACAGATTATGCCAAATTTTTACAATGTCTTTTAAATGGTGGAAGCCTTAACGGAAAAGATATTTTATCGCCCGCTATTATTCGTCAAATGACTACTAACCAAATTGGTGAGGTAAATGTAGGTATTAGAAAATTTGGTTTAGGATTTGCCCTCGCTACTTCAAAAGAAGCAGCTCGTTTGCCAGTTTCAGAAGGAAATTATGAGTGGGGTGGAATTTTCGGAACAAGTTATTGGGTTGACCCCAAACAAAATATTGTGGGTATATTTCTCACACAAAAATATCCTAATAGTTATGCCGATTTGGGCGAAAAATTTAAAGTTTTGGTTTATCAATCCTTAACAAAATTGAAGTAATTTAAACATGAATCATTCCGAAATTCTTAGTAAGTTTTTATTCATTCAACGAATAGCATGTTGAAATTTATTAATAGAAAATTTAAATAAAAAAACCTCGAAAGTGACTACTTTCGAGGTTCATATAATATGATTTTAATTTAATCCGAGATAAATTTTTTAGGACTAAATATTCTTATAGTTGACTAAAATCGAAGGTTTCTAAGAATTTAGTAGTAAACTTACCCGATTTGAAAGTCTCATCATCCATCAACTTGATGTGGAATGGAATGGTAGTTTTGATACCTTCAATCACAAACTCTTGCAAGGCACGTTTCATACGCGTGATGACTTCTTCTCTCGATTGACCAGTAACAATAAGTTTGGCAATCATTGAGTCGTAATTCGCAGGAATGGTGTAACCTGCATAAACGTGGCTATCAATTCTCACACCATGCCCACCTGGGAAGTGTAAGTTAGTGATTTTACCTGGCGATGGACGGAAACCATTGATAGGGTCTTCGGCATTAATACGGCATTCCATCGAATATAATTTCGGGAAGTAGTTTTTACCCGAAATTGGTACACCTGCTGCTACTTTGATTTGTTCCTTAATTAAGTCGAAATCTGTTACTTCTTCCGTAATTGGGTGTTCTACCTGAATACGAGTATTCATTTCCATGAAATAGAACTTTCCGTATTTATCAACCAAAAATTCTATTGTACCCGCACCTTCATAGCCAATAGCCGCTGCACCTTTGATAGCTGCCGCACCCATTTGCTCACGTAGTTCTTGTGAAACAATCGGAGAAGGAGTTTCTTCAACTAATTTTTGGTGACGACGTTGAATCGAGCAATCACGCTCTGAAAGGTGACAAACTACACCATTTTGGTCGCCTACTACTTGAATCTCAATGTGGCGAGGTTCTTCGATGAACTTCTCTAAATATAAGCCATCATTTCCAAATGCTGCACCCGACTCCATTTTGGCGTCGTCCCATGCTTTTTGGAATTCAGATGAATTATTGATAATTCTCATACCACGGCCACCACCTCCAGCAGTTGCTTTGATGATTACTGGGTAGCCCATTTCCTCTGATAAACGAATACCTTCTTCAACCGACTCAAGTAAGCCTTCTGAACCTGGGATAACTGGTACACCAGAATTTTTCATGGTAGCTTTAGCAGTTGCTTTATCTCCCATTGAGTTGATTTGGTCGGCTGTTGCACCAATAAACTTAATGCCGTATTCAGCACAAATTCTTGAAAACTCAGCGTTTTCTGATAAAAATCCGTAGCCAGGGTGAATGGCGTCAGCGTTTGTAATTTCGGCAGCCGAGATAATATTTGGAATATTCAAATATGACTGGCGGCTTGGAGCTGGGCCTATACAAACAGCTTCATCAGCAAATCTTACGTGCAGACTATCACGGTCGGCAGTAGAATAAACTGCTACTGTTTTAATGCCCATCTCACGGCAAGTTCTAATGATTCGAAGGGCGATTTCGCCACGATTGGCTATTAATATTTTTTTGAACATAGGTTTCTGATTTGAAATTTATGGATTTGAGTTGTCAAAGTAGTACACAAAGCCAATAAGCTTTTCAACTACCTGCTACAAGCCTTCAAATCAATTAGGCTCAACCAAGAACAAAGGTTGGTCAAACTCCACTGGAGTTGCATTTTCAACCAATACTTTAACGATTTTACCCGAAACTTCTGATTCTATTTCGTTGAAGAGTTTCATTGCTTCAATGATACAAACAACTTTTCCTGCCGATACCTCATCACCTACGTTCACGAAGTTTTCTTTATCTGGGCCAGGAGAGCGGTAGAATGTACCAATCATTGGTGATTTAATCGTAATTAAATTGCTTGCCTCGGCTGCAGGAGCAGGTGCTGCTAGTGGAGTAGCAACTGGAGCGGCGGCTGGGGCTGAAACAGGTGCTGCGGCTACTGGAGCTGGAGCTACGTAAGCTGGTTGAGCTACGGCCACAGGGGTAGTATTTGAATAGCGTTTGATAGCTAACTTTAGCTCAGAAGTTTCGATATTAACTTCGTCTAAGCCAGATTGAGATATAAAATCTATTAGTTTTTGGATATCTTTTGTTTCCATGAAAGGTAGATATTATTCGTGGTTATAGAGTAATTTTTCGTACAAATGTAAAAAGAAAGACGATACCTACAAAGAATATTAGAAAGCGGCCCTACAGTTTTAATCTAAGCAGCTTTCGGCGATTCGGTAGAGGAGGTATCGTCTGTGATATGTTTAAAAACTTGACTCAAGCGATTCTTGTTGTTTCTTACATGTAAATAATTAGCAATTATTTGCCTTCTTTCACACGTGAATCGTATTCGTAAGTTGTTGTATTTACACGAATCAATTCATCATTTTCGATGAAAAGTGGAACTCTGATTGATGCACCTGTTTCTACAGTTGCAGGTTTACTTGGGCTGGTAGTTGTATCGCCTTTTAAGCCTGGTTCTGTATAAGTAACACGAAGTTCAACATATTGTGGTAATTCGATGCTTAAGATAGTTTCAGTTTCAGCGTGCACTAAAGCAGAAACAGCTTGGCCTTCTTTCATCAAATCGGCTTGTGGAACCATCTTCTCGTCAAGATTAAATTGCTCGAAAGTATCGGTTTCCATAAAGTTATAGCCATCTTCATCTTTATAAAGAAATTGAAATTCTCTCTTTTCGATGCGGGCAGTTATTACGTTTACACCAGCGGTGAAAGTATTATCAATCACTCTACCAGTTTTGATGTTTCTCAGCTTAGTTCGAACAAAAGCTGGGCCTTTTCCTGGCTTTACGTGTTGAAATTCTACGATTGAATAAAGGTCATTATTCCATTCTAAACAAAGACCATTTCTAAAATCTGCGGTTGTTGCCATTACTAAATATGTCTTATTTATTTATTCCTTAGATATAATTTGTGGGGTTAATTAAAGAGCCCATTTAATGTAACATGCTCCCCAAGTGAATCCACCACCAAAAGCAGCTAAAACAAGATTATCTCCTTTTTTGAGTTGTTTTTCGTAATCGTATAAACAAAGCGGAATTGTAGCAGCAGTAGTATTGCCATATTTATGAATATTCAGCATTACTTTTTCATCACCAATACCCATTCGGCGAGCGGTAGCATCAATGATACGCTTATTTGCTTGATGTGGTACTAACCACGAAATATCATCACCAGTTAAGTTATTACGTTCCATGATTTCTGCTGAAACGTCTGCCATGTTTGTTACAGCAAACTTAAATACCGAAGGTCCTTCTTGGTGAATATTGTGCCAGCGATTATCTACTGTTTCGTGGCTTGCTGGATAACGGCTACCGCCACCTTTCATAATGAGGTGGTCGCCACCTGTTCCATCAGAACGAAGCAAGAAATCAATGATGCCATTTTCATCAGTTGAAGGTTCTAGTAATACAGCACCAGCACCATCGCCAAATAATACACAAGTGGTACGGTCAGTATAATCAACAATGGCCGACATTTTATCTGCTCCAATAACAATTACTTTCTTATAACGGCCAGACTCAATAAATTGAGTACCAACTGAAAGTGCATATAAAAAACCTGAGCAAGCGGCCAAAATATCAAAACTTCCGATTGAAGGAATCCCACATTGTGTACATACCAAATTGGCAGTTGAAGGAAACATAAAGTCGGGAGTTACCGTCGCACAAATAACTAAATCAATGTCTTTTGGGTTAGTTCCAGTTTTCGCAAGTAAGCCTTTCACTGCTTCTGAAGCCATGTATGAAGTGGCCAAGCCTTCTCCTCGTAAAATATGGCGTTCTTTAATACCCGTTCGAGTAGTAATCCACTCATCGTTAGTATCAACCAATTTTTCTAAATCTGCGTTGGTCAAAATATCTTCTGGCACATAGCCATGAATACCAGTGATAGCTGCTTTTAAGTTCATTTATGTATTAAAGGTCGGTTTAGAAAACAGACCATCATTAGTGAAAAGATGAAATTTAAAACTTACAATTACGTATAAAATTAAGAAGGTCAGACCTTCCGGTAAGACCTTCCTAATCTTCGTATGAAGCAATAATATGTTCAGTAACTTTTGATTCTACCTGACGAACAGCCAAGAAAATCATATTTTGGATAGCTTCTGGTGAAGAAATGCCATGTGCCACAATTACATTACCTTTCACGCCAATAATCGGACTTCCACCAATCACTTCGTAGTTCATACGGTCGATGAGTGAGTCTTTGATTCCTTGTGATGCGGCGTAATCGTAGAACGATTCTCCCATTTTGAAAATCACATTTCCAGTAAAACCTTCAGTTACAATCACATCCGCTTTTCCATCAAATAAGTCACGACCTTCAATATTACCTATGAAATTGACTTTCTTATTGATTTTCAATAGCTGATGAGCTGCTTGTACAACGGTTGAACCTTTTTGTTCTTCTTCTCCGATATTGAGAAGAGCAACTTTAGGGCTTTCAATTCCAAATGAGAATTTGGCATAAAGTGAACCAAGTTCGGCAAATTCTGCCAAAACTTCTGGTTTGCAGTCGGCGTTAGCACCAATGTCAAGCATTAGGCTATAACCACCGCTTTTGAGAGGAAGAAACCCTGCTATAGGTGGGCGTTGGATATTTCCAACAGTTTTTACTGTAAAGAGTGACCCTACCATCATAGCACCCGTATTTCCGGCACTACAAAAGGCGTCGACTTGTTTCTCTTTTAAAAGTTTAAACCCAACTCCAATGCTGGAATTGGGTTTTTGAGAAAAAGCTCTTGTTGGATGTTCTCCCATCTCGATAACATCGTCAGCATTGACCATTTCAATAGCATGAGCAGGATATTTCATTGTTCGTAAAATATCAAGCATTATGCTTTGTTTGCCAATCAATACCAATTTTATACCTTCGGATAATTGGTTGGCGGCCATGACAGCACCTTCGACGATGGCTTTGGGAGCAAAATCACCCCCCATAACATCTACGGCAATTTTCATAAAAGCAATCTCTTGGTTGAGTAAATATTTGTTTTTGGGTAACGGCTACTGGTATATTCTATAAGGAAAACTTATAAATTGTTTTTGGTAAGTAACCAGTATCCAGCCACAAGATATTATTAAGCTTTTTGGTAGCCTTCAGCAACTAATTTGCCTTTATAATATAAGTTACCTTCGAATACGTGTGCACGGTGACGAACGTGAATCTCGCCAGTAGTTGCATCTACTGATAATGATTTAGTTGTCAAAGAATCATGCGTTCTACGCTTATCTCTTCTGGTTGTCGAATGTCTTCGCTTAGGATGTGCCATTTTACTATTAACAATTAACTATGTAACAAATTTATTTTTATAAGATAGAGGCGAAATTGGTAATTTACAGCTTTTTGTGGCTGTGGTCAAAATCGTACCTCAATTATCATTCATTTTGAGTTTCGCAAGAGCTGCCCAACGTGGGTCAATTTCTTGCTCTTTTTCCTCTGGTTTCTCTTCTTCTGGGTCAGATGAGTAAACCAAGAGCCCATCTTCATCAAAATCATCATCTCTGAACCTTGGGTGAAGCTTCTTCATCGGGAGCGACACACAAATAAAATCATAGATGTGTTGGGCAATGTTGATGGTGGCTTGCCCGAAAGGAATCATTTCAATTTCATCGGTGATTTCCTCGTGGTGGTCGCCATATTTAAAAATATATCTTTCCTTCAACTCAATAGGCTCTTCGAAAGGCTCAAGGCTGCGGTCGCAGATGAGTTCGATGTTCGCCTTTATATCAAAATCAAGCTGAAGCAATGTAGCATTCTTGGTAAGTTTCACGATGGCCTTAAAATTGCCCTTCGAAATAAATACTTGTCCGAATGCTTCAAAAAACTTATCATCACCCTCGAATTCAAACGAATGAACCTTTTCTTCGAGTCCTTGAATGTTAATATCGTATTTTGATAGTATCTTGCTCACGTTTTCACAGAAAGGTTGCAAATTTACGGCTAATTTTGGAATTACGAAAGTTTCTTAGAGAAAATGCTTAAAATACTTACTAATAATCGTTTATTTTTTATTTTTTTCCTTGTTTGGGTGCTTTTTGGTGCGATTTTGCAACTAATTTCCAGCCCAACAGACCTGATGTTTCTTATAAATCAGCACCATAGCTTGGAGCTTGATGCTTTTTTTAGGTTTGTCACAACCCTCGGTGAAGACACAATTTGGTTGATTTTGTTGTTGGCGTTACTTTACCGACATTTCGTAAAAAAAGTCAAGCAAACAGCTATTGTAAAGTTTTTACTAATCTCTTGGATATTAAAGGTTTTGGTATCCTTGTTTCTCAAAAACATATTTAATCATCCACGCCCAATAGAGGTTTATCAAAATAGTGGTCGAGCCATTAATTTGGTAGAAGGCGTCACGCTGCACCATTGGCAAAGTTTTCCTTCTGGGCATACAACTACCGCTTTTGCTTTCGCTTGTTTTTGTGCAATAGTATTTCGAAAAACATCATTGTCAATCATCTTGTTAGTGATGGCAATGTTGGTGGGATTTTCTCGGATGTATCTTTTCCAGCATTTTCCTAGAGATGTTTTTGCCGGAAGTATTTTGGGGGTAGCTGTAGTGGTTGTGATGGCAAAATTCTTTTATAAAAAAGAAGAAATTTCAGCCTAAAATATATTTTATTTACACGTATCAACCTATAAACCTATGTTTTTTTCAAAAAGAGATTTACAGTTTCATCTTTACGAAGTTCTTGATAGCGAGTCACTTAGCCAATATGAATACTTTCAAGACCATAACCGAGAATCGTTTGATATGGTGCTCGATGCGGCGGAAAGTATTGCCGTAAAAATGCTTCATCCTTTACTAACTGAAATGGATAGAAAAGAACCTCAGTTGGTTGATGGAAAAATCAGGATTCATGAAGGAATGAAAGCCATCATTAAGAAAATGGGCGATGATGGTTGGGTAAACGCTGCTTTTCGCTATGATGAAGGCGGGCAGCAATTACCAATTACGGTGTTAAACGCCGCAGGGTTTATTTTCCAAGCAGCCAACTATTCTTCGAGTATTTTTTCGTTCATGAGTGGTGGCTCTGCAAATCTTATTCGTACGTTTGGTTCGCAAGAATTGATAGATAGATTTACACCTAATATGTATTCGGGTAAATGGCAAGGTACAATGGCCTTGACAGAGCCTAATGCGGGTAGTTCGCTTTCGGATATTTCAACGATAGCTGAGCCAACCGACGAGGCAGGTGTTTATAAAATCAAAGGACAAAAAATATTTATTTCGGCAGGCGACCACGATGCTTGTGAAAATGTGGTGCATTTGATGCTTGCAAAAATAAAAGGTGGGCCGATAGGAGCGAAGGGGATTTCACTTTTTGTGGTTCCTCAAAAAAGACCAGAAAATGGAGAACTAATTGATAATGATGTAATTACGGCTGGAATTTTCCATAAAATGGGCTATAAAGGAGCTCCGATAGCTCATTTAAGTATTGGCTCCAATGATGGTACTTTGGGTTATTTAGTTGGCGAACCACACAAGGGTCTCAACTATATGTTTCAACTAATGAATGAAGCTCGTATCGGTGTTGGCCTCAATGCTACTGCCATCGGTACAGCCGCCTATCATTCGTCGTTGGCGTACGCAAAGGAGCGTCCACAAGGAAGAAAAATTTCAGAAAAAGACCCAACAAAACCTCAAATAACCATCATCAATCATGCCGATGTGAAGCGAATGTTGTTGTTTCAGAAGGCAGTGGTAGAGGGTTCTTTAGGTTTGTTATTATTCTGTAGTAAATTATCAGATTTGATTTTGGTAGAAACTGGCGAAGCAAAAGAACGTGCCGAATTATTACTAGATTTACTTACACCCGTAGGAAAATCATATCCTTCTGAAATGTGCTGTTTATCAACCAGTGCGGCGGTGCAGGTTTTGGGTGGTTCGGGTTATACAACCGATTTTCCAGTTGAACAATATTATCGTGAAGCACGTATTCATCCAATTCATGAAGGTACAACGGCCATTCATGGGCTTGACCTTTTGGGTAGAAAGCTGACAATTCATAATGGTAAAGCTGCACAGATTTTCTTTGAAGAGGTGTCCAAAACAATGAATGAAGCTGCCCAAATTCCTGCCTTACAGCCATTCGTTGAAAAACTTCAAAAATATTTAGCAAAAGCACAACAAGCAACGGGTTATTTATTGGGCTTGGCTGGAAAAGGTGAAATAGAGAAATATTTGGCTGATGCTACCCTGTATTTAGAGATGTTTGGTATCATCACGATTGCATGGCAATGGCTGGGCCAAGCGATTGTTGCAGAAAGAAAATTGGCCGAAGCACACGATACTGACCAAAACTTTTATCAAGGCAAATTGGCCACTTTAAGGTATTTCTACGAATATGAATTAGTAAAAGTAGATTCGCTCGTAAAACGCCTACAAAGCACTGATTCTGTAACCATAGAAATGCAAGCTGATTGGTTTTGATATTTTTCGGGGCTTCGGCTTCGCTCAGCCACCGCAAAAAACGTTGCCTGAGCGGAGTCGAAGGCATCGTTTTTACCCCACTAAAGCAAATACAAACAGCCCGAAAGCCATCAATAGAAAATATCCTACTAATGATGCAGCTCCAGTGTAATCTTTGGCAATTCGTTGGCCAGTAAAAAGACAAAAAAGCGAAAGTAATGATAATTCTAAGCCTAAAATAGCAAAGTCTTTTTGTCCTTCAATGAAATAAAAAATGCCACCAAAAAAAGAGGCCATTCCCGCCAAAACTTCCAAAATTGTAATGATGATAAATAGTAAGCCCGACACCCTACTTAGAAATGTGTTGGCAAAAACACTTTGTATGTAGCCTTTATTGCCTTTAAAATCGAAGACTTTATCGAGGCCTGATTGAAGGAAAAGTACACCAGCAAAGAGAGAAATCATTACCTGAATGATTTTCAATAATGTATGGTCGAAAATGTGCATTTGTTTTATGGTTTGGTTGATGGGCAAATTTAGAAATTATTATGCTATCAATATATATACCTTCATTGAAATTCTTTTATCGCATAAATACAAAACAATATTTTGATTTATTGCTATTTTTTTATTTATTGAGACTAAATTCCAAATAAAATTTCGAAATGGATTATTTTATTCCTTCCTCTCAGAACGATTTTGACCATATTATTAATGGGTTTCGTAAAAAAACATTACCAGCCAAAGAATGGACGCATGAAGCTCATTTGATTGCGGGGTTGTGGCATGTAGCTAATTTTAGTTATGAAGAAGCCCTTAATACTATGCGAGAAAATATTAAGGACTATAATTTATCAGTTGGCGGGCAAAACACCGATTCGAGTGGTTATCATGAGTCAATTACGGTATTTTGGGTTTGGTTATTGAATGAGTTTTGGCAAAGGTATTCAACTAATAATCAGAGTTTTGAGCAAGTTTGTAACGCTTTCTTGACAAGCAAGTACTGCGACCGTGCCGCTGCTTTTACTTTCTATACTCGTGAAAAATTACTTTCTCGTGAAGCTCGACTGGCTTTTGTATCCCCCGATGTTCAGGCGTTTGATTTTGATGTTTTGTAGAGACGTTGCATGCAACGTCTCTACGGCAAAACTAACCAAATGTGCCACACTTTGTTATCTGAGAACAGGTATGGCACATTTAAAACTTATAATTTTACAAACGAATTCCGAATGAAATGGCATTGCCATTGATTGGGTTGTTATCATTGAAAAGTGGTGTGCGTTCGTAGCGGGCAAATAAGGTAAATCCTTCTCGACCTAATTCTGCGGCTAAGCCGTAGTGGAATTTATTAAGATTATAAGCACTTTTGAAATGCTCTTTTGTTCCGTTTTCATCTTTGGTTTTTACATAACTGCCGATTCTTGCACCACCATAAGCTCCAATTCCTAAACTCCAACGGCTTTCTTTAAAGCCAAACTGAAGCATCAGCGGAATATTCAAACTAGATACGACCAATTTCGATTTATCAAGATTTTGCTTTACATCTACAAAATCAGCTCCCGCAGGGGTATTAATTAATCGAATATTATCTTTCATCATATAATTGTTCCAAGCAAACTCAAAGCCAGTGCCAAGGGCCACATCAACATTATTGCCAGTAATAAGGCGATGATTTTTCTTCCAGTTGAGGGCTACATATCTCGAACGTAAATTGTCGAGTTCAGGCATTGTTTTACTTTCGTAAGTATTCAGCCCAACATAGATACCAAAGTCTTTACGTGAAAACATATTATGTTTCTTTGGCGAGAAATGCGAAGAACGCGTATATTCACTTGAATCTTTCTCATCATCTTGGGCAAATGCTCCGAAATTTAAAGTAATAGCCATAGCTAAAGCAGCGATTGTTTTTACAAGCGTTTTCATAATTTTATTAATTGCGGCAACCCGCAAGCTAAATGTTAATGATTGATTTGGTGTGTAGATAGTGAAGTGTTATGAAGCTTCAACTATCAAGTTATGTTTGAAAAACCGCTGCAGAAGTTTTTGAAAATTTTTGCTTTTCGTAATGTAGATGCAAGAAGTAGGATGGAGGGTTGCAGAAGAAAAATAAAAAATGTAAAAAATTTCTTTAGTAGAAGTTGTTATTTGTTGATAATCAGTAATTTATGTTTTAAGAAATATTAAATAAATTTGAAGAAACCCCTCACAGGTTTAGGAGAGGGGCTGTATATTTTTTTAAATGAAATTAACCTCGGCTGAAAGCTGAATGCCAAATTTCTCTTTCACTGAGGCTTGTATTTTTTCTGATAATTCTTTGATCTCATAGCCTTTTCCACCACCATAATTCACTAAAACCAAAGCTTGCTTGGCATGTACGCCTACATTGCCAAATCGTTGACCTTTCCAGCCTGCTTGCTCGATGAGCCAGCCCGCAGGTACTTTAATAGTTGTTTCATTGACAGGATACGAGGGAATATTTGGAAACTGTTCTTTTAAAATATTGAACTGAGTGGAAGGAATTTCAGGATTTTTGAAGAAACTACCCGCATTGCCAATCTCTGCTGGATTAGGTAATTTACTCTGACGAATATGAATCACGGCATCGCTGATTGCTTTGATGCTTAATTCGTTTACGTTCATTTCGGCTAATGTATCTTTTATCGCACCATATTCTACGTGGAAATTTGGTTTTTTACTTAGTTTAAACGTAACGTTCAAAATAATATATTTACCTTTTCCTTCGTGTTTGAAAATGCTTTCTCGATAACCAAAATTACAGGTTGGTTTATCAAATTTCTTTATATCACCAGTTGCAATTTCTAGAGCTTCTAGTTCTTCAAAAACTTCTTTAATTTCGATGCCGTAGGCCCCAATATTTTGCATCGGAGCTGCCCCAACGGTGCCCGGAATCAACGATAAATTTTCAATACCTGCATAGTTTTTTGATACACAGTACATGACTAAATCATGCCAAACCACTCCTGCTCCTGCTTTAATCCAAATATTTTCGTCAGTTTCTTTGATTATTTCTAAGCCTTTAATCGACATTTTAATAACTAAACCATCGAAATCCTTAGTTAGAAGCATATTACTTCCACCACCCAAAATTAGGCGTTCAACTGATTGATATTGTGGGTTTTGAAGAATAGCTTGTAATTGACTAAGATTTTCAACCTCAACAAAATATTTTGCAGTGGCTTCTATTCCAAATGTATTGAATGGCTTCAGTTGTACGTCTTTTTGAACAATCATTGAGCGATAAGAAAAGAAATAAGTTTATTAAGATGAACGTCAAAGTTAGCGATTTTTACAAAACCTTGCTGTGATAAAGCATAAAACAATCATTTAATGTTGATTAAAAAGTTTAGCGTTGTGTCTTTTAGCATAGATAGACCAATATGAATTCTTCTTGAAAATGGCTTTGCGTAGGTATTTATGCCATTTTGATAAAATAGCGATTTTTGGATGTGTCTAGTAATTAGCAAGTTAGGAGATTTTGGTTAAAATTTTATTAATTTATTTTAAAAATACTTTGGAGTCTTATATTTTTTCTGAGAAATATACTATATTTGCATTACCCTATTCAACCTAACTCTTTTTTCGCTTCGGCGATGTGTTCAACCCAACCTATTTCAAACCTATAATCAAAAATATTTGAAATAGGTTGCTATTAAAGCATAAAAAAAAGGTAGTAAATCTAAATTTACTACCTTTTTTTATGCCCTGTCTTGTAATGCGGCTTCTCCAGAAAATCCTTCAGAAAGGTTAATTTATTTTTAAGATTCTTAAATCCAGTTTTAAAACTTTACCGTAGATAAGAACAAATAACAAATTTCAACTTCAACTAAAATGAAAAAAAACCTTCTCGCAGTCACGAAAGTGATAGTGGCATTAGTATTGACATTTTTTGTGTCGATGCTGGTCTGGGCTAACTGGGAAGAACCACCACTTTCTGAAAAACTCGACTTAAAGCCCATTCACTTAGCCGTATTTAGCTTAGACAAACAAGCAAATATGGCCGATAGCACACTAATTTCACAAAAACTTTCTTCAACACAAGGCGTTACGGCCTGCACCGTTAATCCAGCATTTAAAACTGTAAGTATTACTTATTATGAAGATGAGGTTTCGGAAGAAACCTTAAAATCGCTTGTTCAGCAAAAAGACTACGTGGCTTCAAAAATTAATTTTGCAGCGATGGAAGGACCCAAATGTCCCGTTCCGATGGAATACATTGATTTTTTTACCAACATGAAACGCACACTTTGCCTACGATAAGTTAGGGTTTTATTCGCTTCATAAGATTTTCTAATAAGCTAAATTTCTCTTCGCAGAATTTTGCGAGAAAGAAAGTTTATTGCCTTTACTACATCAATCTACCAGCTTGATGTTCGGAAAATGCTGTGTTTAATTTTTATTTATTTAATCTATAACCAATTTTTCATCATGAAAAAAAGTGTTTATTTACTGCTTGCAGGAGCATTATTTTTTACTGCTTGTAAGAAAACCGAAGAAGAGCCCCCGAAGTCTTTGTATGTACGTTTGGGGGGAAATGCCGCTATTCAGGCAGTGATTGACCAATTTATTACGAATGTGGCGAGCGATACTCGAATTAATATTTTCTTTGCCGATGCTGCCGCTGACCCCGCACGCTTGAAGAAATTACGCGATAATTTAGTAAATCAAGTAGGGCAAGCTACTGGTGGGCCAGAGAAATATACGGGTTTAGACATGAAAACTGCCCATAAAGGTATGAATATTCAGGAGGCTGATTTTAATGCATTGGTAGAAGACCTTTCGAAAGCATTAGATAAGTTTAGTGTACCAATGACTGAAAAGTCAGAACTTTTGACAGCCTTAGCCACTATGAAAGCTGATATTGTGGAGCCAAGTACATCGCTATATAATCAGTTAGGAGGAAATGCCGCTATTTCGGCAGTTATCGACCAGTTTATTACTAATGTAGCGGGAGACTCAAGAATCAATGCTTTCTTTGCTGATGCCGCTGCCGACCCAGCTCGTTTGATGAAGCTGCGTAATAATTTGATTAATCAAGTAGGGCAAGCTACTGGTGGGCCAGAGAAATATACGGGTTTAGATATGAAAACGGCTCATAGAGGTATGGGTATTACTGAGGCTGACTTCAATGCATTGGTTGAAGATTTGGTAAAATCATTAGATAAGTTTAAAGTTTTGCCAAAACCTAAAAATCAATTATTGGGAGCATTAGCAGCTATGAAAGGTGATATTGTAGAAGGTTCTACGCCACTTTATGCTCGTTTGGGAGGAAATGCAGGAATTTCGGCCGTAATTGATGATTTTATTGGTAAAGTAGCAGCCGATACACGTATTAATTCATTTTTTGCTGCCGCTGCCGCTGACCCAGCACGCTTGATGAAATTGCGTAATAATCTAATCAATCAAGTTGGACAAGCTTCTGGTGGTTCGGAAAAATACACAGGTCTTGATATGAAAACTGCACATAAAGGTATGAAAATTACTGATGCTCACTTCAATGCGTTGGTTGAAGACCTAACGATGTCGTTAGTGAAATTCAATGTTCAATCAAAAGCAAAAATTGAGTTACTTACGGCATTGGGTAGTATGAGAGGCGATATTGTCGGGCAATAAACTTGTTGCAGGACTTTATTGAAGTATAAGTCGAAATTAGTTAGAGAAATGATTCATTTCTCTAACTAATTTCGGGATGACTAATGTTTATCTCAAAAAAACTATTACATATTGGTCAAAATCGTTTTCAGTACAGCTTGGGCCGACCATTCACGATTGGCGGCTTGTTGTACTACAACTGATTGGTTATCAAGTACGTAGTCACTTACTTTTAGATTTCTTCTTACTGGTAAACAGTGCATAAATACACCGTTATTGGTGAGTGCCATTTTTTCTTGCGTAATCATCCAAGAAGGGTCAGTTGAAAGCACTTGTCCATAATGTGTATATGACGACCAGTTTTTACCATACACAAAATCAGCTCCTTTGAGGGCTTCGTCTTGGTCATAGATTACTTTGGCATTACCAACCATCTCTGGAGCTAAATCATAGCCTTTCGGATGAGTGATAATAAACTCATAATCTGTTTGGTTTACCCATTCAGCAAATGAATTGGCCACTGCTTGTGGAAGTGGCTTGAAATGCGGCAACCATGTAAGTACAACTTTTGGACGTGCAGTTTTTTTTACCTCCTCAATTGTAATTAAATCAGCTAAAGATTGGCATGGATGACGAGTTGCTGACTCTAAATTTATGATTGGCACGCCCGAATACTGACGGAATTTTTCCATTACTATCTCTTGATAATCAGCATCACGGTCTTTTAAACCAGCAAATGCTCGCACAGCAATAATATCACAATAACTTCCAATAACGGCCGCTGCTTCTTTTACATGCTCGGCTTTATCACCGTTCATCACCACTCCGTCTTCCATTTCAAGCTGCCAGCTGTCTTGTCCCACATTCATGGTTAAGACTTTCATTCCGAGGTTTTCGGCAGCTTTTTGTGTACTTAAACGTGTACGGAGACTTTGGTTGAAAAAAATCAAACCAATGGTTTTGTTTTTTCCGAGCTCTTGGTCAGCGAAACGGTTAGCTTTTTGTCTGATACCTTCCTGTACTAATTCCTGCACGTTTTGTACATCGTGCAAAGAGATAAAATGCTTCATTCTTTTCTTTGGTATGCCCTAATTTAGGGTAAAATAATGCTCCTTAAGGAGTAGGCGTATATAAAATTTCTCTGTTTACTTTAGCTGGAAGTGGCCCCATTGTAGTAAGTTTCAATACTGCAATGTTTGCACCTGCGTTGGCACAAGTTTCAATATCTTTGCCTTCTAAGAAAGCAGTTAAGAAGCCTGACCAGTATGAGTCTCCTGCACCAGTAGCATCAACTACTTCAATTTTTCGAGCGGCCATTTGGAGTTTTTGTTTGCCGTTTTCGTATGAAATAATACTTCCACGGCCACCCATCGTAAAACATACAACAGATGCCCCCATTCGGTGCAAATCAGCAATTGCTTCTTGGGGTTCTATTACACGTCCATATAAGCGTTCGGCATCATCTTCGCTCATTTTAGCCAAAGCTCCGTTTTTTAGGTAGGCCGCAATTATTTGCATAGCTTCGTTGCGGTCTGGCCAAATACTCGGAGCATAGTTTAGGTCGATACTTAGTTGACAACCCAGTTTATTAGCTCTTTGAGCAGCTTCTACGATAGTGCTTTGGGCTGGATTCTGACTCAAGGCAAAGCAAGTCGTATGAAAAACGGCACTTTCGCTCAATAATTCATCAGAAATGTGTTCTGGACGAATCATGCGGTCTGCTGTTCGATAAGCAATAAAATCAGGTGTACCCTTTGAGCGAGCCACGACAACAATACTTGAAGGTTCTTGTTCATCAATCGCTACGTGAGTTATATCAACACCAGTTTCCTTTACTTTTGCTATTAAATATTTTCCAAGACTATCTTTTCCTACGCACGAAACAATAGCTGTTGGGTTGCCTAAACGTGCCATATTAGCGGCCAAATTTGAAGGGCTTCCCCCTTGAAAACGCTGAAAACGATCAGTAGTTGAAATATCTTCAGCCAGTTCAGTTCCAATAAAGTCGGCTAATAATTCGCCAACGGCCAATAATGCGTACTTTCGTGTCATAGGGTAAAGTTTTTGCAAATATTAAAGATTTACTAAGAATTATAAAAATTGACTCATTAATTTTCTAATAGTACCTTTAAAGCAGTCAAATTGACTTAAAAAAAGCATTTTTAGAGATTAATTTTTTTTGTCATTAGGAAAAGTGGGTAACTAAAAATCAAAAAGACTAAAGCATAAATACTGCTGTTAAGGTCTTGATAAATAGCACCGATAAGAAACATGACTGATATGATTATCAATATAAATGGAATGTAAGGATAACCAATTACTTTATAGGGGCGTGGAAGATTGGGTTCTTTTTTACGAAGCATAATTACCGAAGCAAACCCTGCGGCATAGGTCATCACAAAGAAGAATGTAGCAATATCTGAGAGGCGTTCGCAAGTGTCTTTTCCACTGATAATCAATAAAATAGAGCAAATTCCTGTAAGTGGCATGGCAAAAGCTGGTGTACCTCCGCTGTTTACTTTCTGAGCGAGCTTCAGAAATAGTCCGTCCTTGCTCATTGAGTAAATGACTCTTGGAGCAAACATAATTTGTGCATTTAGCATGCCTAAAATGGATACCATCAAGAAAAACGTAACAATTTTACCAGACTTTTCGCCAAAAATTAATCGGATTGCATCGGCTGCTGCTAATTTTGAGGTAGCTAATACCTCTATTGGCATGATATAAAGAATAGCTAAATTGACCAAAAGATAGATTGAAATAACAACCAAAACCCCACTAATCATTGATTTAGGAAGGTTTTTGGCAGGGTCAGTGTTCTCTTCGGTAAAGTACGCGGCGGTATGCCAGCCATCAAACGTATAAAAAACTTGTTGTAAAGCCACTATCAAACCTGTCAATAAAGCGGGTTTCGCTACTCGTTGAGTGGTAGAGACTAACTCTTGCGTTTTTACTTCGCCGCCATAAACAAAACACATAAAGACAAAAGCAAATAAACCAACTGCTTTAAGAAATGACATGATTTCCTGTGATTTTCCTGCCGATTTAGTACCTAACCAGTGGAAGCACATCAAGATAAAAAGAATACTGATAGCCATCCAGCGAATGATTGGGTCGGTATTAGGCCAAATAAGAGCGATATATTCGCTCATGGTATATGCCCCAAAACCTAAAGCAGCTACCGTACCTAGCCAACTTGTAATACCAGTGACAAAACCTACGTAGTCGCCAAATGCACGGCGTGCATAAACATACCAAGCACCAGCACGTGGCACCGATACACCCAGCTCAATGGTACATAAAACACCTAGAAAAGCATATAAACTTACCAATGCCCAAACGAGCATAATGAGTGCGGGGTCGCCTAGATTTGCTGCAATAGGGCCGGGTTTGCGTAAAATACCTGTGCCTATTGTTCCGCCGACGGTAACTGCAATGCCGAAGCCAACACCAAGTAATTTGAGGAGTTTGTTAGAATCTTCTTTAGGAGAGTTAGGGTTCATTTGGACGAAGTTTTACTTTAGTTTCAAAACGAAGATAAGCATTTTCGATAAAAACCAAAACGATGTTTTGCCTAAGGCTGTCCTAACGAATTAAATGGGAGGTGTAATTGATTGATGATTAAATAGTTAGCAGTAAATCAAGAAAATAAAGTTTGAAGACCTTCTAGAATAGTATGGAACAAAAAATGGTCAGTTTTTCAACCGACCACCCTATCCATTTTAAACTCAATTAAACTTCGAACAATATGTTCTGGCTTAAATTATGAAACAAAACTACGACAATATTTTCTTTTAGGTAAGTGTTAATAGTAATAATAGGTAAGTACTTTAATAAATTTTTTTAATTTTGTTTTAAATCTCCTATAAGGTTGTCAGATATTCTAACAACCTCTCAGAGGCATATATACTTCATCATAGGTTAAAATCTCAAACAATAATAATGCAAATGTATGCAAACTTTTTTGATAATGTCAAAAATATTTTGCATTATTTTGCAATATTTGTACAAATATTTGCAAGGACTATGTTAAAAGAAGAACGCCAACGCTTAATACTTGAAAAACTTAATACCGATAAGAAGATTAATTTTGTAGAACTCGGTAAGTTTTTAGATGTTTCGTATGATAGTATTCGTAGGGATATTATTGAATTAGAAGACAAAGGTTTTCTTAAAAAAGTACATGGAGGAGCGGTTGCAAATTCATATTTGTCGGTTTTAGGAACTAAAAGAAACGGGGCAAGTAGTAGCGAAGAGCTATCTATTATGTTTAAAAAAGCCCAAAAATTATTCGAAAATCGCCAAACCATCATCATGGATGGAGGCACGACTAATTATTTTATGGCCGAACAGTTGGCCAAAACGCTTGAGCTTACCATCATAACCAATAGTACTCCATTGGCTATGGCTTTAAATGAGCACCCAAAAATTGATGTAATATTATTGGGTGGTACTTATTTTAAGCGTTATCAAATTACGCTCGGTAGCGAGGTTTCTCGTCAGCTTGAACACATCAATGCCGATTACTATTTTATGGGAGTGAACGGCGTTCACCACGAAAAAGGATTGAGCATTAGGCATTATGAAGAGTCGCTTATCAAACAAAATATGATGAAAGCGGCCAAAAAAACAGTTTGTTGTGTAATAGAGGAGAAGCTAAATGTGCAAGAAGCTCACAGAGTTTGCAATTTTCAGCAAATAGATTTAATGATTACGAATCTAAAACCAACTGACTCCGCTTTGAAGGATTTTCAAAAGCAGGGAGTTGAAATTATTTAATACCTATATTCAAACCTTAACCATGAAAAAAGCTTTTTTTATTGTATGTTATTTTGCTTTGTCTGCAATCTTCGCTCAAGCTCAAGTTACTGACGACTCACTCTTAGTGGAAGGGCATTACCGAACATTTCATTTTCTCAAACCTGCTAAAGAAGGTGCTTCCTTAGTATTTGTCATGCATGGCTCGGGGGGAACTGGCATGCAAATGAGAGCAGCCGCAAAGAAATTAGAAAAAATTGCCCCAACAGAAAATATACTATTAGTTTATCCAGATGGATATAAGAAATTTTGGAATGAGTGTAGAAAAACGGCTAATTCTGCTGCCAATTTAGAGAATATCAATGAAAATGATTTTTTCGGAGGAATGATAAACTATTTTAAAGAACGTTATCAAATTAATGAAAAGCAAGTTTTTGCCGTAGGTACATCAGGTGGCGGACACATGGCGTATAAATTAGCCTTAACAATGCCCGAAAAACTTAGAGCTGTTACCGCTTTAATTGCCAATTTGCCCGATACCAATAATATTGATTGTGCAGAAAAACGAATGGCTATACCCGTAATGATTGTAAATGGAACGGCCGATAAAACAAACCCTTATGAGGGTGGTGAGGTGATAATTGGGAATAATATTAGCCTTGGAATTGTACGCTCTACTGACCGAACATTCGCTTATTGGTCAAATTTAGCGGGTTATAAAGGTGCTCCCAAAAAAGAAATTTTACCAGATACAGACCCTAAAGATGGTAAAACTATTGAAAAATATACTTTCAAGAAAAAACGCAAACCTGAAGTAACTTTATTAAAAGTAATCAATGGAAAGCATGATTATCCAAATGATATTGATGTGCTCGTTGAAGCTTGGGGGTTTTTCAAAAGAGCAATGAAATGATTCTTTAAGTAAGGATATATTTTGATTTACCACTAAAAAAATCCGTTCATCATAATTTGTGCAGTTCTGAAAATTTATTTGAGGTGTTAACGTTGTTAACTAAACTAATTTTTAGTTAATTTAGAATAAGTAATTCAAATTCAGCTTAATGCTTGAAGCCTTCTTAATATTTTCAATATTTACTATTAAGATTAATTGCACATTATCCATTTTAAAATACCTGTTTGTGATATGAAAAAGCCAAATTTGTTTTCCATAGCATTTTTGAGCGTGAGTTTGTTGACAATCTTTATCTCGGCAACACCTCTCAATGATGACCCACCCAGTAAAAATGAAACAATTTTGAGATACGTTGGGGCTATGCTCGAACAAGGACATTATAGCCCTAAAAAAATTGATGATAATTTTTCAAAGGAAATCTTCAATGAGTATCTAAAACGTTTAGACCCAAGTAAGCGTATTTTATTAGAGAAAGATATTTCAAAACTAAAAAAGTTTGAAACAACCATTGACGACGAAATTCATGGTTCGCCGCTGACTTTCTTTGCTGCTTCTGACGAAATCTACAAAATTAGAATTGCTGAGGCTGAAGAAATCTATAAACAAAATATCGAAAAACCATTTGACTTTACAAAAGATGAAGCCATAGAGTTTGATGCAGATAAAGTAGATTTTCCATCGAATGATTCAGAACGAAAAGAACGTTGGAGAAAGTACCTTAAATGGCAAACACTCGACCGCTATTTGGAAGCACAAGAGCAGCAAGAGAAAAATAAAGATAAAAAGGATTTTGTGGTGAAATCTGACCAAGAGTTAGAAAAAGAAGCTCGTGCGAAGGTGAAAAAAGCCATGGATAAATACTTCGACCGTTTACGCAATAAATTTGACGAAAATCAACGCTTTGCGATGTTGGTTACAACAATTACCAACGAAATGGACCCTCATACCGATTTCTTTGCTCCAGTAGAAAAACGTTCTTTTGATGAGCGTTTGAGTGGTCGTTTCTTTGGTATTGGAGCACTTTTACAACAAGAAGATGACAAAATAAAAATTAGAAGTGTTACGACAGGTGGCCCTGCTTGGAAATCGGGTGAAATTCAAGCGAATGATTTTATTGTGAAAGTTGCTCAAGCCACTGGCGAAGCTGAAGATGTTACTGGCTATACCACCGATGATGCTGTGAAGCTAATTAGAGGTGCTGAAGGAACAGAGGTGAAAATTACTGTACAGAAGCCCGATGGAACTCTAAAAACTGTTTCATTGATTCGTGCGGAATTGAAATTAGACGAAACCTTCGCTCGTAGTGTAATTATTAATAGCGGAAAGCATAAAATTGGGTTAATTGATTTACCAGCTTTTTATGCCGATTTCCAACGCCCTCAAGCAGCTCGTTGTTCACAAGATGTTGCCAAAGAAGTAACACGCCTCAAGGCAGAAGGAGTAGATGGAATCATTCTCGATATTAGAGATAATGGTGGTGGTAGCTTACAAGAAGTGGTAAATATGGTGGGTTTATTCATTAAAACTGGGCCAGTTGTACAAATTCGTGACCGTTCTGGACGCCCATCACAAATGGGTGATAGTGACCCTTCTGTACTTTATGATGGTCCTTTAGTAGTAATGGTGAATGAGAGAAGTGCTTCTGCATCAGAGATTTTCGCTTCGGCTATTCAAGATTATAAGCGTGGTGTAGTTGTTGGTTCGACTTCTACCTTTGGTAAAGGTACAGTACAGCGAGCTTTCCCGGTAGGTGGCAATATAAGTGGAAGTGGTGCGGGCGATTTAGGCTCGGTTCACCTGACTCTCCAAAAATACTACCGAGTAGATGGTGGTGCGACGCAGTTGAAAGGAGTTGAATCGGATATAGTTTTACCAGGCTTATATGAAGCTTATAAAATTCGTGAAAAAGATAGTCCGAATGCTCTTGTATGGGACGAAATGCCTAAAGCAAATTACCAATCTTGGACTTACGCCCCAGATTTAGCTGCTTTGAAACAAAAAAATGCCGAGCGTCTTTCTACCAACGATGTTTTCAATCAAATCAAAGAAAATACTAATATTTTGGCCGATAACCGCAGGACTTCCCGCTCTTTAGAAATTCAAAAGTATAAAGCTCAGCAGAAAGAAGTCAGAGATATTTCTACAAAAGTGCGTAATCTCACGCAGTTGAAAGATGATTTGGCTGTAGCGAATTTAGCGAGTGATTTGGCAGTAATTAATACTGATTCATTGAAAAAAGACCGCAATGATTTTTGGATTAAATATTTGAAAAAAGATGTCTATTTGGGCGAAACAGTAAATGTGATGAATGATGTTATCGAACAAAAAGGCATGGCAATGAAGAATTAATCAAAGGTTTAATTCATGAAATAATAAAAATCCCTCGTAAATTGAGTTTTACGAGGGATTTTTATTATTCAAAATACGTCAGAAGTTATCTATATAACTTCTAGATAATCGACCATAAACTATCTTTTAAAAGTTTTAAACCAGCTCCAGATTTTCATGAGAATTACTCCAAAAATGGCTTCTCTGAAAATTTTGGTTGACATCTTCGAAACACCTTTAGTGCGGTCAGTAAAGATAATCGGTACTTCGGTGATATTAAACTTATAGAGAAAAGCATTAAACTTCATCTCAATCTGAAAGGCATAGCCAATGAAGGTAATTTTATCGAGTGGAATGGTTTGCAAAACTTCTCTTTTATAACAAATAAATCCACCCGTAGGGTCCATGATTTCCATGCCTGTAATCAGGCGTACATATACTCCCGCAAAATAAGACATCAGTACGCGGCCAATGGGCCAGTTTACTACGTTTACACCTTTGATGTAGCGAGAACCAATGGCTACATCAAAGTTTTCTATTTTACAGGCATTGAAGAGACGCACCAAATCTTCTGGATTGTGCGAGAAGTCGGCGTCCATTTCATAAATATACTGATACTTATTTTCTAATGCCCACTTAAATCCATGAATATAGGCGGTGCCCAAACCTAATTTTCCGCTGCGTTCGATGAGATGAAGGGTACCCACGAATTCGGCTTGAAGTTCTTTTACTTTCATTCCAGTACCATCAGGAGAGCCATCATCAATTATCAACACATCAAAGAATTCACTGAGGCTAAATACTTTACGAATAATGGCCTCTATATTTTCGATTTCGTTGTAGGTCGGTATTATTACAATATTTTCTTTCAAAATAAATTAAATAGGTTTATTTTATCTGATGAGTTTTAGCTTGGATAAGATGTATATGTCAATAAGCCAATTTTTTCTTTTTCTTCAATTCTTCAATGTTTTTAATTACCTGCTCATAAAGCTTAGTCATTTGTTCGGGGTTGGTTACATAATAATTATAACTTGCTCTATAACGGGCGGTATCGGTTTTATATTTCGCCATAATTTGTTGCTCATAAAATTTATAAACAACCTTGGTCGAATCATAGGCTTGAAACGATAACCTACTTACGCGTGCTTCGGTAATATGAATTTCGGCTAATATTTTGGCCATAGTAGCTTCGTCAATGGCATCTTTGGGCTTACTTGGCTGATTATTACAGCCCAATAATATCAAAATAGTGCCTAAAAGTAAGAATATTTTTTTTGTCAGCATTTTCGGTTTATCTTCGTTTTCGAAATAACGAATTTTTCTCAAAAGAATTTCTTCCAACAAATTACGGAAAAATCTGAGAAAGTCCATAAGTTAAATTTTCTTAATTGACGTTTTTATAGCTAAAAATAAGCATTAGTGTTGAAAAAATGGTAGAAAGCATCATTTCAAAACTGAATAAGTATGAGATTAAAATCCGAAAAGCCGTGAATGGGCACATGCACGGAAACTATCGCTCGGTTTTTAAAGGCTCTGGCTTGGAGTTTAGCGATTTGCGTACTTATCAATATGGTGATGATGTTCGGACGATTGATTGGATTACCACTGCCAAAGGCGATGGTGCGTACGTGAAGATTTTCAAAGAGGAAAAAGAACAAACCGTGTTTTTCATGCTCGATGTGAGTAGTTCACAAGAGGTGGGAAACAGTGGGCGATTAAAAATAGATACTGCCAAAGAAATTTGTGGAGTATTGGCACTTTCGGCTATTAAAGAGGCTGGTCATGTGGGTTTGTATTGTTTTTCAGACCAAAAAGAGCTTTATTTCAAGCCAACAAATGGCATGAAGCATGGCTATGAGCTGATATTAAGTTTGTTTAAAATGAAGCCAATTTCGCAGAAAACCAATATTCCTGCGGCCATTGGTTTTGCCTTAAATATGCTCCGTAGAAAAAGTGTAGTGATTATGATTTCAGATTTTTTGGATAAAGACTATGAGCATAATCTTAAAGCTTTAGCCCGAAAACATGATTTAGTAGTGGTGCATGTCTATGACCAAAGAGAAATAAAACTACCAAGCCTCGGAATTATTCCGGTATTAGATAAAGAGTCAAAACGTACGGTTTGGTTAAATACTTCTTCTCCTTCTTTTAAGCGAGAAATGCGGGAAGTCTTTGAAGATAATCAAAAGCGTTTGGAGACGCTTTGTAAACAACACAATGCTAATTATGTGGCAATTGATTCGAGGGAAGATTATGTGCCCAAACTTATTCAATTATTTAGGGTAAGAAAATAGCCACTCAGAAAGTTCGATAATTAATCAATGTCAATTAAAAATCTCTATAAAAATCAGTTAATTTTTGCTAATATTATCAGCTATTTGCTAATAACTGGCTTGTTTTTTAGTGAAATCTGTCACGCTCAAAAACCAGTCGGGAAATTCCAGACTGATAGTATTGAGCTCGGACGCCCCATTGATTATACATTAAGTTTTCATCATAATCCTGCCGCAGAAGTTTTCTTTCCTGATACAACCTATAATTTTTATCCTTTTGAGATAATCCGACGAAATATCTTTCAAACCTCTACCACCAATGGTGTGAGTGTTGATAGTGTGGTTTATACCTTGGTAACCTTTGATATTACCAAAACCCAAAAGTTGAGTTTACCCGTTTATTTACTTACTAAGCGAGATTGTACGGCGGTTTTTTCGCAGCCAGACTCGGTTTTTTTAAAAGAAATGATAAAAACGGGTGTTGATTCACTGCAAGTAAAACCGCAAACAAATCTGATGGCTCTTTCACAGCAAGTGAATTATCCGCAAATTTTTACTTACTTATTGGGGATTTTGGGACTGGTCTTGTTGATTTATGCTTTATTTGGTAGGTATATTCGCAAACAGTATAAGTTATTTTTATTTAGTCGCCGACATAAGGATTTTCAGGCCAACTATAAAAAACTTAGTCGAGCTACTTTGGATGATGTAACCATTGGAAAGGCATTAGTTTTATGGAAAACTCACTTAGAATGGCTTGAAAAACGCCCTTATACTTCTTATACAACCAAAGAAATTATTTTGCGTTTGCCGAGTGAGCGTTTAGAAGAAGCTCTTAAAGAGGTAGATAGTGCCATTTATGGTGGAATTTTATCCACACAAATGCCTTTTGCCATGAATGTTTTGCTCGAAAAAGCTACTGAACTTTACAAAAAACGTAGAGAAGAACTTGCTGCAAGTTTATAATTCTAAAAAGTTTTTGAAGGTTTTATCAATCTAATTAAACCATGGCTCAATTAATCGAAATTATATTATCAGATACCACGCTCAACGAACAAGCATGCCTTGATTTTGTTAAAACTGATGATTCGGGTGGCATTGTAACTTTTGTAGGTACGGTAAGAAATCAGACCAAAGGAAAACGTGTATTGAGGCTCGATTTTGAAGCGTATGAACCAATGGCTATTTCAGAAATGCGAAAAATTGCGGAGCAAGCCGTTGAAAAGTTTTCTTTAAAAAAAATCGCTATTTATCATCGAGTAGGTAGCTTAGGCATAGGAGAAGTTCCTGTGGTTATTGCTGCCGCTGCTGCTCATCGTGGAGCTGCATTTGATGCTTGCGAATATGCTATTGACACACTCAAAGAAACGGTGCCTATTTGGAAAAAAGAAATTTTTGAAGATGGTGAAGTATGGGTTTCTGCTACGCCATAATTATCTAAGTAGGGTAATTTTACCAATAATCTCATTTTTCTCATTCCCTTGACTCTTGGTTATAAGTCGATAAGGATAGGTTCCTGACAGATAATTTTCTCCATTCCAAGTGTCTTTGATACTCGTAAAGGTGGTAATTAGTTTGCCTTTTTGGTCATAGATACTAAAACTGATAAGCTTTTCATCGTCACCAAAAATCGAAAAAGTATCATTGATACCATCATTATTTGGTGAAAAAGCTAATGGTATAAAAATAAAAATACTTGATAGACAAGGTTTAAGCGTATTTTTAAGACAAATTTTATTCGAAATGAAAGCAGTTTCGTTGGAGGTGAATTTTATTTGATAGCAATTTTCTTGGTTACATTTAATTGTTGTATCTGAATATCTCAACTCTCCATAGGGCAATTGAATACTTTCATTTTTTAGTACCATAAAATCTTTAATCACTGCTGGTTTAGCTTCTTGCCAGCGTAAATCATTGGAGTTTTCGGTAGGAGTCACCTCAAAATCAATATCACAAATTTCCTTCGATATGTTGTTTGGGAAACAATTATTTTCGAGTTTAATAGAATAGCACACGTTTTTTGCCGAATTCTCGAAAGTAATTTTCTGAGTACCTAATTCTCCAGATTTGGCCGTTATGAGTGAATTATTGCCCAAAACTTTCACATCTTCCCCCGATACATTATTGAACGTAAGGCTGTAACTTTCAGGACCAGTTTTTTCAAGTAAATTTATTTGTGGTTGAGTACTCTTCGGGAATATAATATCTACTACGCTTTGTTTAGTACAAAACTCAACTTCATAGTGAGCCTCAACACTTACTTTTCTATCATTGGTATTAGTGTAAGTGTGTGAGATAACCGTAGTAGGTAGTTTTATCTTTTCAACTGGATTTCCATCGCCCCAATTAATCAAGCAATAGTCATAAGGAAGTGTACCTGGCTTTTTATTATCAATGATTTCGAGACTAACTTTTTTATCACAAATTTTAGGTCTAAGAATAAGCTTGTTCGTGTCAAGTACTGTTACCACTCCACATACACGGAGTTCTTTACCATCTTCTTTCCGATAAGTAATTTGCATTAATTTATAAGCACCGGGGGCAGAATATGTAAAAGTAGGTACTTCAGTGGGGTTTGTTGGAGGGCCGCCTTTATAATCATAGATAAACTTATGTCCAGTAGCAACACTATCATTTTTACTGATTTCTACAGTAAATGGCACACAACCAATCATTATCTTAGCATTAAGCGACCCCGAACCAATATTTGGTCCATAGCATTGGTCGTTGTTTTGAGCCAAGCTTTTAATGGATAGTAAGATTACCCAAACTATATATAAATATTTTCGTTTCATTCTGCCTAAATGGGCAAAGATAGGTTAGTTTAAATAGGTTAAAATAAAAATTTGTTGTTATAAATTTTTGAACCGCAGATAGCACAGATTTCCTAATGCTAATTTTTGTAAATTTTATTGCATTTTTAGCGAAAATTAGTTTAATCTGCGTGCCATCATTTTTAATTACGAAGGTATTTTATATTTCTGATAATAAATACGCTAAACAAGCACAATAAATAACTATTCTTTGGTCAAATGGTTTTTTACTTGCTTAAATTCTTCTGGTGTATTGGCATTAGTAAGAAATGTGGAATCAGGCAAGTGAATAGTAGTGATAGAATTATTTTGAAGAAAGTTTTTGGGGCTTTGGGCTCCCGTTTGTGCGTAAGCAATTAGCAGTGGGTAAGCCTGTGGTTCGTAAATTGTAAAGAGTGGGTCGGGTGCATTAGTCGCTGGGTTGAAGAAAGCGGTTGCTATCTTATTAGGATTCCTATGGTTAATAAGTAATTCAAAGGATTTTTGATTGAGAAAAGGCATATCACAGGCCATCACGAGCCATGCTGTTTGTGAATCCTTTTCGAAGGCCGATAGTATTCCTCCCATGGGCCCTAACTGGTATTCATCGATGATGGTATTTTGAGAAAAAACTTGTTCGACTCGGCAAGAATAATATACTTCGCTACAATATTTTTTGGCTAGTTCTAATAGATATTCTCGTTGAGGTTTGCCATGATATTCAAGCAAACCTTTATCGCTACCCATACGAGAGCTTCTTCCACCAATGAGTATGAGCCCTTTCAATTTTCTTCTAATTTAAAATCTTTTTTGCCGCCAGTTTTTTCAATCAAGCGTGTTTCTTTGATAATAATATTGTGAGAAAACGCCTTACACATATCATAAATGGTCAATGCCGCCACACTCGCTCCCGTTAAAGCTTCCATTTCTATGCCTGTTTTACCCGTTAGAGAGGCTGTACATTCAATAACCACCTCTTTTTTTTCATTGACAGAAATATGAATTTGACAGTTTTCAAGGCCAAGAGGGTGGCAAAGTGGAATTAAATCGCCAGTTTTTTTTGCTGCCATCACACCTGCAATGATTGCGGTTTGAAATACTGGGCCTTTTTTTGTATGAATTTCTTCGTTGGTAAGCCTTTCTAAAATGGCATCATCTAAAACTACTATGCTTCGAGCCTTGGCTGTTCGGCGGGTAATAGCTTTTTCGCCTACGTCAACCATCGAAGGATTTCCTGCCGCATCTATATGTGTAAAGTTTGACATTTATTTCTATTTATAATGGATGTTGAAGGTATATAAAATTTAAGGTTAATAATCTAATAATTACAAATAACTCCCCAATCTTGTTCTGAATAAACTGAATTTATTCAGTGAATGAAGATATAAGGTTTTACACGCCCACACGCTCAACGATTCCTAATTCTGTAAATCTAATTTCTTCGTTTTCAATCATTTTTCTGATTACTTCTTTTACAAAATATTTATTATTAAAAAACTGATAATCAACAATTTGATTGACTGGTGCTGGAATAATATCTAAAATTTTTTGTCGATATTTTGCGTAAACTTCTATCGGAACAGGCCATTCTTGCTTTTTTTGCTTCAAACAATTATCACAGATACCACAAGTGTAGTTCGTAAATTCATTGAAATACTCTTGTAACATTTGTTGTCGGCATCGACGCCTATCTTCTACAAAACGCACCACCGCAGCTACTTTTTCTAAATCTCTTTGTTTACGACGTTGAATTTCTGTCACATTGATAGCTAAGTGCTTCGCATCTTGTCGAGCAGTAAGAAAGGTTAGTTGTGGAATAGTCTTTTGTTTCTGATAAGTGATAATACCTACCTGATGCAAATAGTCCAACATTTTTTCGATTTCGGCGGCACTTCCAAAGAAATATTTTCCGATGGTAGCTTCAGAAATGCTCACATAGCTTGCAAACAAATCACCGCCATAAATGCGAAGCAATGTTTTAATAAACTTATCGTAACTAGGTGTTTTTATCTGAAATTTATATAATTCGTGGTTATCAACCGTAAATGATATTTTCGATGGACTAAAGTAGGCATCGCTCAATTGAATGAGCCCTTCATCTTGTAAAACTTTAAGCTCATTATGTGTTTCATGAGCGGGCAATCCGAAAGTGCTGACAAAATCTTGGAAATCAAAATCGTAGCTTTCGAAGTTTTCACCGCCAACTGCCAGACGGAAATAGTTTGCCAAAGCCTGATACACCCTTTTTATATTTTCAATGGGTGGATATTTTTGTTCTACCTGTTTAGCAACGTCATCTAAATCGCCTCTTGTATAAAGTAATACCGCAAAAGCTTTTTTACCGTCTCTTCCGCCACGGCCCGCTTCTTGATAATAGGCCTCAAGCGTTTCGGGTAGGTCGAGATGAATTACTACTCGAACATCTGGTTTGTCAATGCCCATACCAAAAGCATTAGTTGCCACTATCACCCGTGTTTGATTACTTATCCAAGCTTCTTGTTTTTTGAAGCGTTCGGGTGTTGAGAGCCCTGCGTGGTAATAATCAGTACTTATTCGATTTCTATTGAGCCAGTCAGAAATTTCTTTTGTACGACGCCTACTACGTACGTAAACGATGGCTGTTCCTTGTACTTTTTGTAGAATTTCAAAGAGTTTTTTCTCCTTACTTTCTTCACAAAAGACTGAATAAGAGATATTTGGTCGGGCAAAACTTTGTTGAAAAACTTGTGGATTTTTAAGGGATAGTTTTTCAATGATGTCTTGTTGAGCCTCTTTAGTTGCAGTAGCTGTGAGTGCAATGGTTGGTGCGTTACCCGTAAACTTTCTGAATTCTGGAATCTTTAGGTAGGGTGGGCGGAAGTCATACCCCCACTGTGAAATACAGTGAGCCTCATCAATCACAAGTAGGCATACTTTCATTAGTTTCGTGCGAACCTGCATGATTTCGGTCAGCAATCGTTCGGGCGAAACATACAAGAATTTAAAATCGCCATAAACAAAATTATCGAGAGTATAGTCGATTTCGTTTCGGTGCATACCCGAATAAATGGCAGCGGCTTTTACACCTCGTTTACGTAGCTGCTCTACTTGGTCTTTCATGAGTGCCACCAAAGGTGTGATGACAATACAAACACCCTCCATGGCTAAGGCAGGTACTTGAAAGCAAATAGATTTTCCCCCGCCAGTAGGCATCAAAGCAAGTGTATCTTTCTTCGCTAAAACAGAATTGATAATATCTTCTTGTAAAGGTCGGAAAGTATCGTATTGCCAGTATTCTTTTAATATTTCTAATGGGGTCTGCATCGCTAAATACAAAAACTTCGTCTTTGACTACAAAGATAAAAGTGTAGTAAGTTGAAGTGTGTGAAATTTTTGATTTTCTTAATTACTACAAGCCGACACAATCAATGATTTCATCGTTATTTACATATAATCACTCAACAAAAGTATTAGAAATTACGTTAGAATTGATATATTGTAAAATATTTAAAGAGCAACCCTATTACCTTGGTTTACGTATATTTAAGAGAGCCTGACAAATCAGAAGATTAACGTTTAAAATTATGAGAAAAATTTACCTATCTGTCTTACTATTATTAATGGTAATGTCAGTTTTTGCCCAAACAAAGGCTAAACCACGCCACAATGATATAAGTCCATCAAACCCTGATAAAATTGAATTTATGAAGGGTAAAATGATTGTTTGCCCTGGTATTTTTGAAGATGCCAACACTTTTGTGCCAATGGCTAAAGAAGTAGAAGAAGCTCTTAAAGGTCAGAAAGCTCGTGGAGCCGCTGCTGCTAAAACTACATTTATCGTAACATATAATGGTTTTTCTCCTGCTGCACAAAGAGCATTTCAAGCGGCGGTAGATATTTGGGCAAATTTAATTAGTTCTCCTGTTCCTATTCGAATTACGGCTACTTGGAGGGCTATTGATAGTGGAAATACTGGGGGGACAATCTTAGGGCAGGCTTCTCCAGCTGATTTTACTCGAAACTTTCCTGGTCAACAACGTTACAATACTTGGTATCCGATTGCCTTGGCGGAAAAAATAGCTGGGCAGGAACTTAACTCAATAAATGACCCAGATATTACAGCAGAATTTAATAGTTCTGCACCATGGTATTTAGGAACAGCGGCTCCAGGTGCGAATCAGTTTGACTTCACTTCGGTTGTTTTACACGAACTATGTCATGGACTTGGTTTTACCGCCTCTCTTCGTGTGAATAGTACGAATGGACAATGGGGTTTCGGTACGGGTTCTCCTTTTGTGTATGACCATTTTGTAGAGAACGGTACTGCACAGTTGCTGATTAATACTGCCAATTTCGCTAATCCGTCAGTTCCTTTAAAAGATCAAATGACAAGTGACAACTTGTTTTATAATAGTCCTACTGCAACAAATTCAAATAATGGAGTAAAAGCGAAAATCTATGCTCCAAATACTTACCAAGCTGGTTCAAGTATTTCACACGTAAATGATGCAACGTATCCATCAGGTAATCCAAACTCATTGATGACTGCCTCTGCAAGTTTGCGTGAGATTATCAGAGACCCAGGCCCGATTGTCAAAGGTATTTTTGCCGATATGGGTTGGAAAGGCACTTCACTTTTGCATACAAGAGTAAAAAATATTGAGAATACAGTTAGTAAGGTAACAATCAAGGCTACAATTACGAGTGATACGACTTTAGTGGCTGGCTCGGCAAAGGTATTTTATACAGAAAATGATACCTTAATGACTAATGCAAAGCCATTGAATTTGGTAAGGATTGGCAATACAAACGACTACTCTGTGGATGTACCAATTACGAAAACACCTTCAATTATTAGATACTATTTAGTGGTTGAAGATGATTATAAGCGTAAAAATACAGCACCTGCTGAAGCTCCGACAAAAGGATATTATGGTTTTAGTGTAGGTAATGCTGACGTAACCGCACCTTTTGTAACGACAAACCCGCCAACAGTGGTGCCAACCAATGGCTTAGTAGATATTTTTGCTAATATTGAAGATAACTTCGAGCATGGTATTGATACTGTTTATGTTGAGTACAAACTCAATGGTGTTGACCAAAAACCTTTTGGTGTAAAGAAATATAATCCACTCACTGATGATAAAGCTTATTCACAAGGACGTAATGATGCTTTTTCTTATTTAGCAAAAACACCTTTTGGTTCATTGAAGCAAAATGACCGTGTACTTTATAGAATTGTAGCAATAGATAAGTCGAAAAATAAGAATAAGACGGTGCTTCCAGCTTACTTAAATACTCCGGGTACGAATGTAGTACCAACACCCGATTATTATGAGTTTATCGTAAGTGATTTAAAAACCCAAACACCAGTAACAGTTTATTTGAATACTTTTGATACCGCCAACGACGACATTGCTGGTATTGGAGGTTGGGGTATTGCACAGCCAACAGGTTTTACAAATGGTGCTTTGCATTCTGCACACCCTTATAAAAATGGAGGAAACGAAGACTTACAGTCAAATACGATTGCATTATTGAGAATCCCTATCCAATTAAAACAAGATTTAGATTCGGCAACAATAACTTTTGATGAAGTAGCTTTGGTTGAGCCAGGAGAATCAGGTTCTACATTCGGTGATTCTAATTTTTATGATTACGTAGTGGTTGAAGGGTCGTATGATGGTGGTGCATCATGGATACCGTTCGAAGATGGATATGATGCTTCGAGAGATGCTAGCTGGGAAAAAGCTTTCAATAGTGCTGGAGTTAATGGTACATTTATAGGAGCCGATGGCAAGTCTTATCAGTCTTCAGATTCGAGAGGAACGGCAACTTCAGCTTTATTTAAAACTCATACGATTAAAATGCTTTCATCGGGTGATTTTGCCGCTGGAGATGTAGTTTTAATTCGTTTTAGACTATTTGCTGATGAATTAACTTATGGATGGGGCTGGGTTATTGATAACCTGAAAGTTCAAGTACCGCCACCACCACCAGTTTTAGCAACCGAACAAAGTGCTGAACGAGTACTGACACTTACGCCAAATCCGAGTCCAGATGAAATCTTGATTTCAACAAATTTGGCAAAACCAGGCCGTGTTAAAATGGAAGTGCTTAGTTCGAAGGGGGTAAAAGTCATGGAAAGAGAGTTTTTACCTGAAGTAAACACTTTCAATCAGAAAATTGATTTGAGAGACCTCACCGTGGGTACATATATGGTTAGATTATATACTGAAAACGGAGTTGTTGTAAAACGCTTTGTAGTAAATAAATAATCAATCAATCGCTTCATTTAGCCGTAGAAGTTTGTTTTGAGCTTCTACGGCTTTTTGTTTACCCAAAGTTTCTGTAAATTGGGGCATATAATCGTATTTTCTCAATAAGCTCATGATATTTATGCGTAAAGTTTTAGTAATCATATTTGTTTCATTCATTAGCATTTCTTGTAAAACCTCACAAAATATTTATAGTAAATCGCCTTATGCCAAGATGATTGATACATCGAGTATCTTATCGCAGAGTATGACGGGCATGGCTTTGTTTGATTTGAGTGAACAAAAGATGATTTTCGAACGTAATGCAAGTCGTTATTTTACTCCCGCATCTAATACTAAGCTTTTTACTTTTTATGCATGTCTAAAAACACTTAGCGATTCAATTCCTGCTCTTCGCTATGAAATTAAAGCTGATTCTTTGATTTTTTGGGGAACTGGCGACCCAACTTTCTTTCATCCAGATTTGACAAGCACCAAGACTTTCGACTTATTGAAAGCCTATAAACATACGAAAAAGTTCTATTTTTCAGATGGAAATTTTACTAATCCTTATTTTGGTTCGGGTTGGGCTTGGGATGATTATAATAGCTATTATACCGTAGAGATGTCACCGCTACCAATGTATGGTAATATTGTGCGTGCAAAAGTCGAAAATGGCGAAATAAAGCCCCAACCAAGTATTTTTGAAAATACGTTTTATAAAAAAGATACAGGATACGAAATAGAAAGAACACCAGCCGATAATCAGTTTTTATTACCTAAATCGCTGTTGAATAAGCCTAATTATCAGCAAGATATTCCCGTTAAAACCTCAACGGCTTTAACTCAACAACTATTGATGGATACTTTGCGTAGAAATGTGAGTTTATTAAAAATCCCAGTTTCTACTACCGCAAAAACTATTTATAGCATGCCTACTGAGCCTGTGTATAGATTAATGATGCAAGAAAGCGATAATATGCTCGCCGAACAGTTGCTTTTACTTTGCGGAACAACACTAAAAGACTCAATTAATTCTTCATTTGTGATAAAATCAATCAAAGAAAAATACTTGCAAGACTTGCCTGATGCTCCGAAATGGGTCGATGGTTCGGGGCTTTCAAGATATAATTTATTTACGCCTCGTTCGATTATAAAGCTTTTGGAAAAAATCTACGCCGAAATTCCTCAAGAAAAACTGTTTTCTATCATGGCTATTGGCGGAAAGGCTGGTACGGTGAAAAACATGTTTAAAACCGAGGGAGAACCTTTTGTTTTTGCCAAGACAGGTTCGTTGAGTGGCGTGTATAATTTAAGTGGCTATTTAATTACAAAGAAAGGCAAAATCATGTTGTTTAGCTTAATGAATAATAACTTCACGAAACCAACAAGCGTAGTAAGGAAAGAAGTAGAAAAGATTTTATTGGAAGTAAGGAATAGGGAGTGAAAACTCCCCATTTTTTTTAATGCTTGATTGCTTTCAAGGCTTCTTGACGAAGCTTTTGTGCTGTATGAAACTCTCCAGTGTGGCTCCAGCCCGGTGGCATAAATATATAAGCTATTTTATTTTTAAGGCCAGGTGCCGAACGTACATCTTTCCAAAGACTAAGAATCTCACCAAAATACACATCAGTAAAACTGTTTGCATCTATCGGACGAGTGATACCATAATCTACTGGTACTTGCTCTTCTTCTTTTTGATAAGTTTTGAAAATTATATCCCAAACATTAATAATCGAACAAAAGTTGGTGTCCATGTATAAAGGGTTCCTACCGTGATGTACACGGTGGTGTGATGGTGTTAGAATAAATCTTTCTAGGAAACCTAATCTAGCGTTTTTAAGACTTCGCTCACTAATATGCACAAAAGCTCCCCAAATGCTATCAATAATCATAATTGTAAAAAGCATGAGCGGCTGTACGCCTAAAAGCATACAAAACATAGCTGCGAAAAACTCAGTGTAGAGGTTTTCAACAAAAAAAGTAGTAAGCGTGATAGACGCGTTTAAATCTTCTGAGGCATGGTGCACAGAATGGAAACACCATAATAGGCGGACTTTGTGCGTCAGGTAGTGTCGAATAAAATTATTTAGTTCATATACCAAATAGCTGTATATAAACCAATACCACGTTATACTTGTATGAATAATGGCATACTTTTGGAAGATACCTATCGCAATAAGTAATACAGAAATACCTATTAATCTGCTCATTACTCTATTAGTAAGAATAATGAGAAATGGCACCTTATAGCTCTCTTTTCTGAACCCATGTTGAATGAACAACCATAGAATTTCAAAAATAATGATTAAGGGAGTAATAGGGGAAATGAATGTGAGAAAGCCCTCAAAGGTTAGTAATGCGTGATAATTGCCGGAATGGATGATATCTACCAAACCATTAATTCTAAAAAAAATTAAAAGTTCACTAATTAAATCTTTAATTATACTCATTATAAGGAAAAGTGATTAGAAATACAACAGCAAAGTAACTATTCTTTAATAGTTACAAAATCGTTTAAACTTTAAATACTGACGTTTTTAGTTAGGAAAAGGTTGGATGACTTTTGCTTATTTGACATAAAAATAAGCAAAAGTAACTTTTGAGTAACTGATGATATGTAGTTTTTGTAACTAAATTAATAAATTTTAATCTTTATTAATGAATTATTGGGTGAAATAGTCAATTTTTTAATTCCTCTTTAAGGAAATAACCTGTATAACTACCTTTTACCATTGCTACTTGTTCGGGTGTGCCTTCGCCTACAATAGTACCGCCTTTACTACCTCCTTCTGGGCCAACATCAATAATATGGTCGGCTACTTTTATCACATCAAGGTTGTGTTCAATGATGAGTACCGTATTACCCTTATCAGCTAATTTTTGTAAGACTTCAAGTAATTTTTGAATATCACGGAAATGTAAACCAGTGGTAGGTTCATCAAGAATATAAATGGTTTTGCCTGTATCTTTTTTCGAGAGTTCTTCTGCTAGTTTTACTCGTTGAGCTTCTCCTCCCGAAAGTGTAGTGGCGTGCTGTCCGAGCGTAATATAACCCAAACCTACCTCATTAAGAATTTGAACTTTTCTATTAATTTTCGGAATGCTCTCAAAAAACTCAACTGCTTGCTCAACGGTCATATCAAGCACATCAGCAATTGATTTTCCTTTGTATCTTACCTCTAAAGTTTCACGATTGAAACGTTTTCCTTTACAAGTTTCACAAGCTACGTGTACATCAGGCAAAAACTCCATTTCGATTTTTTTCATTCCTGCTCCTTCACAATCCTCACAACGGCCACCTTTTACATTGAAAGAAAAACGACCTGGCTTGTAACCCCTAATTTTTGCTTCAGGAAGCTCAGCAAAAAGCGTTCGGATTTCTGAAAACATACCTGTATAGGTAGCAGGATTACTACGTGGTGTACGACCAATCGGACTTTGGTCAACTTCAATAACCTTATCTAAATGCTCTAAACCTTCAATGGCTTTATGAGAAAGAGGCTCTCTTTTGGCGTTATAAAAGTGTTTATTTAGTACAGGAAATAGGGTTTCATGAATCAAAGAAGACTTTCCACTTCCACTCACACCTGTTACACAAATCATTTTACCCAAAGGTAGTTTCAGCGTAACGTTTTTTAGGTTATGACCAGTAGCTCCTTTGATAACTAAAAATTTGCCATTTCCTTTACGGCGTTCGGCTGGAATTTCAATTTTTGAGCGTCCACTCAAATAATCAGAGGTAATACTGCGATTCTCTATAAATTCTTTCGGTGTCCCTTTACCGACAATTGTACCCCCATGACGTCCAGCCCCCGGCCCTATATCAAGAATATAATCTGATTCGAGCATCATGTCTTTGTCGTGTTCTACAACCAAAACCGTATTGCCTAAATCTCTTAAATCTTTCAGTGCTTGGATAAGTTTGACGTTATCTCTTTGGTGTAAACCAATACTTGGTTCATCCATGATATAAAGTACACCAACTAATTGCGTTCCAATTTGCGTAGCCAAACGAATACGCTGTGATTCTCCGCCTGACAGTGTGCGTAATGGACGATTTAGGGTAAGGTAATCTAATCCAATACCCATCAAGAATCCAATTCTTTTGCGAATTTCTTTCAAAATCTCCTTGGCAATAACATTCTGGCGGTCAGATAAGCGGGTTTCTAAATCAGTGAACCATTCCGATAATTCTCGGATGTCCATTTCGGCTAATTCAGCAATATTTCTTTGGGCAATTTTAAAGTGTAGTGACTCCTTTTTTAATCGTTGTCCTTCGCAATCTGGACAAGTCTTAATAACCAAAAAATCACGAACCCATTCTTGAATTTTATCATTATCTGAATCTTGCTGACGTTTCAAAAATGTAATTACGCCCTCGAATGTAGAGTTCCATTCGGTGCCGGGATATTTTTTTGATGGAACAGGCAGTGGCGTTTCACTACCATAGAGAATTGTTTTGAGTGCTTCTTCTGGAATTTTCTCAATAGGTGTTGAAATATTTGATTTGTAGGCTTTCAAAATTACTTCTATTTGCTTGAAAATCCATAAATCACGGTATTCTCCTAATGGGGCGATTCCACCACGTGTAATACTCAAACTACGGTCAGGCATAATTGACTCTTCCGTAATTTCTTCGATAGTACCTAAACCATTACAAGTTGGACAAGCTCCATAAGGAGAGTTGAATGAAAAACTGTTAGGAGAAGGGTCTTCGTACGAAATTCCCGATTCGGGGTCGGTGAGATTTTGTGAAAAATATTGTGTTTGGTTATTGCTATCCAAAAGCATCATAGAGCCCTTGCCTTGTTTTAGGGCAATTCCTACCGATTGACTCAAGCGATAGCGGTCTTCGATTTTTGGAACAACTCTATCAATAACAATCTCAATATCGTGAATTTTATAGCGGTCGAGTTGCATTTTAGGATTAATATCGAGTATTTCTCCATCAACTCGCACCTTCGTAAAACCTAATTTTGCAATCTGTACAAAAAGCTCACGATAATGACCTTTACGCCCTTTTACGATTGGAGCAAGTAATATAACCTTCTGATTTTCAAATTGTTGAAGTATTTGGTCAATGATTTGGTCTTGCGTTTGCTTAACCATTCGATTGCCAGTTATATAACTAAAGGCCTCACCAGCACGAGCATAAAACAAACGTAAGAAATCATAGATTTCGGTGGTAGTGCCAACAGTTGAACGAGGGTTTTTAGAAGTTGTTTTTTGTTCAATAGAAATAACTGGCGAAAGCCCATTGATTTTATCTACATCGGGGCGTTCCATATTTCCAATAAAACTACGAGCATACGCCGAAAAGCTCTCCATGTAGCGGCGTTGTCCCTCAGCATAGATGGTATCAAAAGCCAAAGATGATTTACCGCTGCCCGAGATACCCGTAATTACCACTAATTTATTACGTGGGATAATTGCATCAATATTTTTGAGATTGTGTTCTCTCGCACCTAATACTTCTATTTGTTCGTAGCCCGTTAGGTCTATGTCGTTCAGTTTTTTATCGCTCACTATTTTTTTGCCTTTTTTTATACAAAGATAACGAAAAAAGCGGGGTGGAGGTTCAGAAAATAAAAAGCCATTGCTCCAAAAGAGTAATGGCTTTAAATGCTATAAAATATTCTTTATTACTGAGGTCTAAATCAAAACAGTACTTGCGGCTAACTCGCGTACGGCCATGGCTATACCTTCTGAGTCGAAGCCACATTCGCGTTGGAGCTCGATTTGTTCGCCATGTTCAACAATACGGTCAGGAATTCCCAAGCGTTTTACTTTGGCTGTATAACCATTATCAATCATAAATTCTAATACGGCACTTCCCATACCACCCTGTAAGCAGCCATCTTCAACCGTTACTACACGGTCGAATTTCTGGAAAACCTCATGTAGCATGGCTTCATCGAGAGGTTTTACAAAACGGAGGTCGTAATGAGCGGGATTTAAGCCTTCTTTTTCAAGTATTTCGCAAGCTTTTACTGCATAATTACCTATATGTCCAATTGTAAGAATGGCTACTTCTTCTCCATCTTTTATCTTTCTACCTTTACCTATTTCAAGCTTTTGGAATGGTCGTTTCCAATCGGGCATTACACCTTCTCCCCTTGGGTAGCGAATCGTGAAGGCAGTTTTTAATTTTTGAGTTTCTTCCAATTGGAAAGTGTACATCAAATTACGAAGTTCTTCTTCATTCATCGGCGATGCTACCACCATATTCGGAATACAACGCATATATGCAATATCATAAGCTCCGTGGTGCGTCGGGCCATCGGCTCCCGCAAAACCTGCACGGTCAAGACAGAAGATTACTGGTAATTGCTGTAAGCACACATCATGAATGACTTGGTCGTAGGCACGCTGCATGAAACTTGAGTAGATATTACAATAAACAACCAAGTCACGCGTGGCCATACCCGCCGAGAATGTCACGGCATGTTGCTCCGCAATTCCCACATCGAATGCACGGTCTGGCATGGCCTTCATCATGATATTTAATGAAGAACCCGATGGCATGGCAGGAGTAACACCTACAATTTTGCTATTTTTTTCGGCCAATTCCACAATTGTATTTCCAAATACATCTTGGTATTTAGGTGGCATTGGTCTATCGTATACTTTCTTTTGAATAACGCCCGTTACTTTATCGAATAAACCTGGTGCGTGCCATTTGGTTTGTTCTTTTTCGGCAGGGGCATAACCTTTACCTTTTACTGTAAGGCAATGTAGAATTTTAGGCCCTGGAATATTTTTTAAGTCTTCTAAAACACTAACTAGATGGTCGATATCGTGGCCATCAATTGGGCCGAAGTAACGTAAATTTAAAGCCTCAAAGAAATTACTCTGACTAAGCAAAGCCCCCTTCATTGCATTCTCTATTTTGGCTACAATTTTTCTGGCACTGTTACCAAAAGTACTCATTTTGCCTAAAAGTTGCCAAACGTCATCTTTTACGTTGTTATATGTTTTTGAGGTAGTAATATCGGTCAGGTATTCTTTCAATGCTCCAACGTTCGGGTCGATGGCCATGCAATTATCATTCAAGATAATCAATACATTGGCATCCTTCAATGCTCCAGCATGATTCATTCCTTCGAATGCCATACCCGCTGTCATCGAGCCATCACCAATAATGGCAATGTGTTGACGCTGTTTTTCGCCATTGTGATTCGAGCCAACAGCCATACCAACAGCTGCCGAAATAGAAGTGGAAGAGTGGCCTACGCCAAAGGCATCATATTCACTTTCTTTTCTTTTTGGAAAACCAGAAATTCCCCCATAAACTCGGTTAGTATGAAATATTTCACGACGACCCGTTAGGATTTTATGTCCGTAAGCTTGATGACCTACATCCCAAACGAGTTGGTCATCGGGAGTATTAAAAACATAGTGAAGTGCAACGGTAAGTTCGACAACACCTAAGCTTGAGCTAAAGTGTCCTCCATAAACCGAAACCATATCAATAATGTATTGGCGGAGTTCGTCGGCTACTTGAGGTAGTTTGTTGCGGTCAACTTTTCTTAAATCAGCAGGAATGTTGATGTCTTTTAATATATCACCGGGCGTTATGAGCATATCTTTTGACCAATTAAGGTTAGATTGTCTTTCTAAAACTGAACACAGTTAAAATTGTTTAGTTCTAAATAACAATTTTACGTATGACATGATGTAAATTCTCTTGAACTTGAAGTTGTGCTTGTTTTTTGAAGTGCAAATTAAGTTACAAATGTACGGAAAATTTAGAAATATTAATCTTTCTTTTGGCTCGCTCGGTAGAGTTTTTGCTTTTCTTCCTTCGTAAGACTTTCATAGCCTGACTTCCCAATTTTGTCTAATATAGCATCTACCTCATCTTGGTCAGGGAAATAATTAGGGTCGAGATTAGTTCCTCCACTATTTTTACTTGCAACTGTTGTTTCGCTGTAACGTCTTTGCGGAATTTTTACCTTAGGTTTTGGTCGCCACAGTCTTCCCCACCATTCACTTACAGCTTCGATTGGGCTACCCAAATCAACGCCTCTACGAAGAAAATAAATATAAAAATAACCAGAAATGGCACCTCCTAAATGTGATATACCGCTGCTTGGCATTATGAACGAAAGAATTAAGAAGAACCAAGCTACGTAACGAATTTTGATTAAGACAATTCCGAAAAGATAAAACTCATATTCGGGTAGTAAGGCTACTGCTGCAAACATTACGGCATAAACAGCGGCCGAAGCCCCCAAAATTGTAGGCGTAATATTATTTAAGTTTAAAGAGCCAGACTGGTTGGCTAAAGCAATAAGATTATAAATTGTAATGTAGAATAATCCACTCAAAATACCTCCAATCAGATAAATGTTTAAGAGTTTTCGGCTTCCAATAAATTCTTGCACTAAAGTTCCAAACCAAAAGAAGGTTAGCATATTGAATAGCAAATGCAAGAAACCGTAGTGGGTGAAGCAATAGGTAACGATTGTCCAAGGTTTGCGTATGAACTGCTTTACGGGGGCAATCAAATCGAAGTTGCTACTCAGTAATTCGCTTATTCTATCACCATTTGGGGTGAAGGAGAAAATAAAATTTATGATAATTAAAGACAAAAAAACTCCTGTATTGATAAGCATGAGCTGTATCAAGGTATTTCCTTTTTTGAAAGGAGCTTTGATGTCGTCAATAAAACTTGCCACTTTTAATAAAATCTATCTTTTTTCTTGTTCCAGTAGTTTATCAACAGAATACCAAAAATTAAGCCGCCAATGTGAGCAAAATGAGCCACTCCCGGCATTATACTATATATGCCTGAGAAAATTTCGAAAAGTGCATATAAAGATACTAAATATTTCGCTTTTATAGGAATTGGCAATGGAAATATTATCATTTCGGTATTAGGGAATAATCGTGCGAATGCTCCCAACATACCAAAAATTGCTCCCGAAGCCCCAACCATTGGAATACTCATCATCATGGTGTATTCTGGAGAGTCGATTGGGAGTTGAGAAATCTCATATAAGTTTACCACACCATGTAAAACGCAAGCACCGATACCCGATACAAGGTATAGCGTAAGAAACCTTTTACTTCCTAAAAAATGCTCAAGCATTGGGCCGAACATATACAAACCAAACATATTACTAAAAATGTGCCCAGTACCGCCATGCAAAAACATATAAGTGAAAATTTGCACGGGGTTGAAAAGCCCCATTTCATACAGCGAAAAATTATGATAGCCGAAAATACCGGCTAAATCGATTCGTAGGATATGCTGTATGACATAAACAACAATGTTTATAATCAGCAAGTTACGAACTATAGGTGTAACCTGATACATACTTTAATTTTTTGTTTAGCTTTTTCGTTAAAAAAGGCTTTTACTTTCTAGTAAGAAGTTCAGCCAACTGGTCTAACGATAAAATCGACATAATTGGTTCACCATTGGGTGTATAACTCGGAACTGCCGTTTCAAAAAGCTGATGAATTAATAAATTTATTTCGATTTTTGAAAGTTCTCCAACATATTTTGAAGATGAACGTTTCGAAAATGAGCGTGCTACGTTTTCAACCCTATCTAATTGCAATTCAGCTTGATTTACTTTGTATTGCTGAACTAAACCCTCAAAAATCTCTTTTTCGTTTTCTTCCTGCACTTCTGGTGGTACACCATTGATTTTGATGGTATGCTGCCCAAATTCTTCAAACGAAAACCCTAAAGCTTTAATTTCGTCTTGAATTTCCATGACTAACAGAAAATCAAGCGGACTAAAGTCGAGTGTTTTCGGGAAAAGTAGTTGTTGTGTAAACGATTTTTTGTTTTTTAAATTGTTATAATATTTCTCATACAAAATTCGCTCATAGGCCGCTCTTTGGTCAATGAGCATCATACCACTCTTGGCTTGTGCCACAATATAACGATTCTGTATTTGAATAGCGGTTATTTCTTGTAATTCGGCAATATGACGACTCTCATCTGCAATATCATTCGCCTTGCTTCCAACAGTAAACGGTTCGTGCTCAAAACTTAAACTCGACTGATTATTTGGTTTAAAACTCTCTAAACCATCGAAAAGTTTTCGCCAGTTTTGTGAATTAGACTTTTCTACATAATTATCATCACGTTCTTTAGAAGCTTGATAATTATGTGGTTGGGTGCGAGCATTCTCGAAATCGGCAATGCCAGAAACGCTTGGGTTAATGCTTGATTGACTTGGTAAATCGCTAAAACGATTGGTACTTGTTAAATTACCAAAATTAATATCCGACTCGAAGTCAAGACTTGGCGTAAGGTTATAAACACCAATGGCACGCCTTACAGCCGAACGGATAATTGCATAAATTGCCCGTTCATCATCGAATTTGATTTCAGTTTTGGTTGGATGAATATTGATATCAACGTGTGAAGGGTCAATGTCAATAAATAAAACATAAAATGGGCTACTTCCTTCGGGAATTGTAGATTCGAAGGCACTTAATATTGCATGGTGTAAATAACTATGCTTAATAAAGCGTTTATTTACAAAGAAAAATTGTTCGCCACGACCTTTCTTAGCCGATTCTGGTTTTCCAACGTATCCCGAAATATTCACAAAAGGCGTTTCTTCTTCACAGCCCGCTAATTGTTCACGGTATGATTTCCCGAAAATATCAATAATTCGGCGGCTTAGTTTTCCTACTGGAAGATTGTAAACCTCTACGTCATTATGGTAAAGTGTAAATGCTACTTCGGGGTGAGCCAACGCTACTCTTTGAAACTCGTCGAGGATATGTTTCATCTCGACAGGGTTTGATTTTAGGAAATTCCTACGAGCAGGAACATTGAAAAAGAGATTTTTTACTTGAAAATTTGTTCCCTTAGGGCATGAAACTGATTCTTGCGATTTGAGCTCTGAGCCTTCTATCCGAATCATAGTTCCTACTTCATCTATCATCCTACGTGTACGCAACTCAACTTGGGCAATCGCTGCAATCGAAGCAAGAGCTTCGCCACGAAAACCCATCGTGAGAATAGAGAATAAGTCATCAGCCGTACGGATTTTTGAAGTAGCGTGTCGTTCGAAACTCATACGAGCATCGGTAGCCGACATTCCGATTCCATCATCAATTACTTGAATGAGGGTGCGTCCAGCATCTTTCACAATTAACTGAATATTACTGGCACGGGCATCAATCGAATTTTCTAAAAGTTCTTTCACCACCGATGCTGGTCGCTGCACAACTTCTCCCGCCGCAATCTGGTTGGCAATAGAATCGGGTAGTAAATGAATAATATCAAGCATTGGTATAATCTCAAAAAAACTATTAGCAATTCAAGGTCTGATTCTCTCAGAAGCCTTGATTAAGAAATGTAAAACAGGTTTGAAATGTGCAAACCATCATATTTTAAACACACTAAATCTAAAAACTGTTCGCCTGATGCAAAATTGCCCTTTTTCGAGGTGAAATCATTAAATATTCTTTACTTTTTTTTTGAAAAACACTTTTGTGCATGTTTTAATCGGAAAATGAGTCAAATATTTATCAGTTATATATTTTTTATACCGAACTTTTCGATGATTGAATCTTGTTTGCGAGTAGAGTATTTAACCTCTAAAATCTAATAAAAATGAACAAAATCTTAAGGATTGTATTAATTGTAGTAGCGGTGTTGGTAGCTCTTTATTTTGGCTTCAAAAGTTATACAAAAACAAAGAGCCCAGCCGATGTTGCTAAATTCGACCAAAATGGCCTAACCGTACAAGTAGATTATTGCCGACCCTATAAAAAAGGTCGTGAGATTTTTGGGAAACTTCTACCTTATGGTCAGGTTTGGCGTACAGGTGCCAACGAAGCCACAATTTTTGATGTGAAACAAGACGTAAAAATTGGAGATAAAACGCTTAAAACTGGAAAATATACGCTTTGGACAATACCGAATGTTGATAAGTGGACGATAATCATGAATGACGAAACTGGGCAGTGGGGAACTAATTATGATGAAAAACGTGATGTTTTGAGAGTTGATGTGCCAGTTGGAAAAACCGCAGAAATGATGGAACAATTTAAAATTGATTTTGCCGCCGCCGAAGGTGGGGCAGATATGATTTTACATTGGGAAAATACGGAAATAAAAGTGCCGATTAGATTGTAAAGGGCTATTGAATAAGAAAAAGGGGTTATCAATTAAAGAGCCCCTTTTTCTTATTATTTGAATTTCGCATAAATATGTTCATCATAAAAATGTCCTTCTTTAAATAAAGACTCCTTTAAAATGGCTTCTTTCTCGAAACCCGCTTTTTCTAACGCTCGCATGGAAGCCAAATTATACTCAAAAACACCAGCATAGATGCGGTGGATATCGTATTTTTTGAATGTATAATCAACAATTTTGGGTATAGCTGATGAAATAATACCTTTACCCCAATAGTCCTCCCCGAGCCAATAACCTATTTCGGCATTTTTTTGGTAAATATCTTCTTTGAGCAAAATTCCTATACCACCAACTGCTTCATTATCAATGACAATGGCAAATGTTTCTTCCGAATCGGTGGCCATTTTTACCCAAGCCCCAGCATCTTCTATGGTATAAGGGTTTGGGAAAATATCTTTGAGGTTCTTCCAAATCTTATAATTATTGGCATTTCGAACGAGCGATTCTTCATCGCCTAGCCGCCATTGACGAAGAGTATAGTCTTGAGACATTGGGTTATAATTACCTTAATTCATAACTAATTTCCTGACTATCAAGTAGTTTTGTGATTCGCTCGCTCGGTGAGAAAACGACTACTAAATCTTTTTTCTTTACATCATCATCTTCCTCTACCCATTTCCAATCTTCACAAGTGGCATCTAATAAATCGAGTAAAGTGGGTAATTTGTCAGGATTGCGTTCTTTCTCAACAAATAATTCAGAATTGGTAATATAAATGGCAATTTTCTCTTGATCGAGCCACGAAAGGTCGTTGAGCATTTCATCAAACGAGTCGAGGTTAAACCCAAAATATTCAGGAAATTGCAAGCCTTTGGCCATTTCCTCATAAAAGCCACGCAAGGTATGTGCTTTTTGGCCATCGATTGTAATAATTTGATAACCTTGTAAAGAATCTAAGTTATTTGTAATAAGAAAATTTGACATAAAGGAATATTGGGTAAGTTGAAATGTATATTAGGGTTAAAAGCGAAACTTTTACTTAATTTCAACGAAACTTTTATAGTGATTGTTGGTATAATAGGCACGTCCATCCGAGCCAGTTACCAGCCTTTCGGCTCCTCGATTTTTTCCTTGTTTTTTAGGGTTTACATCCCATTCTTGGTAATTAATTCTCCGCCCACTATCATCTTTTTGAGGTAGAATCTTTTCGTAGTTTCCAAATTTTCGACCACCAACATAGCCATCTGGAGCAACTCCGTTTTCTTTCACATAATTCAAAACCTCATAAACTTTTTTCGGAATTTTGCTTTGCTTTTGTGCTTGATAATTAGGCTTTTGTACTTTGTCTGTATTATCAACTGCCACTTTCTCAGATGTAGGTTCAGTGGCTTTAAACGACTCTTGTTTACTTGCTTGTCGGCAGCCTACTACTATTTGGCTCACCAACATCAAGCCCAGTAAAATGTACTTAAATGTTTGTTTCACAGTTTGAAATCAATAATTTAATTCAAAGAAAAAGCAGGTACTTTCATCACTACGGCATTATTAAACATGAGTTCGGTGATGGTGTGCTTCATGTAATCAATTAATGGAAATTCTCCAATGATTCTTAAAACGTCTAATTCGTCATCGGCATTCACTACGCACCAAAGGCGATCACGCTCTATTGAAAGTGCATAAGATTGGATTTTCCCATCTTCAAGCATTTGATTAATTACCAATCTTTGACTCGGTATTTTCATCATAAATGCTTCGGGAAATGGGTTTGGTAAATCAAACTCAACCATAAATTGGCTCATAATATGCTAAAGGGCTTTTATTAAAATGCAATTAAGTAAATCGTAAAAATCTAATAATCAGTAAGTTTCTACACTGTAAACTTATTTTCGTACTAAATTTCCACACTAATATAAACAACATTTGCAAAAAAAACGTTTATTTTGCAGTACTTATCTCAAAAAGGGGTGCCTTAATACAACGGGCTGAGATTATACCCATCGTACCTGTACACGGATAATGCCGCCGCAGGGAAAAGAGAGCTTTGCTATTAGGAAATTCATGACCTCCTGATAAATTGCTTATACGATTACCAAAATTAATTTATGTTAAACCAACAAGATGGTACGCTGTCTGCAGGTTTTTACTCCTTTACCTGTTGTTATAAATTTCAAACTCAATGAAAAAACTAACAACATTTATCCTTTTATTTATTGCTTCTAGTTTGGGGCTGGTAATTAACGCCCAAGATTCAACCAAGATTCGTGAACTAAACGAAGTCGTAGTAAGTGCTACTCGTGCCAACGAAAAAACTGGTATGGCTTTCACCAATGTTTATCAGAAAGACATCAAAAAAGTAAATTTAGGTCAAGATATGCCTTTTTTACTTAATCAACTACCTTCAGTGGTTGTCAGTTCTGATGCTGGTGCGGGTGTCGGTTATACGGGTATTCGTATTCGCGGAACCGACCCAACACGTATCAATATAACCTTAAATGGTATTCCTTACAACGATTCGGAATCACAAGGTACTTATTGGGTAAATATGCCTGATTTTGCGTCATCGGCACAAAGTATTCAAGTACAACGTGGCGTTGGAACTTCGACCAATGGAGCAGGAGCTTTTGGGGCGAGTATCAATATTAATACTTTGGGCTACGAACCAAATGCTTATGGTGAAACTAATTTTTCGGTAGGTTCTTTTAATACGCTCAAAACAAATATTTTAGCTAGTACAGGTTTATTGAAAAATCAATCAGAAAGTGGTTCGTTTGTAGTAGATGCTCGTTTATCAAAACTTACTTCTGATGGATACATCGACCGTGCTTCATCTGACCTTAAATCGTTTTATGTTTCGGGCGGATATTATGGTAAAAATAATTTTGTAAGATTGAATGTCTTTTCAGGAAAAGAGAAAACCTACCAAGCTTGGGAAGGTGTACCCGAAAGTTTATTGAAAACAAATCGTACCTACAATCCTTACACTTATGATAATCAAGTAGATGATTATCAACAAGACCATTATCAGTTGATTTCATCTTTTAAATTGAATCAGCATTGGACTTTTAACCCTACACTTCATTATACGAAAGGACGTGGTTTTTATGAGCAGTTCAGACCAGATGATAAATATTCTACTTATGGTTTACCAGATGTAGTTATTGGAGGGCAAACCATTAAACGTACTGATTTGGTTCGTCGTAAGTGGTTAGATAATGATTTTTATGGCGGGGTTTATTCTTTTGATTATCAATCGAATAAGAAATTCTCAGCAAATATTGGTGGTGGCTGGAATAAATATGATGGAAACCACTTTGGTGAAATTATTTGGGCAAAAAATGCTTCAACCTCTAATATTCGTTATCGTTGGTACGAAAGTCATTCAATAAAAACCGATTTTAATATTTATGCCAAAGGGTATTACCAAGTGAATGATGCCTTGAACTTTTTTGCTGATTTGCAGTACAGAACAGTGGCCTATGATATGAAAGGTTTGGGTGATAAACGCCAAGACATTACACAGAAGACTGATTATAAGTTTTTTAATCCAAAGTTTGGGGTGAATTACCAGTTGAGCAAAACATCGGCTGTGTATGCTTCGTATGCCATTGGAAATAAAGAACCAAGTCGCCAAGACTTTGTAGATAATGCTCCAAAAGCACCATTGGCCGAAACACTTCGTGATTTAGAAGTAGGATACCGCACAGCGGGTTCGAAAGTAAGTTTTGATGCGAATTTCTATTACATGGATTACAACAATCAATTAGTATTAACAGGACAAGTAAATGGTGTAGGAGAGGCGATTAGAGTTAACGTGCCTGAGAGTTATCGTGCAGGTATTGAATTGATGGCAAGTTGGAAATTTGCTCCAAAGTGGGCCTTGTCGGGTAATGCGACTTTTAGTCAAAATAAAATTAAAAACTTCAGTGAAACTATTGTTAATTATGATGGAGATGCTGATAAAATCAATAAATTCTCGAAAACTGATATTTCGTTTTCTCCAAATGTGATTGCTGGTGGCCAACTTTCTTTTTCACCAATTAAAAACGTAGAATTGGCTTGGATGAGCAAATATGTGAGTAAGCAATTTATGGATAATACAGGCGATGATAACCGCAGTCTGGATGCATTTTTTGTCAATGATTTACGAGCAAATTATACGTTAAAGCCAAAGTTTTTGAAAGAAATGACTTTTAGCTTATTAGTAAATAATATTTTCAATCATTTATATGAGTCGAATGGCTATACTTACAGCTATATTTATGATAAACAAGTAACTACCGAGAATTTCTATTATCCGCAAGCGGGTACAAACTTCTTATTGGCGGTAAAGATTCGATTATAAAATTGAAGTTATAAACAATAAAGTTGGCATGGCTCTAAGCCACGCCGACTTTATTGTTTATGCTTAAATCCAGCCACCTTCACGATAATTTCGCTTCACGAAGGCATTAGCTTCATCAAAGTTTGTAATCTTCATATTTTTGCCGTCCCAGAATAATTTCTTACGACCAATAAACTTATTCTTAGCATCACGAAGTAAGAAAGACCTAACGGCTAAATTACCCATCAATACAATTTCTGTCAGAGGACCCGCTTGGTCGAAAGAAGAACTTGTATAAGTGCCAAAGCCTGATTTACAAGCTTTTACCCATTGTTGTTGGTGCCCGTTTACATCGCCTTCAACCAATGCACGTTTCGGTGCTGGTAGTTTTACAGCTGCCAATTTTCCATTGATATAAACTTTAGGATTATTACCGAAAAGCTCGCAGGCAATTACCCCTTTCGAACCGATAAACATAACTCCACCATCAATATTGGCAAATACTTTTTCGTAATCACAACCTTCTGGTAAGCGTGGTCGAATACCCCCATCGTACCAAGATAAGCTTAATTCTTTATGATTTTTGCTCGAAGGGTTAGGAAATTTGAGGTGAATTGCTGCCGAAGGTGGACAAACGTCATCGAAGAAAGCTTCTTTGAAGAAATCGGCATAAACTTGTCCAACCGAACATTCGACTGATGTAGGGTATCCTAAGTTTAAAGCCCTAAATGGAACGTCCATGAAATGACAGCCCATATCGCCTAATGCACCAGTACCGAAATCCCAGTATCCACGCCAACGGAAAGGCATGTAGGCTTCGTGATAGTCTCGCATAGGAGCGGTGCCAAGCCATAAATTCCAGTCCACTTCGCTCGGAATGGGTTGTTTTTCACCTTTATCTTTCGGCGATTTTACACCTTGTGGCCACACAGGTCGATTGGTCCATACTTCTACTGTATGTATTTCGCCAATCACTCCACTTTGTACCAAAGTTTCTGTAACACGTGTGCCGTATCCGCTACTTCCTTGATTCCCCATTTGCGTAACAACCTTAAATTTAGCCGCTGCTTCAGTGAGTTGGCGTGCTTCCCAAATATCATGCGTGAGTGGTTTTTCTACATAAACGTGCTTTTTTAGTTGAATGGCCGACATCGCGACTGGATAATGCATGTGGTCTGGTGTACTCACAATGATTGCGTCAATATTGTTAGCTTCCGACTCAAGCATTTTTCGATAATCTTTAAAGTAAGGTGCATTTGGGAATTTTGCACGGTATTTTGCCGACATACGATCATCAACATCACAAAGTGCTACGATATTGTCTGTTCCATTGTTGAATGCTTGTTGGATATTGAAATCGGCTTTCCCTCCGCAGCCTACGGCTGCAATATTGAGTTTATCGCTTGGTGCTACAAATCCTTTCCCCAATACATGGCGTGGTACAATCATAAAGCCTGCGGAGGCCAAGGCACTACTTTTGAGGAAATTACGGCGTGAGTTTTGTTGTTTTTTGTCGTGAGAGTTGTTCATGCTGATAGAAGGTTGAATTTTTACGAAATGTAGGGAAAAAATGTGAATCTACCGTAAGTTTTCAGAATATCACGACAATAGAACCTCAGCAGGGATACCCAACTGTTGATGAAAAATCTTAGCCAGTTTAAGCGTTAAAGGTTTCTTTTTATTGAGCAATGCCGAAACATAGCCTTTACTGCCAATCCAACTAACCAAATCTTTGTTTAGTAAACCCTTTTCCTCCATTTTTAGCTTAACTGCCTCAATTGGGTCGGGTGTTGGAATTGGGTGATGTACATCTTCATAAGCCTTAATTAAAAGTAACGCTATCTGTAATTGTTCTCCTTCTGGGCTGTTTATATCTGGCGATAAGTCGAATTGTTTATCTATCCATTCGAGCATCGTTTCATATTCTTGGTCGGTTTTAATTGGCCTTAGAGTCATGGTCATAATCTTTATATTTTATAGTTGAAACATCTATTTTATCATATTCAGCATGAGTACCAAACCATTTGATTTGTATGGCTTTGTAGGTAAAAACAATACGAACTACCAAACGATAATGATTTCCCATAATATTGAACACTACTCTATCATCTCCGACCAAACTGGCATTGGCATAAACAGCTTTTAGGTCTTGAAAACTTTGAAAATCAGCCTCTATTAGTTCATAATACCATGCTAAAAGAGCATTTGATGCTTTTGGATATTTTTTACAATAGGCCAATAAAGTTTTTCTTGTGATGATATTGAACATAAAAAGTTTTCTGATAGAGAACAAATTTATAGGTTTACTTTTAGAGAACCAAAAGATTTTTCTTTTATTTGTGATTTTGGTATATTTGTTTTAAAGCTTAAGTCTCAATTTGTAATCATAAATTAATTTTAATAAGGCACACCAGTTTTTAAATAAAAAGATAAATATTCTTGAGAAGTTGAACTCAACGCTTTTGAAAAAATAGCAAAAGAATGTTGAAAACAAGATCTTTTTCTTGTACTTGCTACTCAAATGCCGAGGGATATTTCACAAGGAGTTTTGAGCCAATTTGGTACATTTATAGTGCATCGACTTATAAATCAACGAGATAGAGAAGTTATAGAGTACGCTTGTTCAGAAGCAACAAAAAGTGCATTGAGTTTTTTACCAATTTTAGCTCCAGGGGAAGCAGTATTAGCAGGAGTAGATTTTCCAATGCCTATCATTTTGAAGATTAAGAAGCCTGTAAAAACACCTGATTCAGATACACCAACTATTTTTAGAGTTGGTAAATTCTAATACTAACGAAGCAAAAACCGCCATCGAAGAAGCTCAAAGAACAGTAGAAGCAATGATTTTAGGAGACTATATATGAAATATCGGTAGAAAAGCATACAACAAATAATATCTCATGCCGTAGGTATGATGTTTTTTGGGTGTTTATGAATAGGCTACCGATATAAAATCCCTACGGGATAGATTTTTGCTTTTTAGATTTTGTCCACAAAAAAGGCGTAATTCCGATGAGAAACTACGCCTTTTAATATTTTGTAGGACAGGTTTGTAACCTGTCTTTTTAAACTTCAATGGTTGACAGGTTGCAAACCTGTCCTACAATTTATACCGTCTGTTTTTCTAAATTAAATAAATCATTCAACACATCGATCAGTGTTTCAGCTTCGCCACGTTTACAAGCGGCTTTTAACTGAATTACTGGTAATTTAATGATTTTTTGCATCATACTCGAAGTGATTTTCTCTACTTTCTCTGCTTCTTCTGCCGATAACTCTTTCACATAACGAGCCATTTCTTCTTTTCTGATTTGCTCCAATGCTCCTTTTAATTTCTGAATCGTTGGCGAGACAATCATCTCTTGCGACCAGTTATTAAATTCTGCGATTGCATCACCAATAATATCCATAACCTGTGGAATAGAATCCATGCGGCGTTGGAGAGCCTCATTGGCACGAGTTTGAATTTCATCAAGATTATAAGCTACTACACCCGCTACTTCTTCAATATCGCTGGCAATGCTATTGGGCACTGAAAGGTCAATCAAATATTTTACGGCGAGTGTTTTGTCTTTGAGGGTTTCTTTCGTGATGATTGGGCTTTCACAACGAACTGATGATATGACGATATCAGATTCAAGAATATTATTATTTACATCTTGATAATCTGCTACTTCAAAGCCCAACTGACTTGCTAATGCTTCAGCTTTTGCCTTCGTACGATTCGTAAGCGTAATATTTTTGTAGCCTTTATCAGCCAAAGTACGACATACATCTTCACCGATTTCACCTAAACCAACAACCAAAACCTTCGGATTATTGAGTAGTGGCAAGAAGCTTTCCATCACCTCAACTGCTGCATAGGAAGTGGAAGCCGCTCCATCGCGGAATGAAGTTTCTTGAACAACTTTTTTATTAGTAAAGAAAATAGTGTGTAAGAGTCGGTGTAAGAACGGTCCAGCCATCTGAACATCGGCAGCCCATTGATATGCGTGCTTAACTTGATTTGGAATCTGCAAATCGCCAACAACTTGTGAGTGTAAACCCATAGCTACCTCGAAAAGGTATCTAACAGCTTCGCTATGCTCCGAAATTATCTCAAAAAATGGTAAAATCTCACTCGAAACAAGTATCTTTTGGCTGGCAATTAGGCGAATAATTTCTTCACCTAAATTATTTTCCGAAACATAATATACCTCAGTACGATTGCAAGTAGAAAGCACAAGCACTTCCGAAACATCAAACGCCTCACGAATCTTAAGCATCAATGCCTTTGATTCCTCTTCGTTAAGTGCAATTTGACCTCTTAATTCTAAAGAGGCTTTTTTATGCGAAATCGTTATTGCTTTAAATAGTCCGTGCATTATCTCTAAAATAGTTTGCAAATTTACGGTCAGATTTTTTATAACTGATATGATTTCTGTCAGTTTTTATAATTTAGAATTATTCTAAATTATTTAAGCGTTTATTTTGCTCATAACTAAGAAAAATACAAAACTGAGAACAAAATATAGACAACTAAAAATCAGGCCATTTGTAAAATTATTTACGTCGATTTTAAGTAAAAAGTTTTCTTTTATATGAGAAAAGAGTTTAGAATAAGTAATTTAGAATAATTCTAAACAATCTTGTAGCATACAGCATTAGCAAAATAAATGCGTTATTAAATAAGATAAGGTAATAAATAGTTTTTTATGGCGAAAAGAGAGGTTTTTGTAAATATTTATGAGCAAATCACCGGTTGGAGGTTTGTGGCTATTGCTGTTTTGATGAGCATTGGTGTTGGTGTACTTTATTATTTTAATCAATTAGGAAAAGAGGTAGAAGAACGAGAAAAAAAATACGTGCTTTTGTATGCGGCAGGGATTAAGTTTTTCGTCGAAATGAGTGTAGAAAGTACCTGTGATTACACGTTCGTACAAGAAGTATTGGAAGCCAACGAAACTGTGCCTGCTATTGTTGTCCAAAATGGTGTGCCGATTGCCAATATCAATATTCCAGAATTCAAAGACTCTACCCGTACATGGAAGCCTAAAGAGCAAGAAAGGATTTTATACACAAAAATTTCTGAAATGGGTAATGAACATCAACCAATTGAGTTTTCGATAGGAAAAGATAAAGTTTCACTTTACTACAGTAATTCTGTTTTAGCCAAGCAGTTACGTTATTTTCCGTATATTTTATTGGGTACTTTTCTGATTTTTGGTTCTTTGGCGTTTATCGCCTATAGTTCTTCACGTAAAGCTGAGCAAAATAGAGTTTGGGTTGGTTTGGCTAAAGAAACGGCACATCAGTTAGGCACACCTATTTCAGCTTTAATGGCTTGGGTGGAGGTGCTTCGCTCAGACCCAAGCTTTGATGCAACGATTGGCGATGAAATGGAAAAGGATGTCAAACGTTTGGAGACTATTACAACTCGTTTTTCAAATATTGGTTCAGTACCTCAAATGAGCGAAGAGCAAATTTCACCATTGATTTATCAAACCTTACATTATCTTGAGCGTAGAATTTCTACTAAAATAAAGGTTCATTTTGATAGTCAGATTTCGGATGAAGTGCAAGTAAGCTTGAATAAACATTTGCTGGAGTGGGTAGTAGAAAACCTCTGCAAAAATGCCGTAGATGCCATGGGTGGGGTAGGTGATTTGTATGTAACTCTTACGCACGCTGGAAGGAGAAAAATTGCCATTGATGTAAGAGATACTGGAAAAGGAATTTCGAAGACCAATATTCGGAAAGTGTTTAAGCCTGGTTTTAGTACTAAAAAACGTGGTTGGGGATTAGGGCTAACTTTGGCAAAAAGAATCATTGAAAACTATCACGATGGAAAACTCTTCGTGAAAGAAACACAAGTTGATAAAGGAACTACCTTTAGAATTGTGCTTGATACAGTGTAAAATATAATAGCCACGATAATTTTGTTATCGTGGCTATTATATTCATGGTTAAATTTATTTTTTAAACAGAGAATCAACGAACTCCATTTTATTGAAAACCTGTAAATCGTCCATTCTTTCGCCTACGCCAATATATTTTACTGGAATCTTAAATTCATCAGAAATACCAATCACAACACCACCTTTGGCAGTTCCATCGAGTTTAGTAATGGCTAATGAAGTAATTTCGGTTACTTTCGTAAACTCTCTCGCTTGAATTACAGCGTTTTGGCCAGTACTTCCATCTAAAACAAGCATTACTTCGTGCGGAGCTTCGGGCAAGAATTTCTGAATCACACGCTTAATTTTACCTAATTCATTCATTAGGTTTATCTTTGTATGTAAACGCCCCGCAGTATCAATAATAATTACATCTGCTCCCAACTCCATGCCTTTTTTTACAGCGTCAAAAGCCACCGAAGATGGGTCGGTGTTCATTCCATGGTCGATTACTGTTACTCCAACACGTTCGCCCCAAAGTTTGAGTTGGTCAACGGCTGCAGCTCTGAAAGTATCGGCTGCTCCTAAAACTACCTTCTTACCTCTTTTATTAAATTGATGAGCTAATTTTCCAATAGTAGTTGTTTTTCCTACACCATTCACACCCACCACCATCAATACGTAAGGTTTTGGTAAATGTTCGGTTTCAAAACTATCTTTTACGTCTTGCGAATTATTTTCGGCTAAAAGTGCAGCAACCTCTTCTTTTAGAATGCGGTCTAATTCTTGAATATTAGTATATTTATCTCGCTCGACACGAGCTTCGATTCGGCGAATAATCTTGACGGTTGTATCTACACCCACATCAGAGCTTATTAGAATTTCTTCCAACTCATCGAGCACCTCTTCATCCACCTTCGATTTTCCGACAATTACTCGCGAGATTTTGTCAAAAATGCTGGTTTTTGTTTTCTCTAAGCCTTTGTCAAGCGTTTCTTTTTTATCCTTGCTAAAAAAATCAAAAAGTCCCATGGGGCAATTATTGGTTAACTGTTATTGGTGAATGATTGAGCAATACACCTTTTTTCGACAAAAATAGGGGTATTTTATTAGAAAATCGGAGATTTTTTGAATTATCTTTTATTCGGTATCAGGGAAAAACTGCTTCACAATCTCTTCTGTAATGCGTTTGGGGCGAAAAGTTTGGGCATCAAGCGAAATCCAATGCGTAACCGAACGAGCTAAAACCTCAACTCCACGCATGATTTCACAGTGTCGGAGACTCTTTACTCCAACAAAATTATCAACCCAAGTTTTGACCACTAATTCATCACCCATGAAGGCAGGTTTTAGGTAATCAATCTCGTGGCGGCGAGCTACCCATATTATTTGCGAAGCTATTTCTTCAGGTACAGTTTTCCAATGGCCAACGGCAGCATCTTGTACGTATCTAAGATAAACAATATTATTAACGTGATTGAGTTCGTCGATATCTTCTGCAACAACTTTGATGGGTAAATAAAAAATATGAGGCATGAACCAGACTTATGGATGGTGAAATTTTATCAAAAGTACTTATTTAATCATTAAACAAGAAATTCGGCAAGTATGTCCCATAGATTTTGATTAATTTTAGGGCTCTGGGTCAACAAATCATTTAAAGTATGTTACGAACTATAATTCTTTGCTTAGCTTTTTCTCAATTATTAGCTCAAAATTCTGTTTTTATTTCAGGTACTGAAGGGCATAAATCATACAGGATTCCTGCGATTATTAGTTTACCTAATGGAAATCTATTAGCTTTTGCTGAAGGACGCGTGCAAGGAAGTGGTGATTTTGGCGATATAAACATCGTGATGAAAAGGAGCTCAGATAATGGGAAAACTTGGAGTAGTATGAGCACCATTGTTGATTATGATTCGCTTCAAGCTGGAAATCCTGCCCCAGTTTTTGATCATTCAGACCCCGCTTTTCCGAAAGGGCGTTTGTTTTTGTTTTACAATACTGGCAATAACCATGAGAATGAGGTTCGAAAGGGCAAGGGTTTGCGTGAAGTTTGGTATAAAACTTCGAGCGATGGAGGAATAACTTGGAGTGAAGGTGTAAATATCACCACACAAGTGCACCGACCAAAGCAAACAAACGTAAATAAGAATTATAATTTTCAGGAAGATTGGCGTTCGTATGCCAATACACCGGGGCATGCCATGCAGTTTCAGTACGGCAAGTATAGGGGTAGAATTTACGTAGCAGCCAATCATTCGGCAGGAGAACCACAAAAAGAGTTTACGGATTATACGGCACATGGTTTTTTTACGGATGACCACGGAAAAACATTTAAACTTAGCGAAAATATAAGTATTGCAGGTAGTAATGAAGCCACAGCCACCGAGATATCAGGTAATAGATTGATGATGAATATGAGAAACCAAAAAGGCGATATTCGTCAGAGAATTGTAGCTATTAGTGAGAATGGTGGAGAAACTTGGAGCCAAACTTATTTCGATGAAAAATTGCCTGACCCAGTGTGTGAAGGTGCGATTTTATCGTTAGGGGTAGAAAAAAAGAAGCATATTTTAGCTTTTTGTAATGCTGCCGATACTCAAAAGAGAGATAATCTAACCCTTAGGATTAGTTATGATGAAGGAAAAACATGGCAAGTAGTAAAGGTTGTGGCAAAAAGCAACGATGTCAAAGTAAACGACTATGCAGCTTACTCCGACATCGTTAAACTCAATAAAAATGAGATAGGGGTACTTTATGAAAAAAGTAATTACGGCCAAATTGTATTTGAAAGTATCAAGTGGAGGTAATTATTTGAGGTTTTTTAAATAACGCAAAGAAACAGGTAAGTGCTCTTTAACGACCTCATTTTCATCTTCGATATAATAAAACTTAACACCTGTTTGAATAGCCGCTCTAAGAATTTTACGAAAATCTAGCTGCCCCGTTCCGATAGCAACATCAGAAGTTAGTGGTGTACCTCCCGATAATTCACCAGTTTCTTGGCCGTATTTCATATCTTTTAAATGTAATGCCAAGAAACGCCCTTTGTGCTTTTTGAGCAGTAAGGCTGGGTCCTGCCCGCCATGAAAGGCCCAATACACATCACATTCGAAACTTACATTTTCGGGGTTGGTTTGTTTCACAATATAATCGAAAAGCGTACCATCTTCGGTAGGTTTAAATTCATAACCGTGACAATGGTAGTAGAATTTAATACCTTCCTTTGCCAAAGCTTCACCTGCTTTATTGAAAACTTTAATAGCTTTATCTGCATCTTCTTTCCCGAATTTATTGCTAATGTGCGGAATCCAAGCACAACCTGCGTATTTGATACCCAAAGCTTTGCAAGTAGCAACAACTTTACTGAGGCTATCGCGGAATAAATTATAATCGAGCAGCGTGCTGTAAGGTTTCAGTCCGACTTTATCTAGTTCTGCCTTAAAGGCCTCGGTTTTCATGCCATAAGTTCCAGCTACTTCTACATCTGTGATTCCTAAACTTTTTACATAAGCCAATGTACCTACTATATCGGTTTTAAAATAGTCTCTTAAACTATATAGTTCCAAACCAATGCGGTCTCCTAGAATTTTGCCGATGTTAGGGATACGTTCGCCCGTACCATTTTGAAGCCACATTTCAATGCGTGGATTTTTCCAGAGATAAGATTTTGAAAGTATATCAAAATCGCCATCACCATCAATATCGCTCATGCGAGCTTCATGAAAATCAACCCCTTTTTGAAAAATAGTTTTCGTGAAATTTCCTTTTCCATCGCCTAAGAGAATGAAAGCTTCTGCATTAAGGTTTTCAGATTTTTCATCCCATTTCACCATCTCTGCACAGAAAATATCTAAATTTCCATCATCATTATAATCAACTACCTCAAGTGTTTGGGCGTGAGTAAGTTCTCTCCCGATTAAATCTTTTCCCTTCCAATTGCTTGATACTTCGGCACTTCCATTACATTCATAGAGCATCAACGCTCCATTTTTACTACCCGGAGCATATAATAATTGCATTTTCTTTCCAACTTTAAACTTGGCGGCCACTACTCGACCAGTTACTTCTGTTACTTTGGTTGGTTTAAACTTCCCATCAACATACTTAAACCACATATTTCCTGCCACCAAATCTTTGTTTCCATCGCCATCAACATCGGCAACAGCACTACCACTATTGTTTTGAGTGGAAGTGTAAATAGTTTCGAAACTCCATTTTCCAGTGACTTCCTCGGGAGCGGTAGCTATCACCAATTGCTTGCCACCTTGGCTCCAAAATGCCAACTGGGCTTTACCAATTTGCTTGAAATCGCCGAAAACAAGGTCGGTATTCTGATTTTCTCCCTCTGTCTTGAGTTCGAATCTATGCCATGGCACATTAGGATTATAAAAAGGTGCGGGGTTCTCCCACCACCAAATTTTATTACTTTGCGTGTCTCCACCAAAAATGAGGTCTAAATCACCATCTTGGTCAATATCATAAGTAGTTCCACTCGCTTCAAGTGGAATTTGTTCTTTATCAATAGCAAATTCTCTCCATCCAATAGCACGGTCGAATTTGAAATATATGATTGAAGTACCTTGACCACGCCCACATACAACAAACTCATCAATCCCATCTTTGTCGATATCAAATGCCAAAGAAGCGGTTTGTTGGGTATTTTTCCATGAAAGCGGGAGCGTACCATCTTCGCTTGAAATATGCTGCCAATTTTGTGCTTTTGTTGTAAAAACTCCTAATAAGCTAAAGAGTGTGATAATTTTAGTTTTCATTTAATAATAACTGCTGGTTCTTTAAGTTTAATACTTCCTTCATCGGCATCAATAGTTGCTTCTATACCAATTGGTACTGTGAATTTATCTTTAATATGCCCAATCATCGAGCCAGAAAAAGCAGGAATTTTGAGGGGCTTGATATGGTCTTCGAAAATGTCTTCGAGCGTAAGTGAACCGTAATTTTTAGAGGGTGGACAATCAGTGCATTTTCCAAAAACAAAGCCCGAAATATTATTTAAAATACCTGCGAGCTTTAGTTGGGTAATCATTCGGTCAACTCGATATGTATCCTCTTGTATATCTTCTATGAAGAGAATGGCATTTTTGAAGTCTGGAACAAATTTTGAGCCCAAAATATGCGAAAGTACGGTAAGATTTCCTCCAATAAGTTTTCCAGAAGCTTTACCCGAATAAATGGTATAAATTCGGTCGTCAGTTTGTACAAGTGTATCGTTTTTCTTAGTTGGGTTGACCATTTTTGTGGCATTGCCATCAATCAAAGTATTTTTGAAATTATCAACTGTAAAGCTATTCCAAGTTGAAGAGCCAACTGGGCCATGAAATGTTGCAAGGCCTGTTTGTGCATAAATACCTACCAATAAGGCAGTTATGTCGCTGTATCCAATGAGTATTTTTGGGTTGTTTTTTATTAAATCATAGTTAAGAAGTGGTAAAATTCGTGCACATCCCCAGCCGCCGTGCATGGCCATAATGGCATTTACTTGTTTATTGGCAAACATTTCGTTGATGTCTTCGGCTCGGTCTTGGTCTTTTCCAGCTAGATTACCGTAGCGGTCGAATACGTGCTTTCCAATTAAAACTTTAAACCCCATCGCTTGCAGACTTTCCACCGCTACTGTTACTTCTTCCTTTATAAAAGCTGAATAAGCAGGGCAAACCAAGCCAATGGTGTCTCCTTTTTTTAGAGCAGCTGGTTTGATTGTCGTCAGATTACTGTCTAGCGAATGGAATTTTAGGTTGGAAGTTCCAAATGCAGCTAAAAATGTAGTGCTTAGGAAATTTCTACGAGTATTTGGTTTAGGGTTTGTCAATGACATCTGGAGTGTTGTTTTGGTATTTTCTCAAAAACGAATTTACAAGACTTTTCGGTGATTTATCAAAAATTACTCAAGAAATTGATTGATTAGTTATTTTACAAAAAAAGCCGCTCGACTGAAACGAGCGGCTCTGATTATATGAAGTATTAATTGCGACAACGGAGGCTTTTAGCCAATCATGAGAGATTCTCTTCTACGCATTTTTCCGGCAGGAATACCGAACATCATCTTGAAACGGCGACAGAAGTATGCTGTATCTTTATAACCAACCTCGTGGCCAATGGCACGAATACTTTTCTTCGTTGTTCGAAGAAGGGTAACGGCTGCTTCCATGCGTTGGTATTCGATATAATCTTGTGGATTGATACCTGTAAGCATTTTGAAATATTGACCAACATAATCTTCTGATACGTTGGCAACGTTTGCTAATTGCTTATTAGACAAATCGCCAGGAAGTGAGTTTTTGATATACGTAAAAATGTCAATCAAACGAGGGTCTTTGAAATACGTACTGTTGGTGGCTAATTGCTCAACAAACATACGATTTCTTAAGATGTGACGTACGATTTCGATAACAATCTCTTCGGTTTTATTTTTAATTACACGGCCACGGCCAGCTTCATCAGAACAATCTTCTTTCAATATGTCATAAATTAAAGAGCCTAATTTGCTGTGTGCTTTGATGAAAAACGGTGGAATGTCAAGCGAAGTAAAGAAGTTTACCGAGTCGAAAACTTTTGCTTCGAAAGCTACCAATCCAAAAGAATTAGGTACTTGGCCGATTGTCGAAGGGTCAGTCATGGTTTCCCAGTAGCTTTCACGGCGAGTCATAAACTCTTCATACGAGATATTTTTTGGCTCACCACTTCCATAAGTAAGTGTAGCGGCCTTTCCTCCCGGAATGAAAAGCAAATCACCTGGCTCTACTTTTTCTTCATTGCCATCGAGTTTAACTTCACCATTATATAAAACCAAAATGGTGTTTTCAACGTCATAAACGTTTTTTATCTTAATTGTTTGTAAGATTCTAATGTGGCGTGCTTTGGCAAATTTTACGCCAAGAGATTCGATTATTTTATTGTAGTCTTCCATAGGAGAAAGAATAATTTTCTGTTTTGCTTAGAATTATAAGTGCAATGTATTAACAAATATTGTACAAAACCAATAATTTCAATATTTTTTTTAAACATAGAAAAAAACTAAAATGTTCCTTTCGTCATACACTTATGCAAATATAAGTGCTTTTTTCTAAAAAAAATCTAATTTCTAATAAACTTATTTTAATAGTAATATATTGTCTTGTTTGGTAAAATTCCGCTATTTTACACAAAAAAAGGCTCAAAAAGAGCCTTTTTTTTTACAACGTTTTATGTGTTTTATTATAATTTAACCTTAGTAAATTTGTACGTTTTCAAGAAAATAATTAAGTATTTTTGACTAAAAATTATTTTTAATAACTGTTTATTTTAAACTTATAATCAATGAGTTATACTTGAATTAAACGCTTCCGTAGTTTTTTCGGCGAAGCCACTGTAATACAAATCCAAACACTATAACTAAACCTACGGGCAACCCAATATTTAAAATTTGCCAAAAAGTTCGCTCATCACGTGTACGAAGTTTATCAAGCGGACGAAGTTTTACTTCCTTACCACGGGCTTTAATTACCCCATTTTCATCAATCAAATAGTCAATGGCGTTTAGCACAAAATCTTTATTGCCAAAAGTATGTTGTGTTGCTTTGTCATAGCCTAAAGGCAATGGATTACCTGTTTTCTGACTCACTTCATTGACAATTAGGTCGCCATCAGAGCAAACTATGATTTTCGTTGGCTCGCTTTCAGCCTTAAAACCTGTAGCTTTAGGGTCGATGATTTGATTTTTATAAAGCGATTGAAACTTCCCTTCCAATAAATAGGCAATCGTTTTTACGCCTCCTTTATATTCCGCTTGGTCGGTATCGGTGCGTGCGTCATTGAATGTAATAAATGCTGGGGCATTGAGTACTTTTGTGTATGGGCTAGTCATGAGCAAAGGAACTTTGGTCACACCATCAGCCCTTACAGTATCCATTGAAGCTACATAACGACTATAAACTAAGTCTATGTTGTTGGTAATGAGGCTTTTTCCAAAATTATTTATAAGTGGAAAATAACGATAAGGAACAGGTTGAATATTTGGTCGATCGCCTAATTCTCCAACTACCAACGGAATAACCGCACAGCTTGCTCCATCTTTCACGATGTTATTATTGATACGAACACCGTATTTGAATAGCAAATCTGTAAGATTCAAATCAAGTGGTTGGGCATAATTTCCTTCTAAACCTACTGAATCTACCTTCAAGCCATCAACAAAAAATAAGGCACGGCCACCGCCCATAATGAACTGGTCGATTTTGTATTTTGTGCTATCATCTACGGGCATATCAGGTTTAGGCAAAATAATTGCATCGAGCCCTTCGAAAGTAGAGGATTGCTTAGAGTTGATGATAAATAAATCGTAACGTTCTTGTAAAGAGGCAATTAAGTCGGAGAAATTAAGTGGTTTGAGCTTCGTAAACTCGGCCAAAAGGCCAATTTTTTTGCGGTCAGTTTGTGTTAATTTTCGTATTGCAGTAGCTAATTCATATTCTACATTTTCATAAGATTGATTGAGTTTTTCTTCGGCAGTTTTGCCTTGTGTACCTTTTAGTAGTAAAACTGGCAACTCAAACTTACCCGAAGATACGAGGGTGTAAGGAAAAATAATGGTTTCTACCTGACGTCCATTTTTAGTATCAACAATACGTGTAGGAGTCATGCCCTTTTGAGCCAATTGCATGTAAAATTCTTCACGTTTTTTTGGGTCGGTTTCTGAGTTTGGGTTAATAAAAGTATAGTTAATCTTGGTACCGCCATAAACCTTAAACTCTTCGAGTGTTTCCGAGACCGCACGTTTCAATCGCTCAAATCCTCCGGGAAGTTCATCGCCATCTAAATATACTTTAACAAAAACATCGGCTGTGTCTTTTTCGGCCAAACCTTCCAGTAAGCTTTGCGTAGCATTAGAAAGAGAATAACGTTTTTCTTCGGTCAGGTCAAGGCGAAAGAAAAAAAATGATGCGGCAATGTTTAATAATACGATTCCGCCAATGATGAGTAAGGCTACAACTAATTTGTTTTTCATTAATTATATTGCTTTTAGCGACTAACTAAAAATTAATAATTCTAGGGGCAAACTTCTACTGAAAATAGTCTAATGTTTTTGTTAAAAGCTAATTGCGAATAGTCAAAAGCAAGCAACTTTCAGTAGTTTTGTGCAAAAATATAACATTCATTCCTTAATTGTTGCTTTTTATATGTTTCCTGCAAAATATTGGGTCGAAAAATTACAGATGCAAGCCCACCCCGAAGGTGGTTTTTTTGTGGAGACCTACCGTTCTTCCGAAGTAATTACCGCAAATTCTTTACCTAAACGTTTTTCGGGTGATAGAAATTACAGCACAGGTATTTATTTTTTGTTGGAAAGTCACCATTTTTCAGCTTTTCATAGAATTCAGTCTGATGAAATGTGGCATTTCTATGCGGGGGATGCCCTAAATATTTATTATATTGATAATGAGGGAATTATGCAAGTGATTCGCTTGGGTAATAATCCAGAAAAAGGCGAAGTTTTTCAAGCTGTAGTGCCTGCGGGCGTGTGGTTTGGAAGTAAACCAGCCGTAGAAAATTCTTATGCTTTGGTTGGTTGTACGGTAGCCCCGGGTTTTGATTTTGCCGACTTTGAAATGCCTAATCGAGCGGCTCTTTTGGCTGAGTTTCCGCAACATCAAGCTATTATTGAAATGCTTACGCACGAATAATTCTGAATGGAGAGAATAGAAAAATCGTAGAATTAAGTACTTTTGCATACAATTTTTAAATTTTTAATCAAAATGTTACAACGCCCGCAATCATTGTTATTATTAATTGTTGCCATTTGTATGATTGTGTTTTTAGGAACACAAACTTGGCACAAAACCGTAGGTACAGAAGAAATTTCGCTCAATGCTTATACGCTCTCTTATGTAAAAGCAGGCTCAATTGTGAAAAACACGCCTGTTTATTATTTAGCTGTTTTGGCTGTACTTTCGGCAGGACTTTCAATTTTTACGATTTTCCAATATAAAAATCGTGTACGTCAAATGTTATTGGTTTCGCTCAATTCATTGGTAGGAGCCGCTTTATTGGGTACAACTGTTTATCATATTCAGATGGATGCCAACAAACTTTTCTCACCAGAAAATCAAGGAGAGTTTGGTATTAGCTTCTGGGGAGCATTTTTGGCCTTAGCACTCAATTGGGTAGCGAATCGACTTATCAGAAATGATGAGAAAAAGGTTAGAGATGCCGATAGAATGAGATAATTTTTGAAATAGATAAAAGTAAAAGGAGGCTAGTTTGTTACTAACCTCCTTTTGCTTTACGAAGCATTGATTATTCGTTGTAGCAAATTATAGCTATTATTTGCCACTGAGGGTCTTCATATCGGTAGAAAATAAATATATAATCTCGGACCCACGTTAACAAATCAATTTAAAACCTTCGCCGTGCATATTCATGATTTGAAGCGAAGGGTCTTCACGAAGATGTTTTCTTAGTTTTGTAATATAAACATCCATACTGCGGGCATTGAAATAGCTATCATCACCCCAAATAAGTTTTAAGGCAAAACTTCTACTAACCGACTGATTTTTATTTTGACAAAGCAATTTCAACAATTCAGATTCTTTGGTGGTAAGTTTATTGTGGTTATTATTGATACTTAAGCTATTGGTCTGAGCATCAAACTCATAGGCTCCAATCTTGAAGTTCTGTGTTTGGTTTTCTGGTTCACTTTTATTAACCCTACGCAAAATAGCTTTCATTCGCATTAATAGCTCTTCCATGCTAAAAGGTTTCGTAATATAATCGTCGGCACCTGCTTTGAATCCTTGAATGGTATCTTCTTTCATAGATTTGGCCGTCAGAAAAATTATTGGAATTTCTTTATCCTTCATTCGTATTTCTTTAGCCAACGAAAACCCATCTTTTTTTGGCATCATTACATCAAGGATACACATATCGTATCCACCTTTTTCTAAGAAAAATTTTAGCCCTTCTTCGCCATTTTTGGCTAAATCAGTCGAAAAACCTTTTGCTTGAAGGTATTCTTGCAGGAGCATTCCCAAATTAGGGTCATCTTCTGTTAAAAGGATTTTTGCCATAGTATTTTCAAATAAAATCTTTTAAAATTTAATGAATGTTTGATGAGGAATTGCAAACTAAGCCTTTCCAACCGATGGATTAGGATTGAACAAAATTTCAAACTTACTTCCTTCACCTAATTTACTTTCAACAAAGATTTGCCCATTATGTAATTCTACCATTTTCTTTACATAACTAAGCCCCAAACCAAAACCTTTTACATCGTGTAAGTTACCAGTTGGTACGCGATAAAAACGCTCAAATATTCTGGCAACTTGGTCTTTGCTCATACCGATTCCTTTATCGGCAATGCTCACTTTCAATAAGTTACCCACATTTTCTGTGCGAATCGTGATTACTGGGTTTTCTGGCGAATATTTATTGGCATTATCAAGTAAATTATAAATGATATTGGTCAAATGAACTTCATCGGCGATAATTTCTGAGTTTTCGGCTTCGAGCTCAAGGTTTACAATGCCATTTTTCTGTTCAATCTGCACGCTTAGATTAGTCAAAACTTGTTCGATGGTTTCGTGAACATCAACCTCGCCCATTCGAAGTTTTACTTCTCCTTTATCAAGTAAGGCCATTTGTAATACTTTCTCTACTTGCGTGCCCAGCCTACGATTTTCATCTTGAATGATATTCAGATAACGGTTCATTTTTCCCGCATCTTTCTTTACATCACTATCTTTCATTACTTCAACCGCCAAAGAAATAGTAGAAATTGGCGTTTTGAACTCATGGGTCATATTATTTATGAAGTCGTTTTTAATATCTGCCAGTTTTTTCTGCTTCATCATTGTGCTAATTGAACTATAAAAGATACCTCCAACAGCCAAAAGTAAAAGTGCTGAACTCAAGAAAACCGACCACATATTTCGAAGTATAAAGCTCTGTGTATCAGGGAAATATACATACAGAAAATGATTATGAGTCTGGAGGTCATTTGGGAAAAGCAAAACTTTATACGCTTTTTTTATCAACTCAGGCGTGTAATTAACGGCAAATGATGAAAAAATCAGGTTTGAACCATTCTTCACGCCATGCTGATATGGAATCGTGATACCCCTGCTACGTAATTCTTTCTTAAGTAGCGTATCAAGCGATTGGCGGTCGAGGCGTTCGTAAATGTTTCTTGTTCCGTGAATGACATCGGTCAAAACATTTTTTACTAATTCTGCCTTATTTTTTGTTCTATCGAAATTGGTTTGGAAGATTTTTTCTTCACTCTTTTTCTTCATTTCAATAGGACGGTCAACTTTATTGGCCATTTGTTTTGAAACATTCAAAGAATCGCCTGTTTGGCCACTATTAAAGTAATATTTGTAAGTAACCACACCGCGTTGATTTTCTACTTGAAATTGTAGGTTTTTGGGCTCTCGGTGTCGGCGATTTCTACTCATAAAAATGACCTGTCGGTTGATTTCACTAACCAAATCTTCTACACTTCGCTGACGCATCAATAATGAACGAGTGGGTTGAGTAAGTTCTTCCCAAGCCAAGTTTTGTTCTTCAAGCATCTCCTTAATTAAACCCATTTGTCGCTCAGGAATCTCAAATGTTGGTTCTGCCAAAAAAATATCCGAGGGAGCCATCGTAATCGTGTGGGTGTTCATGCCTTGTGGCATTAATATTACTTTGGGGTTTTCACGGCTTGGATTAAGATTTTCGACATTTACAACTATTTCTTCGGTCTGATTTTGAGTAGATGCATCTTGCACAACAGCTTTAGGTCTTCTTTTCTTAGCAGCTTTGTGTTGTGTAATGGCCAAAAGTTTTTGTTGTTCTTGAGCCTTCATTTGCTGATTGGCCAAGAATATAACCTCTTGTTTTTCGATTTTTTGCACTGTTGCCAACAAAGCATCGTTTACATCACGGTCGAACTGCTCTTTCTTTACAGAAATGGCGTTTTCTATCCAATACCATTGAAAGGCGATGAGGCCTAACATGGCCAATAGCATTACTATGATGATATTTCGGAAATTCATACCTCGATTTTCGCAATTATTAAAATTCAATTGGCAGATTACAACTATTTAATTCACTGCAAACCGCTAATTTTTATTATTCCACGAATTTAACGTCTTAAAAACTAAAATATGCTTTATTTAACACTTTTTAACACCAAACAATTTACTAAATTTACTATTTACTATGAGTCTTACAAGATAAACCCAATATAAAATGATAGCCATTTATACCATTGTTTGTTTAGTTTTAGCTTTGTTGCTTATCTATTTTTGGTTATACCAGAAAGTTTCGAAGCATATTCCAGAAAACTACCCGAATGCAGCCAATCTACAAAAAATTGACTCCAATAAAAAGACCTTAGTTTGTTTTGGTGATAGTAATACACACGGAAATGTGAGTTACAACTGGGTAAATGATTTGCGTTCGGAACTCGATGATTATTGGGTGTTTAATGCAGGAGTTAACTCAGATTTGACTTACACATTGCTCCGAAGAATATCCGATGTGATTGCCGCGAAGCCAGATTTAATTACGATTTTGATAGGGACAAATGATGTAAATGCCACAATGAACATAAAAATGGAAAAACGCTACCAACAATTAGGTAGAATTGGAAAAGATATTTCTCCAAACTTTGAAGATTTTAAGGCAAATTATCAACAAATTATTCAAATTCTAAAGCAAAAAACTTCGGCTAAAATTGCGGTGATGTCGCTGCCTGTAATGGGCGAAGACCTTGCACATGAGGCAAATTTACGAGCTGATAAATACAGCGAATTTATTAAACAATTAGCCAGTGATGAAAACTTATTGTATTTACCTCTACGCGAAAAACAAAAGGCTTTTTTAGAAAACAATCCTCAGCCATTAAAGCATACTTTTGAAGAAACCTATATCTTACTCAATTACTCGGTTATTTGGCATTACATTTTCGGAAAATCTTGGGATTACGTTACAGCCAAGCATGGTTTTCAATTAACTCCTGATAATCTCCATCAAAATTCTATCGCCGGTGGTATGATTCGTGACTTAGTAAAAGAAGCGATTTTAAAAAATAAATAATTTATTCTACCAATCGTTTGGTAAATAAAAAATCATTTTTACATTTGCTTTAAAATACAATTAGCAATTAAGTGAAATGCCAATTCAAAAAATTACAAGAGAAGAAATATTGCTAAAATCGGCCGATGTTTTTCGGGTGAAAGGGTATCATAATACCTCTATGCAAGACCTTGCTGAAGCCTGTGGTTTATTGAAAGGAAGTCTTTATTATCATTTTCCGAGTAAGGAAATGCTCATGAAAGACTTGCTGGAGTCGATTCATCGCTTGTTAATGGAAAAAATTTTCCCGATTGCTCAAGATGAAGCCTTATCTCCCGAAGAAAGGATGGAAAAGCTCTTGAAAAAGATGGGAAAATTGCTTTTGGAAAAAGAAGGTGGCTGCCTAATTGGTAATACAACGCTCGAAACTGTGGGTGTTGTACCTGAATTTCAGCCCGTTCTCCGAACAATTATGGACGATTGGACCAAGGCTTTACAAACAATTTTTGTCAATAAAAAAAGTCCAGAACAATCATTTCGCTTAGCTCAACAAACCATCATGGAATTTGAGGGAGCAACGATGTTTACGAAACTTTATGGTGACAAACAGTTCCTATACGATACGTTTGCCAGAACCATGATGAAATTGAATTGAGAATTGAGAATTGAGAATTGAGAATAAAACAAACGTTTGGTATAATATAAATAATGCAAAAGCTAAAAATCAGGTGTGAAGATGGCGTTGAGTTGGCGGCCATTCTATTGGAGCCAGAAGAACCCAAAGCTGTGGTGCAGCTTTGGGTTGGTACTGGAGCAAAGAAAGAATTCTACATTCCGTTTGCTAAGTTTTTAGTTGAGCATTCTTATGCAGTTTGCACATTTGATTACCGTGGTACTTGCGAATCTGCACCTGCATCACTAAAAGACTGTACCTATAACTATATTGAGTATGGAACACAAGATATGCCCGCTGTTTTAGATTTTTTAGATAAAAAGTATCCGTCTTTGCCAAAATTATTGCTTGGACACAGTGTTGGAGGAATGAACTTTGGCTTGATGCATAATTATCAAAAACTCAGTGGTGTGGTGGCTGTTGGTTCGGGTTCGGGCTATTGGAGAAATATGCCTTTAGGTTATCGCCTGCAAACGCTTTTCTTTTTCTATATATTCCGTCCGATTAGTGTGGCTTTGACAGGATATGTGGCGGCCAAACGTTTTGGAATAATGGAAGATTTACCAAGAAATATCGTGAAAGATTGGGCTGATTGGTGTAGTAAACCAGATTATTTTTGGGATGAAAAATTTTTCCAAAAGAGCGTTCCACAAGGGCATTACCATGAATTAAGTTTCCCAATTGCTCATTTTTGGGCCTCTGACGACCCCATTGCCAATGAGCGAAACGTGCCACTTTTGTTGAAGCATTTCAAAACTGATAAAGGATTAACTTCCGAAAAACTTGTTCCTGCGGAATTGGGTGTAAAAAAAATCGACCATTTTGGTTTTTTCAAACGACAATTTAGGGATACAATTTGGCTGAAAATTTTAGAAAAATTAGAAAAAATGCAGTAGCACAATTTTAAAAATTGTGTCGATGACAAGTTTTATAGTGTGTTAACAGGTAATTTGGTCAGAGAGCATACGTTTATGAATGCTCTCATGATTCCTACTGTGGAACGAAGCTCCGACTTCGTTCATGATTTTTTGAAATTATTATTCTCTCATAACTGACAAGTTAAAAACTTGTCCTACAAAGATGACAAAAGAAGAACTAAAAAAAGCATTAGAAGAATGCTATCAAACAATTGTTTCGGATGTAGAAAACATCGAAGAAAGCCGCTTTTTTGCACCAATCGGAGAAAAATGGTCAATTGCCGAAAATATACTGCACCTAACTCAGTCGGTGAAAGGTTTGAATCAAGGTTTGGCTCTACCAAAGACTTTTCTTGAACAACAGTTTGGTAAAATAGACCGTCCAACATTATCGTATGAAGGCTTAGTAGAGCGATATTTGACTGCTTTGGGGACAGGTGTGACGGCCAGAGGAGGCTTTGTGCCACAAATGCCTGAGAATCCTTCAAAAATGGTTTTAATAGAAAGTTTCAAAAAACATCACCAAACTTTATCAGACTTGCTTGACAATTATTCAGAAGCTGATTTAGATGAATATTGTATCAAGCATCCATTGCTTAAAAATCTGACTATCAGAGAGTTTTATTATTTTATGCATTATCATATCTTGCACCATCGCAAGGCAATACTTCGTTATAGAGAATTATAAATTTAGATAGGTTTTAGGAATGAAGCTTTAGTGCAGATATATTTTTTGGTTATATTGCGAAAAATTCGGGTGAGAATTGGGGAGTATTCTCCAATTTTTTTGTTATCCGTTTATTCACTTCCAACAATCAATTTGCATTTTATGAAATTGCTAAAGCTCACTTATTTTTTCCTTCCTTTTCTTTCAGCTATCGGAGCCTGTGGCCAAAAATCTAAAGAAACATTTACTCGTGAAGATTCACTACGTGGGAGCATCACACCTGAGCGTGTGTGGTGGGATTTGAAATATTACGAACTTCGAGTAAAAGTAAATCCAGCCGAAAAAGCAATTGCTGGTAGCACAACTGTATTTTATGAAGTGCTAAAGCCCTACCAAACTATTCAAATTGACCTTCAACCACCTTTACAAATAGAGAAAGTTACACAAGATGGACAAGAACTTTCTTTCAAAAAAGACGGAGCAAATGCCTACATGATTTCGTTGAAAAAAGCCCAAGTAAAAGGCAAAAACGAGTCAATCGTGGTGACTTATTCTGGAAAACCAATTGTAGCGAAGCGTCCACCTTGGGATGGCGGCTTTCAATGGGTGAAAGATAAAGCGGGCAACGATTTTGTGGCTACTTCGTGCCAAGGATTAGGGTCGAGTGCTTGGTGGCCTTGTAAAGACCACATGTATGACGAATGTGATAGTATGCTCGTCAGTATTACCGCACCAAAAGGTTTGATGGATGTGTCGAATGGAAGGCTTAGAAAAACTACCGAAAATGCCGATGGAACAAAAACTTTCGATTGGTTTGTGAAGAATCCTATCAATAATTATGGAGTAAATGTAAACATTGGTAATTATGTGCATTTTGGAGAAATCTATGATGGCGAAAAGGGGAAACTAACGATGGATTATTATGTTTTGCCCGAAAATCTTGACAAAGCTAAAGAGCAATTCAAGCAAGCAGGCATGATGATGAAGGCTTTTGAACATTGGTTTGGCCCATATCCTTTCTACGAAGATGGTTATAAATTAGTAGAAGTGCCGTACTTGGGAATGGAACACCAAAGTTCGGTGACTTATGGAAATAAATATCAAAATGGATATTTAGGTCGAGATTTGTCTGGTACGGGTTGGGGTTTGAAATGGGATTTTATCATTATCCACGAGTCGGGGCATGAGTGGTTTGCCAATAATATTACTTATAAGGACGTAGCCGATATGTGGATTCACGAGAGTTTTACGAACTATTCAGAAAGTCTTTACACCGAGTATTATTTTGGCAAAAAAGCAGCATCAGAGTATGTAATTGGTACTCGTAAGGGAATCAGAAATGATATTCCGATTATTGGCTCGTATGATGTGAACAAAAGCGGCTCGGGTGATATGTATCCAAAGGGAGGAAATATGCTTCATACGATTCGCCAAATTACAAATAATGACGAAAAATGGCGTCAAATTTTGAGAGGTTTGAATAAGACTTTTTATCACCAAACCGTTACGACTCAGCAAATCGAAGATTATTTATCGAAAAACGTAGGCCGAGATTTAGATAAGATTTTTGACCAATATTTGCGTGATGTCAGAATTCCTGTTTTGGAATATTCTTTAGAGAATAATAAAATTAGTTATCGTTGGAATAATTGTGTAGAAGGTTTTGATATGCCTGTAAAAGTGACCATTGATGGCGGAAAAGAAGAGTTTATTTATCCAACAACTGCTTGGAAAATCATCAAAGGCAAGTCAGAATTGAAAGTTGATGAGAATTTTTATGTTACTACCAAATTAGTAACGAAGTAATTAGAAATAATAAATATCATTAAGAAAATAACTCATTGCCGTCTGCTTTAGCTGACGATATTGGTATGATTTCAAAATTTGACTTTAGTCGAGCCATTTAAGTTTGACTGAAGTCAAGTTTGTTTTTGCTGGATTCCATCAGTTAAAACTGACGGCAAGAAAACAAATCTTTCGAGTAAATTATCCCATACTCTTGTTTAAAGATATAGGATAACTCATGTTTTTATTTGATTACAACAAATTTTCCAACAAACTTCTCCGAACCATCTTCTGATACTCCCAAAATCATGTAAATACCCGTAGAAGCACGTTCACCTTGTGGAGTTTGGAGATTCCAAATGGCCGTTCCGCCATTCGATTTAGTTTCGTGAATCAGCCGTCCTGCGGCATCGGTTATTTTGATATTGGTATTTTCTCTTAAACCTGTAATGGTTAGCTCTCCCGAAAACTCTGGCCGAACAGGATTCGGAAAGATTTTGATTTTACTAAAATTTTCATTGGCATCTGAAGCATCACTTCGGTAAGAAAGGAGGCCTTCTTGGGTAAGCACAAATAGTTCGCCCGAAAGCGGGTCAAGGGCTAAATCAATGACATTTTTTGAAAAAAGCGGGCTATTTTCTTCTGTAAAATTTAAGATTTGTTCATCTGCTGAGGCAGAAAAAAGATTCAGACCATTTTGTGTGGCAATCCATTTTCTATTTCCACCATCCACTACAATTTTGTTGACAACCTCTTGTAAAAGTAATCGGCGGGTTTTGTAAAAAGGCGTATAAGGTTTGGTTGATGTAGTAAAAATATCTTTTGAAGTAATAATCACAGCTACTCCATTGGTAGTACCAATCCAAAGTAAATTATCTCGGTCTAAAGCTATAGAATTGACATAGATGCTTGGTAGCTCATTGCTGGAAGTATAATATCGTAAGCGATTCGTGGCGGGGTCGGCCACACTTAATATTTGCCCATTTATTTGCCAACGATAACCATAAGTATCCGTAATTGTTTTATTGTTTTGCGGTAATTGATTGAGTGCTACATTTTGCCAGATGTTATCATTGAAAGTATTGCCCCAAATCCCACTCGCATGAATTTTCTGGTTCTGAGAATAAACGGAAAATATATCACCCTTCACACCATTTGGGCTAAAAGTTTTAAAACTTCCTTGCAGATTAGAAATTAAGCCATTTTGAGAATCTGCTATCCAAGTTTTTCCTTCAGTATCGGTTTCTTGTTCAATAGGCGAAACAATGAGAGCGTCTTTAGGAAAGACAGGAGCCTTGAAAAGTTGATTATCGATGATGGTTTTCCAATTGCCATAAAATTGTAAATTAATGTTATTGGAAAATTTTGCTCCTAATATGCCATCAGTGGTGTTTAGAAAGATACTATCCCGAGCAAAAGTAAGTTGTTTAATGCCTACTTTTTTGCCTTCTTTACCAAGATTTTGGTAGGTTTCCTTAATTTCTTGCTTTTTTACATCAACTAATACTAAGCCAAAATCAGCAGCCAAATAGGCAAAATCATCTTTGAACTCAATTTGATTGATGCTTTTACTGCCTTGAATGGCATCGGTGTTTTTAATAAAATTTAAGTTTTTAATTCCATCTGGCTTACCTTCGGCATTGACACTCATAAAATCTAAATTACCAGTTTGGTAGGCAATGAGTAGCGTTTTTAGAGTAGAACTGTATCGAATTTGAGCGATACTTGTTTCACTCAGATTATCAAGTTTGGAGAGAGTTGTTGTTTGATTATTTGTTTTATCAAAAAAGAAAAATCCATTTTTCGAGAAGCAGTAAATTTTGTTTTTTTCAACAATCTCTAAGCCACGGGCATTGAAATAATCGGCGTGTGTTCGCCAAGTATTGGTTGGAATTTGTGCATATACACCAGAAAATATCAAAACAAAAAATAGGCATTGTTTGAGCTTAAACAATGCCTTATTTCTATGTAATCTTGTTAGATTTTTAATTATTTTCTTCATTCAGAACCGTTTCAATGATATATCTTGGTCGGGCTTTTACCTCTTCGTAAATTTTGCCTACGTATTCACCAATCAGGCCAATGGCAATCATATTAGAGCCACTAAAGAAAGTCATTGGTAAGACGATAGAAGTCCAGCCCTGAACCGTGAACCCAAATAGTTTGCATACCAATACCCAAACCGTAATTCCCATCGCAATGAGGAAGTTTATAACACCAAACCAAAGTACCAATTTCATCGGAACTGTAGAAAAAGATGTAATACCATTCCAAGCGAAAATAAGCATTTTCTTAAGTGGATATTTCGATTCTCCCGCCTCGCGTTCTAAGCGTTTGTAATACACTTTATCGCTCTGGAAGCCAATCATTGGAATGATTCCGCGAATAAAAAGGTTGGTTTCTCCAAAGTTCGAAAATTCTGCTAGTACCTGATTATCAATCAGTCTAAAATCTGCATGATTGTAAACGGTAGGTACGCCCATTCTTTGCATTAATTTATAGAAAGTCTCGGCGGTAAAACGTTTAAAAAACGAATCACTGCTTCTATCATTGCGAACTCCATAGACAATTTTTGAGCCTTCTTTATATTTTTCAAGCATGCTGTCTATCGCACGGAGGTCATCTTGAAGGTCGGCATCAATCGAAATATAGCAATCAAATTGGTTTTTATGGTGTAGTAAGCCTGCTACTAAGGCCGCTTGATGGCCAAAATTGCGAGAAAGTTTTAAACCAATCACGTTGGCATCTCTTTTACAGATACTATCAATGATTATCCATGTCGAATCTCGGCTTCCGTCATTCACAAAGCAAATTTTACTATCAGCTGTGATGGCATTTCGCTCCTTCAATTCTGAGAAATAGGTCAATAAAGTACTGTAAGTTTTCTCAAGAATTTCTTGCTCATTGTAGCACGGAACAACTAAAAGGAGTTTACACATCTAATTTTGACAGAATTTAAAAAGATTTCTAAAACAGATAGGCCTTAAAACCCATCATTTATTAGCTTTGAATGAGTTTTACCTTCAAAACAGCACAAAGTTACACAAACATTGCTGTTACATCAAGAAAAAGCCTGTCCCATCAGTACGAGTAGCCATTGGGTGTAAGAAGCAAATAATGGCTATCAATAAAAGTAATATCTTTAATTCTTTTTCAGTGAGGTGTTTTTGAGCAAATACTAAAGCAAGAAAAATAGCAATAATGCCATAAGAACCACTACGAGTAGAGTCGAAAGTGGTAAGCGAACCTACCAGCATAGCCATTAAAGCCCCAAGTATTGCTAATAATCTTAACCAATCTTTAGCAATTGCCATAAAAACAAAAGCTAATAGAATAAGTATCCACCAACCTTCAAAAACCCATAAGAATTTAAAGCCCCAAACTGGCCAGCTTCCACCAAACATTTCGGCAAATTCTCCAGGTTTAGTGGTGTGATGCATGCCCAAGGTATCAATTAAATAAAACTTTCTTACCACCCCGTAGGCTATCCATGAGGCAACAACCGCCAACATTTGTAAGTTTACTTGAATTTTAAATGCTTTATTTTCGTTCCATTGTGGCACGAACCACCACCATAAAAGAACTAAAGTAGAGCCAACACCCGCACGCTCATCTCCCCAAAAAGCCAAAGAAATAAAAATAAATATTAATAACGGATTACGGTAATAAATAGCTAAAAAAAGGCAAAAATAGCCAAAAAAATCGCCATAACTGGCGTTGTCAATAAAAAATGACGAGCCAATATACGTAGAAATAATCCCCACGACAGCGTAGAAAATACTTGATTTATCTTGAATGGTTCGTTCAAAAAAGTTTACAAGCATATACAAAAAGACAATGCCTAAAATTAGTTGAATGGCATATAATACCACACTTACATGCTGAATGTGAAAGACTTTCACAAAGGCAGGCATGGCGAGGCGGAAGGTACGGTTATTCATACCCGTAAATTCTGGGTAGGTCCAATTATAGGTAATGCTTGCTGCTCGGTCTTTGATGGTTTGATAGAGAAAGTACTCGCGTTTTTCTTTAACAACCGCCGTATAATAATCGCCGAAATGACGAAGTGGGGAATAATTATTGAAAAAAGAAAGTAACATGATGCCTACGGCTACAATTACAATCTTCGATTTCCAATTTGAGCTTGCTAAAAAAGAAGCAGTTTTGGCTTCAAAACGCTGATATAGAGTTTCTAATAATGACATTTAGAGTAATTCCGACGGGGTCGCCCGTGCGATTCAGAGTTCTATGTGCGGATAGTATTCATCAACTCAATCGAAAAAACAGGTATATCCGCTCTAAATAAAATGCAAATATGCCTATTTATTCAATAAAATACCAAATAAAATCCTTTTGAGATTCATGTAGTATTGGCATTGAACAAAAATGAATCAGCTTCGTATCCTTATATTAGATACGAAGAAGGATATTCACGAAAAAAGCCCAAGATAATTAAATCTTAGGCTCGTAATTTCTTGAATAGTCGAGGATTCGTTCCACTGCCGAGTTTGATGGCGTGAGTTCGATTTTGTCAAGACCTGTTTTCAGGTCGGCACAATCGAGGTAGAAGTCAAGCAAATCTTTATCAAAAAGAAGAGCTTCTTCTATGAAAGAGTTTTCTTGGTTTGATGTTTCATTATATAAATAACGAATAACATCATTCTGCGTGCTGGTAAAGGTTTGTGTCATAAGCATACGCTGATTTTCCCATCATTTTTCTAAGATTGATGAGAGCATAACGCATTCTTCCTAACGCAGTATTGATACTCACGCCAGTAGCATCGGCAATTTCTTGGAACGACATGTCATCGTAATGACGCATCACCAAAACCTCACGCTGCTGGTCAGGTAATCTTTTGATTAAATCACGCAAGTGTTCGTGCGATTCACGTTTAATTTGCATTGATTCGATTGAATCTTCAGCAAATTCAAGAGTGTTAAACACATTACTTCCGTCTTCAAACACTACGGTCGGATAGCGTTTCTCTCTACGGAAATAGTCTATCGCAAGGTTATGAGCAATTCTGAGCACCCACGGCAAGAATTTTCCTTCTTCGTTATATTTCCCATCGCGTAATACCTCAACTGCTTTGATAAATGTATCTTGAAGCAAATCTTCGGCTACGTACTGGTCTTTTACAACAAGGTAAATCGTGGTATATACTTTTGATTTGTAACGTTGAACAAGCGTAGCAAATGCTTTTTCGTTGCCACGGATATACGCTGATACAAGCTCACTGTCGTTAACTTGGATTTTTCCCATTTCAGTATTTCAATTTAGTTAACGTAGAGCTTTATGCCATATTGTATATCTGTGTTTAAATTGTAGAATAAATTTTATTTTGTGTCGAAAGATAGATAAAAATAATTATTCGTGTCAAGTATTCGAAATAAAAAAAATCGTTAATAGATTGTTAATATTCCAAATGAAATTTCGCTTTCAATGTTTTTAACAGAATGTTAATTAGAAATAATACAATTTATTTTGTTTAATTTATAGATTGTAAATATTTGATATTCAGTATTTTAATATGGCTAAATAATACATTGCTTTTTTCGGTATCATTTTTGTATACTTATACTTAGAAAAATTAATAAATCACTAAAAAGATGTTAGACTTTACTCATAATTTTCATCTGGAAATTGATAAACCACTTCTTCCGACCACTGAGGACGCTCATTTTCCTTCTTCAGGAATAATTCAAATTTTTCCAAGAAAATGGCAGTTCAATACAAAACTAAACAAAGTAATAATTGTACTTTTTTTAGTTTTAGGTTTCTGTGCTCAACAATCATTTGCTCAAAGAGACCAGATTACAACTCAGGCAGGTGAAAAGATACGTTGCCGAATTTTGGATGAAACACCTACACGTTTTGTGTACGCATACCTTTCACCCTCGGGTAAAGTCTTAAAAAACGAAATTTTCAAAAATTTAGTAACAGATTTTAAATACAACTTTTACCCAAACGATATTGTAACAAAAGGAAACAAACTTCCTGAAGGACTTGGTGAGGCAAGAGAAGTAAATTCATCAACTACTAAACGTGTAGATACGCGTAAGTCAGAGTCTACAAAAACCAAAGGTAGCGATTTGAAGAAGGAGCCAAAAGGAGTAGAAAAGTCGACAGCAAAAAATAATTCGCCTAAACGTGATATAGATAAAAAAGAAGAAAAAATAAAGCCAACAAGCTCGAAGAATATTACGCCTAATCAAAGAAAATATGAGAGTGAGAAATTAAACAAAAAGGAAGAAAAAGAAGTTGCTCCACTGGCACCTAAAAAAAATAACAATGAGTTTAGCAACTATATGGCATGGAGAGTTGGAGGAAAGGGGGGCTTTGGAAATAGGTTGACCAAAATTCTGACTGATAATCCATACTCTTCGTATCAGGAAAAATTGTTGAGGGGTTTCACTTGGGGGGGGGATGTAGCGTATTTTCCAATTGATAATTTTGGTTTTGGAATGATGTTTAATAATTTTCAGTCTAGTAATAAGGCTGATGGAATTACATATATTAATGATATTTTTAATGTTTCTGAAACTGGAAATATTGCTAATAAACGCTCAATAAAATATGTTGGACCTGTATTTTATTTCAGAAAAAACATTGATTTCAAGACGATGGTTATCTTAGGCTTATCTCCAGGGGCATATTTTTATAAAGATAAAGGAAATTACGATGATGCCAATTATACTTTCAAGGGTATGGACTTTGGGGCGGCAGCTACTTTGGGTATTGATTTTTTACTTGGGAATGATATAACAGGACGTGATATTATACTGAGTGTAGAAGCAGGATATAATTATGGGAAAATGAGAGCCTTAGACTTTGGAATGGGTGGAGGTGCGATTAATTTGGCAAAGCCGATAGATTTGAGTAGAGTAGATTTTACAGTTGGTTTGAGGTTTACACGCTATCCTGCGTTTTTTAGGGCAAAATAATATTCATCTTGAAGATTTGAGTTTGTATTAACAAACTCAAATCTCAGTATTTAATATTTTACCCAAAGTTTGGGTTTTCATTTCAGTTTCTTGCCACTCTTTTTCAGGGTTTGAATCAATCGTAATGCCGCATCCAGCGTAAAGAGTAGCCAAATTATCTTCGACTTTCATCGTCCTTAAATTTACGAATATTTGAGATTCCGTTTCTCCATTTCCCTTTTGTATGTTTACTGGGCCGAGAAAACCACTGTAAAATTCTCTATCATAACCTTCGTTCGCTAAAATAAAGGCTGTGGCATCTGCTTTAGGCATTCCGCAAACGGCCGAAGTAGGGTGAAGTAAATCGAGCATTACAGTTGCTAATTGTGGGAAATTAATAGCAATTGTATCAATCAGAATATCAGTGCGTAAGTGCATCAGATTGCCTGCAATAACAGTTTTAGGACCTTCCTCCTCAAATTCTCGTACCCTAATTTTCTTCAAACAGTTAATAATATATCTTGTAACGAACGATTGCTCTTCGATTTCTTTTTGTCGCCATAAAGCTTCAGAAGTTTTAATCAGATTACCGTCTGCATCGTATGCCGATTGTGTACCAGCCAAAGCCATAGTACGAAAAATACCTTTTGAATCTTGACTTACCAAGGTTTCTGGCGAAGCTCCCATCCAAACTACTCCCAAATGTGGCAATGAAACTGCTGAAACAAAAGCAGATGGATAAGCTTGGCAAAGTTTATCAAATGTACTTACGACATCGAAATTCGAAGGTAGTACTATTTGTTTGGTGCGTGAAAGGACAACTTTCTTAAAAACATCTCGTTTTATTTCACTAATTGCTTGATTGACAAGTTGAATAAAATCTTCTGGTTGTGTTTGCTTAGAAATTTGTTTTTTTTGTTTGGGCGGATTAGCCTTGCTAAGGCCATTCGTAAGTGCCACGAAGTTTGGGTTCAGTGCCGATGGTGTAATAACCTCTTTTACAAATTCGTTGGTATTAGACTCATTAATATCGAAAATGTAGTGTAAATCAGCTTTTAAAAAAAGTGTTTGCTGCCCATCAGGATTTTCAAATGGGGAAAACGCAAATCCAGAACCAAGCTCTTCAAAGTCAATTTTAGATTTTTGTGGAATTCCGTCAAAGGAAATAAGAAAGTGCTTTTCAGTTTGTTTAGGTAAACGCCATAAGGCTGTTGGAAAAGCAAGACTTTGGGCAGAATTCCAAAGATTTTGGCGGAAAGTACTATTTTCAATAACTGTTGTTGTCATGAAGGGTAAAAAATTGTCAAAGTGAATTTTCAGCAAAAACAAGGCTTTTTACCGAAAATTAGAGCCTTAAGCCACAATGAATACTGACTAATGACAAAAATAAATTTCGTCTTTAGATTATAAACAAATTTCAAAAGAAAATATTCCGAAAAATAGCAGAAGTTTTTATGAATACAGTTATTCGTATATTTTTTTGCAAAAAAGTATAATTTTATAAGCTTTGCCCCTGATTTTATTTATAAATATGAAACAAATTTGTCACTCCTGTTTTTGATTTCTCTTTCTTCCTTTGCGATAGGTAATCAAGGAATACGGTTTGTTGATGCTATATTGAGTGAGGTATTGAACGAAGCAAAACAATTTTGCTTAGAATTTTCGAGCAAACCTTAAAATAGATTAGACAAATACAATAGATGTTGATAAGTACTTTGTGGGGAAATTAGAAATTTATAAAAAAGGGCAAGGAATTTGTAAATACTATATCAAATAGATAAAGGTTATTGATGAAAAAAATAATTTTATTGATGAGTGCCATGAGCCTCATCGTATTAGTATATGCCTGTAGTAGGGGTGATGTCAAGCAAATAAACTTCGTGAAAAACAATGATAAAACGATGCAACAAGTGCTTGCAGAAGCAAAAAACAAGAAAAAGGTACTGTTTGTAGATGTTTTTGCAACTTGGTGTGGGCCTTGTAAATGGATGGATGAAAACACTTTTAAAGACCCACGGATAATGGAGAAATTTAATAAATCGTTTGTGAATTATAAAGTTGATGGCGATTCGTTTGAAGGAGTAAATGTAGGTATTACTTATCGTATTGATTCATATCCAACTTATTTGTTTATTGGGCCAGACGGCAGAATTATTCATCGAATTGAAGGTGCTATGCCCGCAGAGAACTTAATTCAAGAAGTAGATTTTGTATTAAAAAGAGTTAAATAGTATTTGAGTAGTATTATAAAATACGTAAAAATCCCTATTAAAACAGGTATTTTTACTGTAGTATGATGTGCTTAATATGTTTTACATTTGCATCGTGACTCTATTAAGCCATGGAAGAGAACTAAATCCCGCATTTAAATAGATGTTCTCACCCTGAACCAAAATAACTTTTGCTGAGATGGTTCAGCTGTGAAAGTTGGTATATAAATTAGTTCTCGCTACTACATTCCAATTAAAGTAGAAAAAGCGATGTAATAAAAAAGCCCAATTCTCTTAAAGAATTGGGCTTGCTTTTAATTGGGTATGTGAAGTTATAGTTTGGGTAAAATATTCTTAAAGACTTCTTTATAAGTACCATTTTTATATTGGTCGAATGGCTCTTTCTTGTTGTAATCTCCACCTAGATAAGTCACAATTTCATGAAAGGTTTTCGCATTCAGATAGCCGGGAAGAGGCTGAATCATATTATACTGAGCATCAAGAAAAACGGTAGTAGGATAACTCATTTTTCCTTGTAATAAAGCTATTGCTGCTTGGTTAGCTCCACTCGATGCATCATAAGTATATTTATTATTGCCAATAATGATATCTTGCTTTGACTCGGCGTCAAGTTTAACCATGTAGAAATTTTTATTGAGATAGTCAATTATTTCGGGATTAGTGTAAGTTTCTCTATCCATTACTTTGCACCATCCGCACCAGTCAGTATAAACATCAATAATGGTTTTACGAGGTTCTTTTTGAGTACGATTGTAAGCTTCTTGAATACTAAGCCATTCTATCCCTTTTTTAGAGGTTACTGTCGATTTATGTTGCCCAAATGATAGAACCGAAAAGAAGATAAAAACAATAAAAAGATATTTTTTTTTCATTGTTATATTATTTTAATGGAAAAACGTTGGTGTTAAACATTTATTATTCTCTAAGTAAAAGAGTACAATAGAACTTAACTACAAAAACTATACCGAACATAGATTTTACTTGTGTAAGTATAAAGGATATTTGACAGAAAATAAAACTCCTAGAGTAGATAAATTTACTTTCCCAAAACCTACACGTGCTATCGGAATTTTTACGAGTGGCTCGGCCTGTATGGTTAATTTTTTGAATAACTGGTATTCATAACCTGCCGAAAAATTAAGCACACCGGCATAGTATGTGCCCGTTTTGCCTTCCCATTGATGCCATTTGATACTTGGGTCGTTCGGATTTTCGTAATTGTAGATATACTTTTCTTTAAGCATTACGTAGCTTGTTACACCTCCACTTACAAACCACCTTGATTGTGTCTTTTTAGTGATATCATACCTTAGGTTTACTGGAATATCAAGCATCTTACAGGTCGCATTGATATTAATCATTTTCGGAGGAGATGACCAATTATAAGGCCACTGGTAGTATTGAGGATAGGAATCATAATATTTCATTGAGCGGAGCACACCACCCTGAACACTCAAACGATGGTTAATACGATATTCCAATAAAATGGCTGTATTACTTCCTAACTTGGTAATTTCATCCGTTGAAACAATACTCAAGTCAGGCGAAAACCCAAGTCTAAAGTAAAGGCCTTTTTGGAAAGATTTAGCCGTACTTTGTGGTAAAGCTTTAGCAGGTTCTTCTTTACTATCAAAGATGATGGTAGGTATTAAAATCTTTGATGGAATAAATGTGCCTTTAGGAGCGATGTAATCAAAATTACTAAGATTTAAGCGGCTCGATTGTTCATTTGTAGTAATTTCTCTCGAAAGTTCTACTGGCAAAGCTTTACCCGTTTCTGCTTTGACATCTGACTCTACTGTTCCAATTCCTATAGAATTGTTTTTTGAAGGTACCTTATTTTTTGTTGAAGACAAATTTATGTCATGAACAGAATTGGAAAAACTAGCTGTTTGAATGTTTCTCTTTTCCTTTCCTTGACTCAATTTTGCCTTTTTCTCATTTGCAACTACCACTTTATTAAGTGCTTTTTCTATTTTTGAAGAAGCAGTCGAAGGGTTATCATTTTTTTCTGAGTAAATTTCCTTTGATTTTGCACTTGATGTTTGAGCTGCTTTTATTTCAGTATCTGATATTCTCTTTGTGCTTTCGTTGGTTAAATTTTCTTCTGTCTTTTGGATGCTTAAATTATCTGTATCTACTTTAACTGTTGTTACATTTAATTTTGTATTACTATTGCTTGACTCCTTTTTATTGGCTTCCGTTTTACTTTTTGATATTTCGGTTGATGTGTTTTGTGTAGGTTTGAAGAAAACATATCCACCGATAATAGTAATTAAGCCAATTAAAAGCAAGAGACTCCTTTTAATCCAAGAATTCTCTCCTTGGCTGCTTGGCGGTGATAATAAGGCCGCATCAAGCTTTTGGTTCATTTTGTTCCATGATTCAGGGTCAAAGTCAAAATCTATCTTTTCAGCCGATTCTCTGAAAAGATTATCTAACTCATCGTCTGACATCTCATGTTTATTAATATTCATTTAAAAAAATGGTTAATTAGTTTTGAAGTTTGAGCTTGGTAAGGCTCTTTCTTCAATTAAAATCATTTTCCTTAAGGCTTCACGAGCTCTTGAAAGATTTGATTTTGAGGTACCCACTGAGATTCCGAGTTGATTACTAATTTCTTCATGCGAAAAACCGTCAATCACATATAAATTAAATACAACTCTGTATCCCGATGGTAGTCGTTTTACGAGTTCAATAATTTCTTCGTGATTGAGCTGGCTTAGAGGGCTGCTATCATTAGAAGAAACTTCATAAGCTTCTTCAAGGTTTTCGTGGAAATAGTGTTTCTGCTGGCTTCGATAAAAGTCTAAAGCAGTATTAACGATGATTCGTCTAAACCACGCTTTGAAAGGGAACTTTGAATTGTATTGGTCGCCTTTGGTAAAAATTTTTAAGAAACCATCATTAACAATCTCTAAAGCTTCATCTCGGCTTTGAGTGTACCGCATGCATACGCCCATAGCAAACCCATAGAACTGCCGATAAAGCTTTTCTTGACTTTTTCGGTCACCTCTTACACTTTTATGGAGGAGTTCTTCAGGTGTTTCGTTTGGCTGATTATTCGCCATGGAGTTATTACGTACTTTAGGGCTAAATGGTTGCGTAATATGGTTTAATATCTATCAATATTAATCAAAAAACCTTAGCTATGCAATATTACAATACTATTTAGGCTTGATTTACAGTTGAACTAAGCTATATTTGATTGAATAATATAATACAATGACGCAATATTTTGATTTAATGCTGCGAGCGGCGGCAGTATATGTATTTATCGTGGTAGCTATTAGGCTGTTTGGTAAGAAAGAACTTTCTCAGCTTTCGGTAGTAGATTTGGTGTTTATCTTGTTGATTAGCAATTCAGTACAGAATGCTATGGTTGGGCCAGATACATCACTTATTGGGGGAATTATTGCTTCTGCGACTTTATTTTTAATTAATTTTTTTCTCAAAAAACTTATTTTTTATTTCAAACCCATTGAAAAAATCATAGAAGGTGAGCCGATTATGCTTATTTATGAAGGAAAAATTCAGTGGGAAAATGTAAAAAATGCGGGTTTTACTATGCAGGAGTTAGATACTGCCGTGCGTGAACACGGCGTTGATAGCATAAGTAAAGTTAATTTAGCCATGCTTGAAACTGATGGCAATATTAGTGTTTTATCTGAAAATTTTAAAGCAAAAACCCGCAAGAAAAGAGTTCATAAAACATTGGGTGATATACAGTAAACTCATATAAATAATTTTTGAGCTTCTTCTTTTAGTATTCTGAGGGCATCAGCAGTAGGCTGTTGACTATTGGTTAGTATAATTTCAAAAATTTTCTTGGATAGATTAATTGCTGGAGCATCGGGAGAAACTTCCGATGCGGCGGTATTAATGAGAGCAATGGTATCGTTCATGGCAAGTCTAATTTTTTCCCAAGTATCGTGTGAAATATATAATTGTTGAGCGATATTATGGTTAAACTCATCACGAATTTCTTTAAGCAAAAGTCTCTGATAATCAATAGATTGGATTTCTATACTACCTATTCTAAGTAGAAGATTATTTGGCGAAATTCGTTCTAAAAAGAGAATCATGCGTTCGAAGGCTTGTAAGCGAATAGGCATGATTATCTCAATATTTTTTTGCTTAATATCCAATTCTTTGATTTCAAATTGTTTTTGAAGAAACGTTTGAATCGTTAGGTACATGCCATATAAAACAGCAGCGGCAGGAATTAATATTTTTAGTAATTCGATGATTGATTGCATTGTTTTTACTTAGTTCTTCTACAAAAGTAAAATAACGAAGCGGGGAGGCAAAATCTTATGCGAAACTTTTATAAAGAAAGGTTTTTAGTTTAAAGCCAACTCTTCGCTTTATATTTGTACAAATATTTTATTTATGGTAAATTTTTCGGAAATAGCGAGAGAAGAAATCTTAAAAACACTGAGTTCTCCACAAATACCCGAAGGCTACGCATTGCGTGTAGGTTTAAAAGGAGGAGCATGTTCCGCCACGTATCTTTTAGGGCTTGACAAGGCCACTGAAAATGATGAATTATACACCGTAGATGGGGTTAAAGTACTGATAGATAAACGCCATTTAATGTATTTGATTGGTCTGAGAATAGATTATGCCGAAACGGAATCGGGTATGGGTTTTACTATTGAGAAAGTATAAGCGAAGGATTTTTGCTTTTGGCATGATTTTCGTTTCGAGAGATTAGTATTAATATACATTGTCAGGTTTTGGAGTTTCTTAAAAAGCATATTTTCTTAATTCTTTCTGTAATTTTGTTTGGAGGAGCGGCATTAAACTTTCTTTTCTTTGAGAAAGATGCCCCTGGTGCTTCTGAGCAACATTATATCTCTTCCATTAAAAGTAGAGTAAAATCGAAGATATTGGTCTCAAAAAATGAGCTAGTCAATATTGCTACAAATTACCAAAAGTCTCCAAGTAATGGTTTTTTTACCCTCGAATCGGGTTCGGTATATCCTTATTTTATTTTTCGTAATGGTCAGCTCGTTTATTGGTCAGACCACCGCTACGTACCCAACTATCAACAGCTAAGAAAAGGTCAGCAAACCTTACTTTTAAATGCTGAAAACGGAAAGTATATCAGTAATTCTGTTGCCTTTAGATTGAATGGTGCTCAAATCGAGATTTTTTCTTTAATCAATCTTTATCGAAAATTTCGTAATGAAAATGATTATTTAACCAATGGGTATAATCATGATATTTTCCTAACAGAACCGAAAGAAATAACACCTATTCCAAGCAGTAATAGCTTATATAATATTGTTGATGAAACTGGTAAATATTTGTTTACCATAATACCTCCGCAAGTTGAAAAACTCAATGCTCCGAATATTCCAACCAATACGCTAATTCTCATAGGAATAAGTATTTTCTTGTTTGGGATTTACATAATTATCTGGATTACCCGCCTAAGAGCCAAGCATCAATTTGGTAGAACTTTTGTTTTATTGGCTTTTTACTTGTTTTTTGTACGTTTGGTAATGTTGGCTAATAGTATTCCTTTTATTTTCTATGAGTCGAGTTTGTTTAATCCTAAGTTTTTGGCTATTAATGAGTTAGCTCCTTCTTTGGGCGATATGCTGCTTAATACTTGGGTAGTGTTTATATTGGTAGTTTACTTGGTGCAGAGTTTTTATCGTTCTTCTCTCTACTATAAACTCTTTAAGGCACCCAAAATTTTGCAAGAAGTAGTTTCTATACTGCTGGTTGTGTTATCAATCTTACTTACATTTGTTTGCTACCGAAACCTTTGCAATATCTATGAGCGTTCGCAATTTAGTTTAGACCTTGCCTTGAGCATATCTTTTTCATCGCTCAAAATAGCCACCTTGTTTTTTTATCTTCTATTATCGGTTATTTTCTTTCTAACCATTCATCTATTTAGTAGTCTTTTTTTACGCTTTAATAAAAACACAATACAAGGAATAATTAAATGGTTTATTGGACTTGTGCTTGGACTTCTATTGGTGACGATAATCGATGATTTTAGATGGATTTATGTGCTAATAGGTGTTTATTTTTTATTAGTTTATCTGTATCGCTATCCAAGGTTTTTATATAGTTTCAAGTATAAAACAACCATTTACTTCTTTACAGGGGCTTTTGTTTTTGCTTTAATTGCCATGTACGTAATAAGGGCTGAAGAGCAGAAAAAAGATTATTTTGATAAACAAAACTTTGGACAAAAATATCTAGCTGAAAATGATTTATTAGGAGAAGGTTTGCTTACAAGAGTGATTCAGACTGTGGCACAAGATACGGCTATTAGAAAAGCCCTTTCAAGACAAATTTTGGCTCGTGAGCAAACACAGCAACTAGTAAAAAGTAAACATCTTGATTTATATTTCGACCGCTACGATACTGAAGTTTTGGCTTTTGATAAAAATGGTAATTCATTGGATATTACTGAAGGAGCTAAAAACTTATCTTATTATCAAGAAACCTACCAAAAAGCTTCCTATCATACGGGTAATCCTGCTGTGTTTTTTATCAATGATGTGGGCAATAATTTTATTAAGCAATATTTAGTTTTTATTCCAATCCCAGAGTCTGGTTCGGTGGTGCTTGACCTAAAACTTCGTGATGAGTTTGCTAAAAGTGTTTATCCCGAGTTATTGTTGGATAAAAAATTCACTCAAACCCCCGATACAAAAAATTATAGCTATGCTATTTTCGATAGGGGGAATCATCTGATTTTTAGTTCGGGCAGTTATAACTATATTCGGAAACTTCCTGTAAGTATTCTTGCCGACTCAGTGCTTTACGAAAAAGGGATTGAGCTAAATGGCTACAATCATGTGGGGAAAATTGGACAGAATGGTAGAAAAATTGTCATTTCGGCAAGGTATCAGGCTTGGGAAAACCTTTTTGCAAATTTCTCATTCTTGTTTCTACTTTCAGTACTTTTTATCATTATAGTCATGATAAGCTATGCTGTTCGTTATGGTTGGAAAAACTTGAATGTAAACTTTGCTACTAAAATCCAACTATATATCAATGCAGCCTTTTTGCTTCCACTATTACTCGTAATTATGATTACACTGAGTGTGATTGATAATACTTTTATTAGTAATCAAGAAAAAGCCTACCTCGATAACACTAAGAATATTACTTCAACAGTACAACTTCAGCTTGAAGGTTTCTTAGAAAATCGCATGAGTAGGGCATTTTTAGAACAAGAAATAAATGATTTAGCCCGAGATACAAAGTTGGATATTAACTTCTATAATCTAAATGGAAGATTAGATTTAACGACTCGACCTTTAGTGTATGAGTATGGACTTCTATCGAATTTTATTAATCCAGATGCTTACAGAAGAATTATCGAAGAAAAAGAGAATGAAGTTCTTTTAACAGAATCTTTGGGAAGTTTGAATTATAAAACGGTATATATGAGTATCAAAGGGCATGATAGTAAGCCAATTGGTGTAATAGGTATTCCATTTTTCGATGCTAAACCAACCCTCGACCGTCAAGTGACCGATGTGGTAGCGTCAATTCTCAGCGTTTTTGCGTGGTTGTTTTTAATTTTATTGATTTTGTCTTATTTCGCCTCTAATATTCTTACGAATCCATTGCGTTTGGTTGCTCAAAAACTCAAACGAACTTCACTTGATAAACTCAATGACCGATTAGAATGGAATTCTGATGACGAAATTGGTATCTTGATGCGTGAATACAATAAGATGTTGAAAAAGTTGGAAGAAAGTAAAGTAGCTCTTTCAATGAGTGAAAAACAAACAGCTTGGCGTGAAATGGCCAAACAAGTTGCTCACGAAATTAAGAATCCGCTTACACCAATGAAATTATCAATCCAGCAATTACAACGTACGATGGTGGTTGATAATCCGAAAACCAAAGAACGAATCGCTCGTGCCTTAAACTCGCTTACGGAGCAAATTGATAATATTAGCGAAATTGCCAACTCGTTTTCTGAATTTGCTAAAATGCCTGTGCCAAGAAACGAAGTTTTCGACCTCGTTCCGTTGATTCAAAAATCGGCCGATTTATACGCCGAAGACGAACGCATTTCTCTCAATGCCTATATTAAAGAAAAAGAAGCTTGGGTATTAGGCGACCGCCAGTTTATGAGTCGTGTAATTACAAATTTGATTATCAATGGTATTCAGTCGGTTCCGAAAGAACGTAGAGCTATCATTAATCTTCGTCTTTACAGAAACGAAGATGATAATATTGCCATTATGGAGATTCAAGATAATGGTTCTGGGATTCCGGAAAATATCCGTCAGAGGGTATTTATTCCTAACTTTACCACAAAAGTTGGCGGCTCTGGTTTGGGGCTCGCTATGGCTCGTAGGGGTGTAGAACACGCTGGTGGAAATATTTGGTTCGAGACCGAAACAGATAAAGGAACAACATTCTTTATTGACTTACCACTAGCTAATAAGCCTTCATAAAAAACTTCACCCAATGAGGTATTAAGTTTTCCTAAATAAAGACTTTATTTGTAAAATATTCTCGGAAAATATAGTCTTTATGAATTTCTTCGATATTAATCATATCTTTTTTGAATTATGGGGAGTAAAAATGAGCTTCCTTGAATTTTATGCAACACTAACTGGACTTATTGCCGTTGTGTTATCTACGCAAGAAAATGTATGGAGCTGGATTATTGGTTTGATAAATGTAGCATTGGCTTTTGTGATGTTCTACCAGATTCAATTATATCCTGATATGTTTCTGCAAGTTTTCTTCTTTATTACTAACCTTATTGGTTTTTGGCAGTGGAAATTCCCTAAAGAAGAACACGTTAACCTTAAAAATGAGCTGAAAATTACACGTCTTTCAATGCAGCAGTTCTTTATCTATTCATTGGTTGGATTAGTTTGTACATTTTTATTGGGCACTTTTGCGAAGAACCTCAGTGATTGGTTGCCTCAATTATTTAGTAAGCCAAGTGCCTTTCCATACATGGATTCTTTCACAACAATTATGAGCATTTTTGCCACATTTTTACTAATCAGAAAAAAGGTAGAAACTTGGTGGATGTGGTTGGCTATTGATATTATTAGTACTTATATGTATTTTGTGAAGGAAGTAAAACTCTATGCTTTACTCTACGCAGCATTTTGTGTCATTGCACTGATAGGGGCAATAAATTGGACAAAAGAATACAGAAAAACGATTTGAGTAGTAGAGTACAGGAATGTTGTGGTATCTTTTACCCCTAAAATTGCTGACTAAAAATTATCAATCTATTTAATCTTTCATTAGAAATGCTTAGCAACGATATTATTCAAGCCCATAACGAGAAACTTCAAGCTGAACATCAGTTTAAATTAAGCTATTTAACGCAACTACTCGACCGCAAAGGTATTGATATTCAAACCATTATTGATAAGGTAAAAGATTTTCAAGTGGCTATTCCAAGCTGGGCCTTAGGTACTGGTGGAACGCGTTTTGGTAGATTCCCGAATGGTGGTGAACCACGTAATTTAGAGGAAAAAATTGAAGATGTGGGCTTGATTAATCAATTAAATCGCTCTTCAAATTCGATTTCTTTACACATTCCGTGGGATATTCCATCTGATGCAGCTGCGATTAAACAATTATTGAAAGCCAACGATTTAACTATTGACTCGGTTAATTCAAACACTTTCCAAGACCAAAAAGACCAAGCATATTCCTATAAATTTGGTTCGCTTTCTCATACGAAAAGCGAGGTTCGTAATTTGGCAATTGAGCATAATATTCAATGTGTAGAATACGGAAAAATGCTTGATTCTAAAGTGCTTACAGTTTGGTTAGCCGATGGTTCGAACTTCCCCGGACAATCTCACTTGAGAAATGCGTATCAGCGTACAAATGATTCATTAGCAAGTATTTACAAAGCAATGCCAGAAGATTGGACAATGCTTATTGAATATAAACCTTACGAACCTCATTTCTATTCGATGGTCATTCCTGATTGGGGGACATCATATTCACTTTGTCAAAGTGTAGGGAAAAATGCTCAAGTTTTAGTAGATTTGGGTCACCATTTGCCAAACACAAACATCGAACAAATCGTTGGACGTTTAATGCACTTTGGTCGCTTAGGTGGTTTCCATTTTAATGGTTCAATGTACGGTGATGATGACCTCACAACGGGTAGCATCAAGCCCTACCAATTCTTTTTGATTTTCAATGAATTAGTTGATGGTATGCAAGATGCTAGCGTGAAAAATCCTCCATTAGCTTGGATGATTGATGCGAGCCATAATACAAAAGACCCAATTGAAGATTTGTTGCAGTCTGTGAATGCAATTCTAACAACTTACGCCAAAGCACTTTTAGTTGATAGAATCGCTTTAGCAGATGCCCAAGAGAATAATGATGTCTTGCGAGCAGAAGAACTATTGAGAGATTGTTTCGTGACTGATGTAAGAGCATTGGTAGCAGAGGCGAGTCATCAAGCAGGTGGAGCACTCGACCCAATTGCAACTTTCAGAGGAGCTAAAGTGAGAAGCGGATTAGTTGATAAAAGAGGATTTAGCGTGGCTACGGGGCTATAAAAAAACTTAGAAGCTATTGTGCGGAGTTAATATATCGCACGGTAGTATTATAATAAATAATAGAAAAGCGTTCAGGAGAACACACAATGCCCGTGCAAAGTCACAGCAAACTGTACTTTAAAAATATGAAAGTAGCCTTATTTATACCTTGTTATATCGACCAATTTTATCCGAATGTGGGTGTTGCGACCTTGCAATTATTGGAGAAATTAGGCGTTGAAGTGGTTTTCCCGATGCAACAAACTTGTTGCGGACAACCAATGGCTAATAGTGGTTGTGAACAAGATGCGAAAGGCGTATATAACCATTTTGTTGATACTTTCGCCGATTTCGACTACGTCGTTACACCTTCGGGTAGCTGTACGTATCATATTAAAAAGCATTATGATATCATAGAGCAAACACCCGCAGTACAAAAGGTTAGAAAATCAGTGTATGAATTAGTCGATTTCATTGAAAATGTACTAAAAATAGAAGAAATACCCGTTGAGTTTCCGCACAAAGTAGGTTTGCATTTGAGTTGCCATGGCCAACGTGGACTTCGGCAGGCTAATGCTTCCGAAATTACGGGCGTGCGTGATGGTCAAATTTCAAAATTACTACGAAAACTCAAAGGAATCGAACTTACTGAGCTTGAACGTAATGATGAATGTTGTGGCTTCGGTGGCACTTTCTGTGTAGCTGAAGAAGCCGTTTCGGCTCGTATGGGTAATGACCGCATAGCTGACCACCTACGTAATGGTACGAAAGTTCTCACTGGCGGAGACGTATCATGCTTAATGCACCTTCAAGGAATCGTAAAACGCCAACAAGCACCTATAAAAGTAATGCACATTGCCGAAATTCTGAACGGAAATCAGCCATGAACCACCCAAAATTAGCAGAACAGTTCAACTACGACTTTGAACGTACAACTTGGCATGACGAAACCCTTTGGTTTGTACGTCAGAAACGCGATAAAGCCATTTATCCAATTCCCGAATTTCAAGAACTTCGTTCGTTGGCTTCTTCTATAAAAGACCATACGTTAAGTAATTTGGATAATTATTTAATAGAATTTGAGCAAAATGCCAATAAAAATGGCGTGCAAGTGCATTGGGCTGCCGATGCCGCTGAGCATAATCAGATTGTATTAGATATCATCAAGAAGTCAGCAAAAGTTGAGGGAAGAAATATTCGTATGGTTAAAAGCAAATCAATGCTTACCGAAGAATGTCATTTGAACCCTTTTCTACAAAAAAATAATATTGATGTAGTGGATACCGACTTAGGAGAACGCATCGTACAATTTCGCGATGAACCTCCAAGTCATATTGTTATGCCAGCCATTCACTTAAAAAAAGAAGATGTGGGTGATACTTTTCACGAATATTTAGGTACAAAAAAAGGCGAAAAAGACCCGCAAGTACTTACTGAAGCTGCTCGTCAGCACCTCCGTGAAAAATTTGTGGCGGCTGATATTGCACTTACAGGTGTAAACTTTGCTATTGCCGAAACTGGTAGTTTTGTTGTGTGCACCAATGAAGGCAATGCCGACTTAGGCGTTAATTTAGCTCCCGTACACATTGCTTGTATGGGCATAGAAAAACTCATTCCCAAATTAGAGCATCTTTCAGTTTTTACTCGACTTTTAGCTCGTAGTGCTACTGGTCAGCCAGTTACTACTTATACCTCGCATTTTACGAAAGCGGCTGAAGGCAAAGAACTTCACATTGTGATTGTTGATAATGGACGTACCCAACAATTAGGACGTGCTGATTTTAGAAATTCTTTGAAATGTATTCGTTGTGGAGCATGTATGAATACTTGCCCTGTGTATCGCCGAAGTGGTGGGCATAGCTATGATTTTACAGTACCCGGACCAATTGGGTCGATACTTTCTCCTAATATTGATTTACATAAATATAGTAGTTTGCCGTTTGCAAGTACACTTTGTGGTTCTTGTTCAGATGTTTGTCCAGTAAAAATTGATATTCACGTTCAATTATATAAATGGCGACAAATTGTAGGTAAAGAAAATGAACTTTCAAGCACTAAAAAGTGGGGTATGAAAGGCCTTGCAAGAATGTTAGAAATGCCCAAAGTTTATGATTTAGGAGGAAAACTTGCACGTGGAGCATTGCGTGTATTACCGCATAGTCTTACTCATAACAAGGCTATAAATCCTTGGGCAAAAGCACGCGAACTGCCTGATGCTCCAAAACAAAGTTTTAAAGAGTGGTATGAAGAAAACCGTAAAAATTCATGAGTAGCAGAGATAGAATTTTAGGCAGTATCGCCACCAATAAGCCTCAGTTGGTTGAACTGCCAGAAGTCCCCGTATTTGAAGGAGATGGAAGTATCGAACGCTTCAAAACCGTTTTAGAGGGAATTGGGGGAAAAGTAGTTGAGGTAGCTGGAAAAGAGGCTATACAAGGCGTTATAGATGAATATTATAGCGATTTAAAAAATGTGGCATCAATACTTGTGAGTGCGAATATTGCGGTTGATGAAAACACGCCTAAAAACACATTAGAGCAAGTTGATTTAGCGGTTATACAAGGTGAAGTAGGTGTGGCCGAAAATGGTACTATTTGGGTTCCTTCAACCAACATGCTCAATCGAGCATTGCCATTTATTACTCAACATTTGGTTTTAGTGCTTGATAAGAAAAATATAGTTGCCAATATGCATGGAGCTTATAAGCAAATTGGCGGTGTTGGTAGCTATGGTGTATTTATTGCTGGGCCTTCAAAAACCGCTGATATTGAGCAGTCATTAGTCATTGGAGCACACGGTGCAAGAAGTATGATGGCTGTGATTTATTGAAATGATACCGATTAAAAAGATTAACATCATTAATATCAATAATTAGTAATTTTAATGCAACATTCTTGAAAATTCATATAGATTTGTGTATCAATCAATATGGCTTTATGAATGAGTAAAAGGTTTACGGCCTTATTTTTTTCACTGCTGGTGATAGTTAACCTATACTTTACTGTAAAGGTTGAGCCGCATGAACTAAAAACACAAGTAGATAAATTATTGGCTTTGTTTCTCTTTCAGTTCGATTACTTCTTATTGTTTGTCTATATTTTTTCTAAATTACTTCGAAATTTTCACAAATCTCTCTTAGTTCTTGCTGCTTGCTATGCTTGTCTTTTCATTCTTGGAATGGCCTCATTCTATATTACTGATGAAAAACAGTTTGATATTGTTTACTCATATTCGCAGCCAATACTTAGGCTACTTTTAATAATAGTTTTCTATTGGATGGGATTGAGGTTCTATTTTTTAAGAGATAAAGTAAGTCTTACTTTTTATGCGATTGCCATGGTTGAAGGCTTTTATTTACTTTTTCTATTAAATAGGTATCCACGAGCGTTAATGTATTCTTTCAATATCTATTGGCTGGTAGTTTTATTGTTTTTTGTTATTGGAATTCAAGTAAGAATAAATTTTAAAAATAGAAGGTTATTATTTCTAATAGGTATATTATTTACTTTCACTGCTGATTTATACTACATATTACCTCCCGAAGAACGTGTTTTTGAGTTTACTTACATCATCATTCGATTAATTAACACCATTGGTGAATTTTTAATTGTCAACCACGTTTTGCGTTACTATAATTCTATTTTCAAAAAGTGATTTTGCTATTTTACCATCCAGATTCGCTTCAAGATTTCCATTAATTCTTCTCGATAATTAGCAGCAATAGGCACAGGGTCATTTCCAACCCAAACCTGATGACGCTCAATCTTTTTTACGTGGTTAAGGTTAATAATATAAGATTTATGGACACGGAAGAAATCAGATTTCGGTAACATCTCAATGGCTTCAGTCATTGTCATTCGAGTAACTGTTTTCTTATCAGATTCTTTAAAAGTGAGATAATTTCCCTCAGATTCAACAAAATGTAAATCATCAATGCTTACACGAACTAAATCGTATCCATCTTTTACAAATAAATAGGGTACTTTGGGCGTTTCATCGTTGGTATTTTCATAAGCTTTTTGACAAGCTTTCATGAATCGACTAAAATCAATGGGTTTCAATAGATAATCAAGAGCATTGAGGTTAAAAGCATCAACAGCATACTGCGAATAAGCAGTGGTGAAAATAACTGAAGTATCTTGTGGAAGTAACTGCGAAAAATCAAGGCCTGTTACATCAGGCATATTAATATCCAAAAATACTAAGTCGATTGGACTTTCTTTTAAATAAGTCAAAGCTTCAGTTGCACTAACAAAAGTCTCTTTCAAATCAAGGAAAGTAACTTTCTTGGCGTGGGCTTTAATTACTTCCAGAGCCATTGGCTCATCATCTATGGCAATTGCTTTGAGCATTTTATGAATATGATGTTATATTAAATTTACGTCTAAGACTACTTCAAATACATTATTATCATTCGAAATCTTTAAATGATGACGTTGAGGATAATTAAGTATCAAACGGCGGCGAGTATTTTCTAAACCTGTTGAAGTGCCAATTTCTAATTTATCTACTTGTTTGATAATACTATTTCTGCAAGAAAAATGGAGTTGCTGATTTTCAATTTTAAACGAAATATCAATAAAACTTTCTTGGTTAATACTGATTCCAAATTTAAAGGCATTTTCTATGTATGGAATCACCAGTAAAGGTGCAATTTGGGTGGGTTGTTCGTCGAAATCAATATCAATTTTAATCTTGATATTCTCTCTTTTCGGAATACGCATTTTGTTTAATTCTATAAAATCATACAAAAATTGCACTTCTTTATCTGCTGTAATTCGCTCGTTTTTTGTGCCTTCAACTACATGTCTCATAATACTCGAAAGCTGCTGAATTCCTTCGGCGGTTTTGGGACTTTCTTCAACAATGGCGGTGCCATAAAGATTATTGAGTACATTAAACAAAAAGTGTGGGTTTATTTGTGCTTTCAATGCCGAAAGCTCGACTTTTGTTTTTTGAATGGCCAATTCTCGAATCCTTTTGTGCGATTCTGATACATACTGTATAACTGAATATATCACCGAAAAGCCAATCCATACATTGGTAATAAATGAATGTAAGCCAAGTGGTTCGGATTTTACTCCAAAAGAGCTAAGCAAAACAATGAAAATAAAAAAGTAAAAGAAAATAAGTACCACAAAATAGAAGAACTTCCCTTTCCTTCCTTCGTCAACAAACAGATTTTTGAATAAGAATTGATAGTTGAATTCGGCGATTAGTATTGAACTCCCAATAAGACTAAAAAGAAAACTTTGTGAACGTATCAAGGTGGCACCTAGATAGCCTAATTGGTACCATGAAGAATAATTCTTATTATAATTTTTGTTTTGTTTAAACTTTAGAAAAGTATCTATAAGCTCAGAAAAAGGCTGTTTATAAGTAAAATACCATAGGGTATGAGCAATCGAAAGAGCCGTTAGGATACTCAAGATAATAAGCCAATGCCTTTTAAAGAAAGGAATTAAAACTTCTTTCCAGTAGGCTTTATCTAATAAGTTTCCAAACAAAAAATTCATTATGTATTTAATTAGTTCGATGCTTAAATTTAGTGTTTTCTCCCAATTCTTGCACTTATTTATTTTTTAATTCTACGAAATTTAAAGTAAATCCACCAAGTTATGATGGCAGTAAATGTAAAAATAGAGGCCATGAAAGAATCATTCTTTTGGCTGGTGTAGTCAAACCATTTAATGCCCGCTAATAGTAGCCAAATGCCTCCAGAACACAAAAGTGCAGTAGAATTTCTTTCGATATTTTCTTTATCTACACCAAAGTTACCAATGGTAATAATAGAACTGATGATTAAAGAAACACAGAAAATATCGATACCGCTAAAACCAATGACTGGGTTGACATAATTGATAATGAATATAAAAGAGGTAGTTGCAGCAAGTGTAATAACAAAAAAAATGATTTTATCTTCTTTAGTAGTTGTTTCCATTTCCTGAAATGAATTAATTATTATACTAATATTACAAGGGTATCCGACGAAGCATTATCTTCTGCTATCGGTTTGAAAATATACCAGCAAATGGCTAATAGATAGTGCTTTATGGGGTTTTGAATAAGAGCTTCACCAAATGATAATACTGTTTCTGTCATACTTTTTTTACTTACTTTTAAGCCGCATGAAAGGATACAATCATCCTCATTTTTAGTAAAAAAGATGATTTCTGCCAATGGATTATTTCTGATTCTAAATTTTATTTTCTGTCCTTTCACTTCCAATGTGCTTAACGAACTATACCATTTGTCAGTAGAAGTTCGGGCGATGATAACTTCGTTTTCTTTGATGATAGTATTGGTTGTCCAAATGTTTTCTTGTTCAATCGTAAAAGACTCAGAAATACTTTGACAAGTAGCTTTTGTTCCTTTCATCGCATAATCAAAGTGCATTTTAAGTAGCACCTCGTCATTGTGCTTCAATTCGTAATTTGTTTCGGATTTATCCTTCAACCATTTCATAAGTGTTTTATTAGTTTAAATGAATTATTGGTTTGTGTTTGCTGGAAAGAAACAACATTGAAAGAAACCACTACTGACACTATGAAGAAGTAAAGTTTTGTTTTCATAAATGTAGGCGAAAAACGCTGTTTCTGATACTTTGTTTCTGTTTGACCGATTCAAAAGTATAAGAATGTAAAATGCTATGAAAACAGATGTGATGAACTGTAAAAAGTATGTGATGAAATCTTTGAATGGTGTGAATACTCTACAAGAATTCGATATTCCTTTCGCTATCGTTTTTTTGCCAAATAATCTCTAAAGTATGTTTTTTGATTAAGTATAAACCACCTAAGATGGATATAATAGCGATTAAAAGTCCCATGTAATAGACCGATTCATTGCCAATTAGATATAAACGAATATAGTTTTTGGTTGGCACGTCATGATTTATCTTATACTTAAAAATATCTTCTAATACCGAAAAACTCAGGGTCATGAGTAGTGGTAGCTGAAAAGCGGCTGTTCGGTAATAAATATAAAACATGATGAGGGTTTGAATAAATAAGCCAATAACAGCTTGTGGCACAACCATTACGATACTGACGGCTGCTACGGTGAAAATAACCTGTTTGAAAAGGTAGTTGGTAAGCAAACCATGCCCAATAACACCAATTTGCAAAGTTGTGAACATTAAAGCCGAAATGGCACCTAAGATAAAACTTGGCCCTAAATTCTGTATGTTTTTACTTTCTACTTCATTAAAAGGTAAAAAATCAACCACAATTGGGTGTATATAAGCCCACGCAAAGGCAATAACCAAAGAAATTACATAAACGATAGGTGAAACTCTTTGAAAAGCAGGTAATTGTTTTTTGTTTATGAAAAAACCAATCAGTGACGAAATTAGAAGAATCAAAATAAGGAGACCAAATACCCAGTCGTTGATAACTTGTTCGATATTTTTATTTTGAAGAGCTGCTAATGCTCCGAATATTCCCGCTCCAAGAAAAAAAACGATAATACACGTCACCATCATCATCCAGGCTTTGGCAATTGTCATGCCTGTCTTTTTTTGTAAAAATTGCCAATCTTCCATAAATAATAACGATAAGTTATAGGTAATAGGTTTTTTTGTGTGATTTATGCCAAAGTTAAAATAAGTAGCTATAGAAAACAAAAAGCCCCTTACTAAAATGTAAGGGACTGTGTAGGTTTAGTAGAATTTATAAAAGTTTATTAAGAAATGCTATTAGATGAATGCTACCCAAAAAACTCCACAAAATAACGACCATTTTGTGCAGCGATTCTTTGTAATTATGTGGTTTGGTTAGCTTAGTTTGTATCAAACTAAAATGAAAGGTGAGGGTAAGCATCCATTCGAATATGCTTTTTGTTAGGTAATAAAATGCTCCTTCATATTGCATTATAAATTGTAAGTAAAGGTGGCTTCCGAAGAAGAATAGCATTAAAATACCCGCAATATTTTGATATATTTTAAGTGTTTTGAGTTTCATTATTCAAATGTGAGTATAAATCACTCAGGTATTTTATTCTCAATGGTTTAGTTGAACTTTTATTAAAAGTAATAGCTTTTTGCGTTTTCACGATTTAAAAATATGCCTACCTAAGAAATTCACAAAGTAGATGTGATGAACTTTGGAAGCTATGTGACCAATGAATGAAAGTTTGGGATTTGCTTTGGCATAATAATTGGCATTTATTTGTGTAAGAAAACAAAAATTACTTTAAAAACTGACTTTTGTTTAAAAGTATTTTCAGCGTTTTACGTTAAAAAAAATAGTACTTTTATAAAACTAATTAGTAATAATTTAAAACCGTTGACTGTCGTGTAAAACGCTGCTCACGCTCAACTGTTGACTATAAAATATGCAATTTCTTTTTCCGTCTTTTTTGTGGGGTTTGTTGGCTCTTTCGGTGCCAGTGATTATTCATCTATTTAACTTTCGCCGTACTAAGCGTGTTTTCTTTACGAACGTGGCTTTTCTCAAAGCTGTTGAAACTCAAACCAGTTCTTTCAGAAGGGTAAAACAATATCTGATTTTAGCTTCGCGTATACTCTTTCTTTTATTTTTGGTTTTAGCTTTTGCTCAGCCATTTTTGCCAGCTAAAAACGGAGCTGCTAATAGGAGTTCGGGTTTAGGAGTAAATAGCCTGTACCTCGATAATTCGTTGAGTATGCAAAATACCACCGAAAACAAAAGGTATTTAGACTTGGCAGTTACGAAAATAGATGAATTACTTACTTTGTTTCGTCAATCGCCTAATATTCAGTTAATTACTAATGATTTTTCTGGTGAAGACCAAGCTGTTACCAATACTACCAAAGTAAAAGACCGCCTTACTTCGGTTGATTTTTCATCGAATCCACGTACGCTTGAAAGTGTGTATAAACGCCAGTATAATTTAGCTCAAAAACATAATTCGAGTGCCAATAATCAGTTTTTTTGGTTCTCTGATTTTCAAAAAAGTACTGCAGGCGATTTACGTAAACTCAAAACAGATACACTCAACAAGCTATTTTTAGTGCCTGTACAAGGCAAGAAAAACCAAAACGTTTTTACGGATTCGGTTTGGTTGGCTTCGCCATTTATTCGAGAAATGCAGAATAATGTACTTTATGTAAAAGTTTATAATTCGGGAAGTGAAGAAGTAGAAAAACTACCTGTAAAACTCTTTATTGATAATGCACAAGCCTCTACAGCTTCGGTTAATATTGCACCTAATGGTTCTGCTACTGCAACTTTCAATTTTACTGTAAAAGATAAAGGGTTTCATAGAGGTAAGGTTTCGTTTGATGACCAACCTATTACTTTCGATAATGATTATTATTTTGTGCTAAATGCTTCACCCAAAATTCAGATTTTACACCTTTATCAAGAACGAAGTTCGGCTGATTATATAGGGAAAGTGTTTGATAACGATAGCCTTTTTGCTTATCGAGCTTATAATGCTACTAATGTTGATGTAGGGCAATTTAAAAGTGCAAATTTAATTGTAATGGAAGGTGTGGAGCAGCTTTCTGAAATATTTAAAGCTAGTCTTGATGAATTTGTTAGAAATGGAGGGAATTTACTCGTTTTTCCATCTGAACGTCCAGATTTAGTTTCTTATAGTCAATTTTTAGGAGCATTCGGGATTCAAAGTTTTATGCTCAATAATCAACCTGTATTGCCTCAAAGTCAACAAGCTTTAGCTGAACCGAATCGTCAAAATCCTTTTTTTGCTGATGTTTTTGAGCGTACAACACTGCAAGGTGTAGTAAATACGCCCGTAATGCAAGCCGCATGGACTTGGAGTGGGGTTGGTGAAAAGATTCTAACATTTAAGAATATGCAGAATTTTATAACTTCCACTCGGGCATCACAGGGACGTATATACGTATGTGCATCGCCTTTAGAGAAAAGCTACGGAAATTTTGCAGAACATGCTTTTTTTGTGCCTACAATGTTTAAGATTGCTTCAATGAGTAGTAAACAAGAGCGTACCGCTTATAATTTCAGTGAAGGAAGCATTAATTTAGAATTACCAAACGCTAAGAAAAATGCAACTTATAAATTAAAAAATGTTTCTTCACCGAATAATAAAATAGAAATCATTCCGATTCAGCGAATTGTGGGTACGACCCTTACGCTTGAACTTCCAAAATCTTCAGAACTATCAGATAATCAGGTGCTTGAATCTGGATATTATGAGTTGCAATTAGATGGAAAAACTGAAAAGCTCTTGGCTCTAAATCACGATAATGAAGAATCGAGAATGGATTTTTATTCGCCAGAAGAATTAAGAAATTTCTTTGCTGGACAAAAAAACGTGACCATTTTTGATAATTTACTCGATGGGGATTTCGTGAAAACTTTCCAAGAAAATAATGTAGGCACGCCACTTTGGAAATATTGCGTAATGCTTGCTTTGGCATTCTTATTCATCGAAATTTTATTGATTCGATTTATGAAGGGGTGAGTTGAGTAAGCTAATTTCATTACCGTTGCTTTTAACCAACGGATGAGGAGTAAAATTTGTTTCTTAGCCTAATTCTCGGTATTTTCGCTAACCAACAAAACTACACCTATGAAGAAAATACTTGCCTTACTATTCATTTCAAATATTCTTTTGGCTCAAAACGGAACCGAAATTTTTTTGATGGATATTGCTGAATCAAACGGAACCATCACACTTTCAAATCCTAAGAATATTACTAATCGTAGAGGCTACGATAATCAACCTTTTTTTCATCCCACACTACCACTGCTCTATTATACGGCCATGCAAGATGGGCAGACCGATATTTGGTCGTATAATCTCAAAACTGGCGTTGGTTTACAGGTAACCAATACCATTGACTCAGAGTATTCTCCGACCGTTACACCCGACCAAAAGTATTTATCGTGCATTGTTCAGCGGAAATTAAATGGTGACCAAGACTTAGTAAAATACAATATTAAAAATTCTGCCGAAACGCAGATGATTTTTGAGTCGCAAAAGACGGGTAAAATCGGGTACCAAGCATGGTTAAATTCGAATGAACTCGTTACGTTTGTGTTAGGAACTCCACAAACGCTTCATTATCACAGTCTTATCACAAAAAAAGATACAATTGTTGCTCCCAATATTGGTCGTTCACTGCATCTGATTCCAAAACAAAAAGCCTTTAGCTTTGTACAGGAAATAGATAAGAAATGGCTAATTCGGGCGTTTAATCCTCAAAAAAATACTATTTCTGATATTACAGAAAGTCACCCAGAGTCTGAGCATTACAATTGCTGGCTGTCGAGTAATAGTATCTTAGAAAGTAGAAATACTGATATTTTTAGTTATAATATCACAACTAAAGTGTGGAAAGCTGTTACTCTACCTGATATGCTTCCCAAGCGTAAAATCAGCCGAATGGCTGTAAAAGGGAATAAAATTGCTGTTGTGATGGAGGAATAGAATTAGCCTACTTACACACGTTCACCATGAAAACAAGACTACTTCTTATTTTTTGTTACTTTGTTATTCTTCAAATTAATGCCCAAATAATTCAAAATACGGGTGTTTTGATAATTGGAGGAAGCACATCAGGCACAATGGCGGGCATCCAATCGGCAAGAATGGGCGTAAAAACCATCATTGTGGAAGAAACGCCGTGGTTGGGTGGCATGCTAACTTCGGCGGGTGTTTCGGCCATTGATGGAAACCATCACATGCCTTCTGGTTTATGGGGCGAGTTTCGTGAACAAATCAGAAATTACTATGGTGGTGCTGATAAAATTTCTACGGGTTGGGTAAGTAATACGCTCTTTGAGCCATCGGTTGGACAGCAGGTTTTACGTAAAATGTGTGCTGCTGAAAAGAATCTTTCATTGATTTTCAATACTAAACTAATTGATATTAAGGAGGTTAATGGTGGATGGCAAGTAAAACTTTCCAATGGGAAAATTATCCAAACGAAAGTTATAATTGATGCTACCGAACTGGGTGATGTAGCTGCAAAAGTTGGAATCAAATATGATTTAGGCATGGATGCCCAAGCAACTTACCATGAACGAATAGCTCCCGAAAAGGCAAATAATGTAATTCAAGACCTTACTTACACAGCAATTTTGAAAGATTATGGAATTAATGTCGATAAAACTTTACCCAAACCCGCTAATTATTCGGCTTCAGAGTTTAATTGTGCTTGTAAAGAGTTTTGTAATAATCCAGCCGCAAAAAGGCAAAATCCATGTGCCAGTTTGATGACTTATGCTAAACTGCCCAATGGTAAAGTATTAATCAATTGGCCAATTAGTGGTAATGATTATTACGCAAATATGGTCGAAATGTCGGAAAATGAAAGGCAAGAAGCCATTAAAGCGGCTAAGGAAGTTACGCTCCGTTTTGTCTATTTTCTTCAAACAGAATTGGGTTTTAAAAATTTTGGTTTAGCCGATGATGAATATCCCACGACAGATAAATTACCTTTTATTCCTTATCACCGAGAAAGTCGACGGATTGATGGCTTGGTCAGAATGAATCTTAATCATATTGAAAACCCTTTCTCCCAAACACAACCTCTTTATCGAACTGGCATTGCAGTAGGTGATTATGCCATTGACCATCATCACGAGAAAAATCCAGCAGCACCCGACTTACATTTTGTGCCAGTTCCATCATTTAATATTCCTTTGGGAAGCTTGATTCCGAAACAAAAAGCTAATTTTATTGTGGCTGAAAAATCAATTTCGGTGAGTAATTTGGTAAATGGAGCCTCTCGTTTACAGCCAGTTGTGATGCAAATTGGTCAAGCTGCAGGGGCTTTGGCTGCATATAGTGTGATGAATAAAGTTTCGCCCGAAAAGGTTTCAGTAAGGGCAATTCAGAAAATATTATTGCAATCAAAAGTGTATTTAATGCCGTATTTCGATGTACCCCTCACGCACCCAAATTGGGAAGCGATTCAGCAAGTAGGAGCAACGGGCATTTTAAAGGGTGTAGGGCAATCTGTCAATTGGTCGAATAGAACTTGGTTTTATCCAGATTCTACTATTTCAATCAATGAATTTTTAAAAGGCTTAAAGGATTTTGAACCAAAATTCGAATATCATGGTATTTCAGAACAAAAAAGTATAAGTATGTCTTTTGCAGAATTTGAAGCGATTTTGAGTGATTTTAAACATTTCCTTATACAAAATAAAAATACCTTAGCTCGGGTAATTATTGAGCAAAATCTTAGTTTAGATAAGAAAAATAAGCCTATTTCTCGTAGCGAAATAGCAGTCAGATTAGCTGGATTAATAGAGAAAGAAGTTGATTTTGAAGGGGGATTTAGATAATTTAGAATCTGTACTAACGTGTGCAGGGTTTTAAACCCTGCACACGTTCAAAGTTAAACCAAAAGGTTTTACTTCACCGCAACCTCAAAAGGAAGCTGCAAATTACTTACCGTTTGCTCTAAATTGATTAATTCTTCTTTCATTTCTTCAATATAACGCTCGGTTTCATTTTTAAATGATGATACCAGTGATTTATAATAGTCGATTCCTGAAAGTAAATTTGTATGAAAAGCCTTAAGCGAACGTATTTGAGCTGCCGAAAGGCTTTCAACTTGTTTATTGATTTGGTTTTTGTAATAATCTACATATAAAACCAATTCATTGACAAACATATTTGGGCGTTTCAAAGAGTTTAAGATATTTGTTCGGCCATAGATGTGGTCAACCATTTGTTTCAGTGAAAAAACACCAGAGAAATAGGCCAAATTTGGGCCAGGGCAAATCGTTACGGCGGTAAGTTTATGGGCAGGACTAATATCGTGTTTTAATAATGCCGATACCCCCAAACCTTCACACAAACAATCTCTTTGTTCAAGAAACTTAATCTTCTCAGATTTATCAGCTTCGCTTATATCACTTGCCTTTATTTGTTTGATTTTAGCGTGTAAATATTCCCTAGAAGATTCACAAATAGGCTCTTTTGTAAACTCGGTATTGGTTGAAAGAAACTTTTTGTAGCAAGGACTTCCCGCACGATTTTTCTCAATACGTTTTAAACGTTGCTCTTCACCCGAAGTATGTTTGAAATTATTGAAAGGCACTCCAAGTGGCGAAGCGTTACTCAAGAAATAATCATTTTTTTGAGCATTTGCCATTTTTTGGAGCGTTTCATCATCAACATTGGTAGCTTCAGGTACTAATAAAAATGGACTCGCCCATCCTGTTCCATCAACATCATAGTACTCGAGTAAAAAATTATCTTCATTAGCAGTACCGATTCCCCCCTGAACGGTTATTTTCATCTTAGGTATTTCTTCAAATGCATTGAGACCTTTTGAGAGTAGGGCTTGATTACATACCTCTAAGATTTCGTTTTGTAAAGAGGTACGATTCTGCTTGAATTCTTCCATAATTGGGCCTAATAAAAGGCCATCAGTAGCAAATGCGTGACCACCACAGTTCAGACCAGATTCGATTCTGAATTCCGAAACCCAAAGACCTTTTTTTGCTAAAATCTTCCCTTGAGTAAGGGCCGAACGATAATCGCTTACTTTCAAGATTATTTTCTTTTTCAAGAAACCGTTTTCATCTGGGAAAAAGTCGTTAAAGGTATCAATATAGCCGTATAATCGAGGGTTATAACCAGCCGAAAAAACAATACTTGATGTCAGATTGCTTTGTGCATAACCACGAAAAGAAGAAAGTGCATCCGAATATTCTTTGGGTAACATTTCACCGTTTTCGTCGTAATGGGTTCTGTCAACTTTCGACATTACATTTACATCAATTGAACCCGCCACAATGGCATTACGAAGTTCGTCTTGTACTTGTTTTTTTACGGAGCTATCCTCCAATTGGAGCATGCCGATATAGGTCTGCTTGATTGGGGAAGAGTCTGGGAGGAGTTCGAAATACTTGGTAATTTCGGTGCCTTCTATAAATGGTTCTAAACGTAATTTTTCTACTTGCTTATTTATCAATCTGTCCAAAAGATTTAGGTATTCTGTAATTCTTTTGGCTCTGTAATCTTCCACTTTTTCGGTAATTGGCTCATAAACTTCATCGTTTTCTCGGCAGTGAAATTCTCTCATTTTTTCAATGAGTTCGTGTTCGATGATAGAAATTACCGAAGAAATGCCAAATCTAGCTACTTTTAATGGCGTATCAATCGTGAAACCCAAGCCCATTACGGGAATATGGAAGGTATGTGCAGGAAGTGTTTGTATCATTGCTTTTCAGAAAGTTTAACAAAGCAACGTAAAATCTGCTAATTGAAACATGACATTTGTCATGGATTATTTTTAATGGTTTAAGAGTAGTTTCGTGAAATGAGAATTTATGAGGAAATATAAAAAGGTAAATTCTGCAGGAATCACACATTTATGGAAGGAGTTTGATTACATATTTAATATACGATAGAAGACCGTATAATAAAATTTTATGCCGTTCAGTAAAATCTGATTAATAGGAGAAAACTTATTGCATAGATTTGGAAATATAAACAGTATAAACAATAAAGACCATGAAAAAATATTTCTTTATTTTCCTTATAATCTTTTCTTTTTTAGCAAAAGCACAATATCCGAATGATATTATTCATTCTGGAGCAACAGGAATTCGATCAAAATCTACCAGCACTTTCTCTCTTGTAGATATAGATGCTGCTAATGGAGATGCCGCTCTGCGTTTCGCCAAGGCAGGAGTTAATCAATGGAACACAAGGAATAGACCCGCTGATGATTATTATGAAATTTTTGAATTAGGCGGAGGTGGTAGTCGTTTTGTTATTCAAGACGGAACCGGGAATGTTGGTATTGGAGAAACAACATCACCTTCCTACCGATTGGATGTTTTACATGGTGGTGCAACTGGTATTCGTAATAGATCTTCATCTTCATTTTCAATAATTGATATTGATGGTGCTAATGGAGATGCAGCTTTACGTTTTGCCAAAGCTGGTGTTAATCAATGGAATATTCGTAATAATCCTGGTAATGATGATTTACAGTTCTTTGAATTAGGAGGTGGTGGTGGAGAGCGAATGGCTGTACAAAATTCAACTGGAAATTTATTAGTCGGTGGGATAGTAGAAGGAGGTAAAGTTTCAATAGGAAACTTTAATGCTACTAATAATACAACTACCTCTGTTTCTGGATTTACTGAAATTCATGGTTTAGATGTAAGAAGTTCAGCAACTGAAACCACAGGAAAAATAGGTGGATATTTTAGTGCAGATGGAAGTTCTAATTACAACCATTCAATCTTTACCGAAGCAGGAACAGCAGGTTCCACAAATTCGGGAATTAATGGTAGGGTAAATACTGCTCCTGCCGTTGGTTCATTATCAATGGGTATTCGTGGCAATGATGTAGTAGGAGCGTCTAATACCTATGCGGGTTATTTTATTGGTAAAGTTCATGTGAATGGTACGCTCACAACCACTGGTCCTAAACCTTTTACGATAGACCACCCTCTTGATCCAGAAAACAAAATTCTTCGACATTTTGCCATCGAAAGTCCAGATGTATTGAATATGTATAGTGGGAATATAACAACTGATGCCAATGGTAAGGCAATCGTAAAACTACCAGATTATTTTGAGTCAATAAACAAGGAGTTTCGCTATCAACTAACTGTAATTGGCACTTTTGCCCAGGCCATCGTTAGTGAAGAGATAAAGGAAAATGAATTTGTAATAGAAACAAGCAAGCCAAACGTAAAAGTAAGTTGGGAAGTAAAAGCAACGCGAAATGATGGCTATATGAAATTTGTTAATACGATGGTTTCTGAGGAGGAAAAACCTTCTTATGCTAAAGGTAAATACTTTATGCCAGAGGCCTACCAAAAACCAGTTTCAATGGGAGTTAATTATAATGAAAACGAAAAAGCTGATTTAAGCAAAGTTCGTAAAACTGAAAAGAAAAGCGTGTTAGAAGGTCCAAGTTCGATTGATGATATATCTACGCAAAAAGTGTTACTTAATAAAAGAGTGGTTGATGTGAAGCAATCAATAGATAATTAATTTAATTATGTACGAGTGTATTTATGTTTAATAAATACACTCGTACTGCTTATATTTTACCTCAAACTCTGATTCAAGGCTTCCAAGGCATCAACTCCTGGGCAAAGAGTGTCTTCTTTGAGTGTATTTAATGGAGTTTTAGTTGTCTGAAGCACATCGTGCAAAGCATTGGTATTTGGCTCAATGTAAATCAAACCTGTCAGGATTTCACCTTTTTCTTTAGATTTCTGAATCGCATTCATTGCCGAAAGTTTATCTTCTGGATTCCAGCCTTGATGCAATTTTTGTAAATGTAAGGCCGAGCCATCATGCAAAACAACGTCTTTGGCATCATCATAACTTGCGGTGATTTCTTCCATCACAGGTACAAAATCTACGGTTGAAGTGGCCTCGATGTGTTCACGTACGTAATCGTAAGATTTTGTTGAGCCTACGTTGTTGTTGAAAGTTACGCAAGGAGAAATGACATCAATCAATGCAAAGCCTGGATGAGCAATGGCAGCTTTGATTAATGGAATTAATTGCGTTTTATCGCCAGAGAAACTACGAGCTACAAATGTTGCCCCTAATTCAAGGCCTAAGCCTACTAAATCAATGGCATTGAACATGTTAGTTGAACCAGCTTTACTTTTAGAACCATTATCTGCTGTGGCAGAATCTTGTCCTTTTGTAAGGCCATAGCAACCATTATTCATGACAATGTAAACCATGTTTAGATTTCGACGAATGGCGTGAACGAATTGCCCCATACCAATGGAAGCAGAATCACCATCGCCCGAAACTCCGAAGTAAACTAAGTCACGGTTGGCCAAGTAAGCACCAGTAGCTACTGAAGGCATACGTCCGTGTACAGAGTTGAAACCGTGCGAATTTCCTAAGAAATAAGCAGGGGTTTTTGATGAACAACCAATTCCTGAAAGCTTAGCTATTCGGTGTGGTTCTACCGCCAACTCGAAGCAAGCTTGTACAATGGCTCCGCCGATTGAATCGTGTCCGCAACCAGCACAAAGGGTTGATAATGCTCCTTCGTAATCTTTTTTAGTGAAATTTATTTTATTCTTTGGCAAATCGGGATGCCTAAAGGTCGGACGAACGTATGTCATTGGTTCAGTTTGTTACAAGATTTTTACTAATTTCTTTCACAATTTTATCTGCCGTGATAGGCATTCCATCATAATTTAAGATACGAATCAATTTTTTAGGATTTACCTCTAATTCATTGATAAGCAACGAACGCATTTGGGCATCACGGTTTTGTTCGATAACAAAAATAACCTCATGGTCTTCGATGAATTGCTCTACGTCTTTATTGAATGGAAAAGCTTTCAACTGCATCGCATCAAGCACCACATCTTGTTCACGCAATAAGTCGATGGCTTCTTCTGAAGAATAAGTGGAAGTTCCGAAGAAAATCACACCCAACGGACTCATATTCTTTTCTTGATAAAAATGTGGTTTTGGCACAAGGTCTTTGGCTGTATCCCATTTTTTCTCCAAACGCTGCATATTTCTTACGTAAGCAGTACTATCTTCGGTATAAACTGCATATTCGTCACGAGAAGTACCACGAGTGAAGTACGAACCTTTGGTTGGGTGCGTTCCTGGGTAAGTTCTGTACGGAATACCGTCGCCATCAGTATCTAAATATCGTCCGAAACGACCAATTTCTTCCAAATCGGCGGCTGTATATACTTTACCACGGTCATATTTACGCTCAGGATTCCACACGAAAGGCTCGCTCATGTGGTCGTTCATTCCTAAATCCAAGTCAGTAAGAACGATAATTGGCGTTTGTAATCTTTCTGCTAAATCAAAAGCATCGGCCGTTAATTCAAAGCACTCTTTCGGGTTGCTTGGAAAAAGCAAAACGTGTTTCGTATCGCCATGTGAGGCATACGCTGAAATTGTAATATCCGATTGTTGTGTACGAGTTGGCATACCCGTTGATGGGCCAGTTCGTTGTACATCAATCAATACAGCTGGAATTTCAGCAAAATAGCCTAAACCTAAAAACTCATTCATTAACGAAACCCCAGGGCCAGAAGTTGCCGTAAAAGACCTCGCACCGTTCCAGTTTGCCCCGATAACCATACCGATGGCAGCCAGTTCATCTTCTGCCTGTACTATTGCGTAGTTTTTCTCACCAGTTTCTTTATCAGTACGGAATTTCTTGGCATATTTTTCAAACTTCTCAACTACTGAAGTCGATGGCGTGATTGGATACCAAGCTGCTACGGTTGCTCCGGCATAAACCGCACCGAGTCCGCACGCTCCATTTCCATCAAACATGATTCGATTTCCTACTAAATCACGTCTTTCTACTCTAATATCAAGTGGGTAACTGAAATTTTCTTTTACATAATTAACCCCCAATTGTAAGGCTTGAACGTTGGCAGGAATGAGTTTTTCTTTGCCTTTGAATTGCTCGGCTAAAAGCTGCTCTAAAACACCAAATTCAATATCGAGCAAAGCTGATAATGCTCCTACATAAATGATATTTTTGAATAGTTGGCGTTGACGTGGGTCGGTGTATTGTTCCATACAAATACCCATCAACGGAATGCCCAAATAGGTGATGTCTTCACGAATATATTCTTTATGTAATGGTTTGGTACTATCGTACATAAAGTACCCACCCGAACTTACGCTTTGTACATCTTTGAGCATACTTTGTGGATTGACCGAAACCATCAAATCAATTCCTTCACGGCGGCCTAAATAGCCTTTTTCGCTTATTCTTACTTCATACCAAGTAGGTAAGCCTTGAATATTCGATGGGAAAATGTTTTTTGGCGTAACAGGAATTCCCATTCTAAATATAGCTTTGGCAAACATTCCATTGGCACTGGCTGAACCAGTTCCGTTGACATTGGCAAAGCGTACTACAAAATCGTTGACTTTTGACATATTAAAATTCTCAAAAAAGAGGAAATTTCGTTTAATTTATTGAAAAGGAACAAGTCGGAGACTTGTTCTACATCAATGACTTCCACACCCATGATGTGCTTTGGTGGTATTATAGAAAAACTTCTGCATATCCCAAGCTGAAGTTGGGCAACGCTCAGCACATAAGCCACAGTGCAAACATACATCTTCATCTTTTACCATTACTCGGCCTGTTGCAGCCAAAGTATTAGATACGAGAAGGGATTGGTCTAAGTGCAAAGATGGTGCTTTAAGACGTGTGCGAAGGTCTTCTTCGGTGCCATTGACCGTAAATGTAATACAGTCGGTTGGACAAATATCCATACAGGCATCGCACTCGATACAGCGGTTTTCGGTGAAAACAGTTTGTACATCGCAGTTTAAGCAACGTTGTGCTTCTTTGAAACCAACATTTTTATCGAAACCAAGCTCTACCTCTTTTTTACGGTCTACAAGGGTTACGGCCTTTTCGGCTTGTGGTACTACATAACGGTCGTCGTTGGCCACGATGCTATCATAACTCCATTCATGGATTCCCATTTTCTGAGAAACCAAGTTTGTCATAGGGTCAGGACGCACATCAAGTGGTTTTCCTTGACAATATAAGTCGATTGAAACTGCGGCTGAGTGGCCTTGTGCTACAGCCGTGATTACGTTTTTAGGGCCAAGGGCAGCATCACCACCAAAGAAAACCTTTGGATTTGTAGACTGGAAAGTGGTGCTATCAACTTTTGGCATATCCCATTTATCGAATTCGATGCCTAAATCACGCTCAATCCAAGGGAAATAATTTTCTTGACCGATTGCTACTAAAACATCATCAGCTTCGATAAAAACATGAGGTTCGCCAGTTGGAACGAGTGAGCGTTTGCCCTTTTCATCATATACGGCATGTACTTTCTCAAAAGTCATACCTTTTAATTGCCCATTTTCAACAACAAATGAAACTGGTACGTGATTATCTAAAATTGGAATATCTTCGTGTTGGGCATCTTCTTTTTCCCAAGGAGAAGCTTTCATTTCTGAATATGGACTACGAACAACAACCTTAACATCTTCTCCACCCAAACGGCGAGAAGTACGGCAGCAGTCCATAGCAGTATTTCCACCGCCTAAAACAATTACTTTTTTACCGATTGATTTTGTATGTTCAAAAGCTACACTTGCCAACCATTCGATACCAACGTGAATATTCGCTCCACCTTCAGCACGACCTGGAAGATTTGTTAAATCACGTCCACGAGGAGCACCAGTTCCTATGAAAACTGCATCATATCCATCATCTAATACACTTTTTAAGCTCGAAACGTAAGTTTTGAAATGTTGATGAATACCTAAATTCAAGATGTTGTTTACTTCTTCATCTAAAACAGATTCGGGTAAACGGAAAGAAGGAATCTGACTACGCATCATACCACCACCTTTGATTTGTTCATCAAAAACGTGAATTTCATAGCCTAAAGGTGCTAAATCACGAGCAACGGTTAAAGATGCAGGCCCTGCTCCAATTAGAGCGATACGTTTACCATTGCCTTTAGAAGGAATTTTAGGAAGTAAATGCGATATATCGCCTTTATTATCGGCAGCTACACGCTTCAAGCGACAAATGGCTACAGGTTCTTCATCAACTCTACCACGGCGACATGCTGGTTCGCAAGGGCGGTCGCAGGTACGACCTAAAACACCCGGGAAAACATTAGATTCCCAATTGACCATGTAGGCTTCGGTGTATTTTTCAGCAGCAATAAGCCTGATGTATTCAGGCACGGGTGTATGTGCAGGGCAAGCATACTGGCAATCTACGACCTTATGGTAATATTCTGGGTCGTGTACATTTGTTGGTTCCAATGATTGAATAGGTTTAAATTGAAATCAGTAGGTAAAACTACTTAAATTTAAAAAGTATTGCCAAATATTATTTTGTTAAATATTTAAAGTGGCAATTATTATATAGTTTTTTGTTAATTTAATACAAGTTTGTTAGCTGTGCGAAGTTTGTAACTTCGCACGGGCGTGTATTCATCTCTGATGAATAAATATTGTTTATGAGTTGCCATCAGGAGATGGCGGTACACACCTACGAAGTTTCAAACTTCGCAGAGCAAATAAATCACATAAGACTCCCAAAGTTTGACTCTTTAATTGCATTAAAAAACTTAGGTTCAACTAAATCGATGTCAATAAGCCCTTTTTTACCTACATAATTTCTTGCACTTGAATATAAATAGTCAGATGCTTTTTCGACAATGCCTGCTCTAACTGGATTTAAGTGAATGTATTCTAACTTTGTCCACATGAAGTTTTCAGTAAATATTTCTTCGGAGTGGCTGCCGTATTTCCAAAACTGATGAGTATCATTTCTGCTATGACTCCGAGCTGCAAATTCAAATCGTTTTAGCATTCAATCTTTTCTGCTTTCGGGTTTAGTTTTAATTAAGTTTATGCAGTTTTTTGCTGTAAACTTTTTGAAATCTCTTACTAAATCTGATAAACGCTCATTTTTCGACCCCATTACCACATGAATATGATTACTCATAATTACATAAGCATTCAGAATCATTCCTTTTTCCTTTCGGCAATAATCAAAGCTTTCTAAAATCAAATCCCGATAGTTTTTTCGAGAAAAAACGTCAACCCAATCTACAACAGTAAAGGTCATAAAATGAGGTAATCTTTGGTCTCTTATATTGTAACCTTCTTCTTTCATTTTCTTATCACAGCAAATTGTCATCAGGAGATGACATAACGCCCCCGCGAAGTTGGAAACTTCGCAGAGCCAAGCAAATCTCTTATATTATAACCTTCTTCTTTCATTTTCTTATCACAGCAAATTGTCATCAGAAGATGACATAACGCCTCCGCGAAGTTGGAAACTTCGCAGAGCCAAGCATAATCTTACATCTGCTTCAACTCACTTACCAATTTTGATAAAACTCCTTTGGCATCACCAAAAAGCATGCTTGTTTTTGGTTGATAGAAAAGAAGGTTATCAATACCTGCATAACCAGCATTCATACTTCGCTTATTCACAATTACGTTAGTAGCATTTTCTACATCTAAAATTGGCATTCCAAAGATAGGCGAGGATGGGTCAGTTTTAGCCGCTGGATTTACCACATCATTTGCTCCAACAACCAAAACTACATCAGTTGTGGCAAATTGTGGGTTGATATCCTCCATCTCTACGAGTTTATCATAAGAAACATTACTTTCTGCTAAAAGAACGTTCATATGGCCGGGCATACGACCCGCCACAGGGTGAATGGCATAGACTACTTCAACGCCTCTTTCTTCCAATAATTGTTCTAATTCGTGAATCACGTGTTGAGCTTGTGCAACTGCCAAGCCATAGCCAGGGACAATAACCACTTTCTTGGCGTAATTCATAAGAATAGCTGTGTCCGAAATCGAAATATCTTTGATTGAGCCTTTTACGTCAGTGCCACCACTAGCAGCAGCTCCGCCACCGAATGCTCCGAAGATGACATTACTTAATGGGCGATTCATGGCTTTACACATGGCCAATGTAAGGATTGTTCCTGCCGAACCTACTAAAATACCACCCGTAAGCATGACTTGATTTTGATATAAAAATCCACCAAAAGCAGCAGCTAATCCAGTAAATGAATTAAGTAAAGAAATAACTACTGGCATATCTGCACCTCCAATCGGAATCACAAATAAAACGCCATAAATCAAGGCACAAATAAATAATAAAACTACCAAGAAAAGATGCTCAGGTTGTGCGTAAACGATGTATGCTCCAAATAGAATTAAGGCAATCATTATTGCCGTATTCAGAATGTTGTATGAAGAGATTCTGATTGGTTTTTTCATGGTTTCATTGAGTTTCAGGAAAGCGATAATACTTCCGCTAAATGAAACAGAACCAATAATAAGACCCGCAATAATTGTGGCCAAAGCACCTGTTTTGCCCAGATTATGCTCATATTCCATTAAGCCAATGAGAGCAGCACAGGCTCCACCCATACCATTGAATAATGATACAAGTTCGGGCATTTTGGTCATCTGTACTCGTCGTGCAGTTATCCAACCAGCAATTGTACCAACACCAATAGCCGCTAAAATTAAGATGATTTTTACTGGCTCTCGACTTGTATAGCCATCGGGGTGATTATATAAGAAAATTGTTCCAATAATGGCCAATGTCATTCCAAAAGCAGCATAGAGGTTTCCCTTACGAGCTGTGTCAGGATGACTAAGCATTTTAAGACCGATGACAAAAGTCACTGAGGCAATTAGATAAATGATTTCGAGGATATATTTTATTTCCATGAGTTTCGAGAAGACAACTTGCCTTATTAGTTTTCGCTCCCTGAGCGTAGCCACAATGGAATTGCCGAAGGGAAGGAAGGGTTATTTTTTCTTTTTAAACATTTCTAACATTCTATCGGTAACAGCAAATCCTCCGACAACATTGAGTGTGCCGAGCACAACCGCCACAAACCCTAAGGCTAAAGAAAGTAGATTATCGGCTGGAGTATTGAGCATTACGATGATAGCTCCCACGATTACAACACCATGTATCGCATTGGCACCACTCATCAGAGGCGTATGAAGTACAGCTGGTACTTTTCCGATTACCTCTACACCAACAAAGACAGATAAGATAATGATGTATATCATCTGCATATTTTCGCCGAGGAAAGTAAGAATTTCGTTCATTTGATTATTTGATTTTTCTTCGATGTCTTCGACTACGCTCAGACACCGAAGAAAAGAGAAAATTTAGTATTTTATATCTATTTTTTTGTTCAAATTTCGGTGGTTGAGCGTATCGGACAGGCAATGCTACCGAAACTACCGAAATTTATTTCAATATACTTCCATTATGTACAATCAATGAACCTTTCGTGATTTCTTCATCCAATTCCCATTTAAAGCCATCCTTTGTGGCAAGATGAGTTAAGAAAGTAGCAATATTTTTGGCGTAGAGTTCGCTGGCATTTAATGGAAGTAAAGAGGGAATATTAGGTTCTCCAACTATCGTTACGCCATGTTTTTCGACAGTTTTTCCAAATTCGCTGCAAGCACAATTTCCTCCTTGTTCAACGGCCATATCGACAACGACAGAACCAAATTTCATGTTTTTTACGACATCTTCAGGAATTAACATAGGTGCTTTCTTCCCAGGAATAAGAGCAGTAGTTATCACCAAATCTGCCTCGCAGATATGTTTGGCTATTACTTCTTGTTGTTTTTTTAAGAAATCTTCCGAAACGCCTTTTACATAACCCCCTTCAATTTTGATAGAATCATCACCTTTGACTTCAATGAATTTTCCGCCTAAAGATTCAACCTGTTCTTTTGTTTCGGGGCGAATATCGCTAACCTCGACAACAGCACCGAGGCGTTTGGCTGTGGCAATCGCTTGTAAACCCGCTACACCCGCACCCATGATTACTATTTTGGCAGGCTTGATTGTACCGGCAGCTGTCATGAGTAAAGGAAAGATTTTACCTAAGTGATAAGCACCAATAATGACCGATTTGTAACCTGCTAAGTTTGCCTGTGAACTCAGAGCATCCATTTTCTGGGCTCTTGAAATGCGAGGAATAGCATCGACTGAAAATGCAGAAATGCTCTGTTTGGCCGCTGCCTCAACCATTTCTTGATTGGTAGCCGCATACATAAATGAAATAGCCACAGCACCTTTTTTCAGGTGACTAATTTCTTCAACTGTCAATGGATTGACTTTCAGTACAACATCGGCAGAAGATAGTAAAGCCGATTTATTGGTTTCAATTGAAGCTCCTACGGAGGTGAAAGAAGTATCTTCAAAATAAGAACTTTTTCCCGCGTCTTTTTCGATTATACATTCAAATCCTGCTTGGATTAATTGTTTACATACATCGGGTGTGAGAGCAACTCGGCGTTCGAATGGCTTCGTCTCCTTAATTACGGCTAATTTCACAGTGCTTTTGGTCAAATGAGGTTTTCTAAAAGCAATGTAAAAATATTTCAATTATTTATCAAAATATTTATAAAATATTTTTTTGAGTTATGGCTGATAATCAATAGGTAAGAATTCACCCATTTTTTCGTAACCCCATCGGCCTTCAAATAATACAGCTAATGGGTCGGCCAAATAGCCACTTGGGTCGATAGGTATATGAGGTTCTAAAAGTGTGATGATTGAATTTTGGGGAATATCTTTTTTCCCATATTCGGCAAATTGTGGTTCTTCACATTCTCCATCATAGAATACATATATTTGTCGCTCAAAGTTTAAGTACGGAATATGGTCTTTTACTTCTATAATACAATTTTCATCTAAAGGTAAGCGATGAAGGTATTTTACGTAAGGTGATTGCCTCGGGGTATATAATTTATGCATCCAAGGGTTGGCACTCATGATAATTTCGGTCGAATCAATCTCTTTCTTTTGCTTCGAGGCACGTTGAATAACATTTCCTAAACTATCTTTTATTTCAGGAATAACCGGAACCATAAAAAAGCGTTTTTCTTCTTTATACATGGTATAAACGCTGTAGCCCATGCGTTCCCATTCATGGTTGATAGTTGATTTAAAGAAATGTTGGGGCGAGCCATAATAGGCTTTTTGCCTATTTACTAGCCACTTATGCTGTTTTTTTTCATTTTTGGTTACTATTTCTTCAAACAAAGGGTAGCCATAATAACTCACATATCCTTGCGAAAAATTATACTTAAATTCAACGAGGTCATATTTGATAATATAGCCCAAAGCATCGTTTTCGATAATTAAAGGCTCGTCGGCTCTAATGGTTAGTTCAGATTCATCTTCGTTCAAAGAAAACCAAAGGGCTTTTGGGTTTTTCAAAAAACACGACTTCGAAAATTCAGTCCGACCCATAAAGTTATCTAAGAATAGTTGACCGTATTTTTCGAAACCTAACCTTAGTCTTTTAATCGTAACACCTTGTAGAGCAACAGCATCGGGGCTTAGGAATATCAGAAGAGGTTTACGGAGAGTATCAGCTTTAATACGAATGGAAAGTTTTTCGTACCCTACATAGCTTACCACGAGGTCGAGCACACCCGCAGGCACATTCATGAGTTTAAAGTTACCTTTGTCGTCGGTTTGTTGGCTTTTAGTAGAATTGCTGATAAACACATTGGCAAAAATCAAAGGTTTTCTATCATCTGCTCCTAAAACTTTACCTTCGATATTTCTCTGAGAAAAAACGAATAACGGGAAAAAAAGAGCGATTAACAATCCAAAACGCATAATACCAACAATAAAATCTAGAATAGAAAACTAATAATTTTACAAATTAATCAATAATTAGTGATATTCTGGACTGGCAAAATAAAAAAAATATAGTTTTTTTTATTTCAAACGTCTTTCGAATGTCTCGAACTTTTGCCAAATTTGATTATCGAAACTTAATATATGGAAGAACAAAAGAAAATAACGAAAAAATACTCAAACGACGATATTACGGTTATTTGGCAGCCACATATTTGTATTCATTCGGCTATATGCTTCAAAGGTTTAGCGGGCGTATTTGACCCTCGAAGAAAACCTTGGATAGTACTTGAAAATGGTGATAGTGAGCAAATTATGCAGCAAATAGATAAGTGTCCGTCTGGTGCTTTATCGTATGTTAAAAAAGAAGAGGAAGCTCAAGAAGTAGATATAGAAACCATCATCGAGCCCCTTCAAAATGGGCCATTGTTGGTATATGGAAATATTTCGATTAAAGATGCTGAAGGAAATATGACCCAAAAATATAAAACAACAGCATTGTGTCGATGCGGGGCGTCGAAAAATAAACCTTATTGTGATGGCTCACATGTTAAGGTGGGGTTTGTAGGATAAAACAGTTTGACAGGTTTGTAACCTTTCAAACGTAAAATGCACAAAATTAAGATTTATACAAGAATAATTAGCAGAGCAATAAAAAAGCGTAGAATTTGAAATATTCTACGCTTTTTTATTGATTATGCTGAAGCTTTCTCTTCTTCTAATTTTCGTTTCTCTTCTCTTGCCGAAATAATAATACTGATTTCGTAAAGAATATAGAGCGGGAAGGCCACCAAAATCTGACTCGTTACATCAGGTGATGGAGTGATAATTGCTGCAACAATTAAGATAACTACTACCGCGTGTCGGCGATATGTACGCATAAATTCTGGGCCAATGACACCCATTTTGGTCAATACAAAAATGGCAATTGGTAGCTGAAATGCAATACCACAAGCCAATGTAAGGGTTGCCAAAATAGAAATATATGAGCCAATGTCAAATTGGTTTTTGATACTTGGGTCAATTTGGAAATTTACCAAGAAGTTGATTGCCAATGGAGAAACAATATAATAACCAAAAGATACGCCTGTAAAAAACAAAAACGTAACGTAAAATACCGCACCACGAGCCGACTTAGCCTCTGAAGGTTTTAAACCAGGCTTAACAAATCGCCAAATTTCCCAGAAAACGTATGGAAACGCAAATACTAAACCAATAATGGCTGCCGAAGTAAGGGCCATTACAAACTGACCAGAAACTTCACGACTCATTAACTCAAAATTCAATTTTTCTACACATAAGCCTGGAGCTCCTACCATATCGCCTAATTTGCACATCATGCGGTAGGTCCAAAAATCAGGTTTTGCTGGAGCTAAAATAACTTTGTTGTAGATATCGCCAATAAAAATAAAAGCGAAAACCATAAAGAAAACAATCGAAACAGCTGCACGAATGAGGTGCCAGCGAAGTTCTTCAAGATGGTCGAGAAACCCCATTTCTTTGCCTTCCGATTCCTTTCCGTCGTCGTCGTAATCAAAATAAGGTGTTTGGTCTAAAGGCATTTTCGTAATAATCTTTAGTGTAGAATATAATCATAATAAATGGTTCTGAGTAAATATCATTCGAATTTAGTCAGAACCATTTTCAGTTACTTATTTTTTAGGAGCAGAGGTAGTATCAGCTTTTACTTTACCTGATTTTTTATCTTCAGCGTATTTTTTGTTTAAGCCTTCCAATACTGATTTTGTAATGTCTAAGTCTTCTTTAGCGTATAATACACCACCACCTTTCGAGTATCCAATTACCATATCATACTTATCGCCAGCGTTGAAATCTTTCAAAAATGCTTGAATATTATTCAAGATATCTTCAGTTTTCTTTGCTTCTTCTTTTGCTAAATCTTGAGCTGCTTTATCGCGGTAGGCCATAATTGATTGCTCTTCTTGCTGAAGTTGAGCCTGAGCAGTTTGTCCTTGCTCTTGTGTAAGTCCACCTTGTTGAGCTTTTTGTTGGAAGAACGCTACTTTATTCTGGAAATTACGTGCTTTATTAGCAATATCAGCTTCTAAGCGATAACGCTTGTTTTCAGAAGCTTTCACTACGTCTTTGTAATAATCGTATTGATTTAAAAGTGTGTCGGTATTTACATAAACAATGCGGCCTGCCACTTGTTTGCCACCCGATGTAGCAGTAGAAGAAGATTTGTCACAACCCCAGATAATCGCTGAAAGTAAAAGAACTACGATAGAAAAATTTTTCATGAGTAAATTTTAATTAAATGAGCTAAGGAGTGAACGACACAAAAATCTTCGACCCAAAAAGCTATAATGTTACTGTTTTTTAAATGGTTTTAGAAAAAATATAGTTCGCAAATATAGAAAAATCCCCCTGATTCGAAGGGATTTTATTGGTTTTATTTAAGTAATTGTCTGAAATGATACCCTGCGAGGGCAGATAAACCCGCTACCTGTGAGCCAATAATTGCCGTAATTATAAAAAACGTAGGTGTTTCGGGAAGGTTTTTCAAGAATTTGATACTTTCCGAAAATAGACCAGCAATTTTTTGTAGCATGATTCCCTCATTGTTTGAATTCAAGAAAAAGGCATAACCAACCCAAAGCGTGGCCATAGCTCCAGCGGCAGCGATGTAAGCTCCAAAGGCAGTTTTTGATTTCCAAGCTCCAATCGCAAATGAGATAGGAGCAATCACCCACCACGGTAGAAAATATTGTGCAATTGCACTGACGATTAATATGATAATATAGTTCATGTTTTAGCGTTCTGAGTTCTGAGTTTAGAGTTCTGAATTCAGAATAGCGAGAAAACTCACTCAGAACTCAGAACCGCACGGGCGGCCCCGTCTAAATTCAGAACTATTTTTTAATTATTTTAACTGTCCCTGTAATTCTGCTACTCTTTTCGTCTTTCGATTTCATGAAAAGTAGTTCATTCAATTCGCCTTTAGCCCATTTATCAATCATGTTATCGTAGAATGGACTCGCAGGATTCCCAGATTGTCCACCAGGGTATAGACCATAGGCTTTTGGCCAGCCTTTATCAAGCTGTACAACCATTCTCCATGATGGACCATTGAGTTCGGTAGTTGCATTTACAATGCCTGCACCACCACCATTCGGAATGTCCTGTCGACCAAAGCCTGCTAATCGGCCTAAATGATTAATGTCTGTGCTTTTTACTTTGGTCCATGCCCAGTTTTCAGCGTTCATTGAGCCATATTTTGCAGTTAATGAATCAATACTTGCTTTAAAACTTAGTTTTACAATATCCTTGAGAGTTTCTTGCTTATTAGGAGTTGAAATATTATCAAACCATTTAGCAGTTGGCTCTTTCTCTACCATATCCCACATTCTGTTTTTTGAAGGGTATATCATTGGTGCTTTCAAATCTTTAGTCGGAAACTCATCTTCAAAGACCCAGTAACGAAGTTCCTTTATCCAACGCTCAAAAATAGTTGGTCCAACCTCGTTGGCATCGTTTCTCAAATTCCACTTGGCTAAAGTCTGATAAGCAGGATTCTTTGTTTCTGCCGAATCTTCATTTAAAATTTTCATCAAAACTGGCAAAACCCTTCTAGCTTCGACATTAAAATTATCATTTTGCAACATTCGAAGGCTATCAACTGTTGCTTTTTGCATTTTTTCCAGACGCTCGTTGATTCGAATGGCACGTTCGCTAGGAGAAAATCTCCATCCTAAATAATAAGGGTAAGTAGGGTCGGCTGAGAATTGGTTAGCCGAACTCACAAAACCTCTTGGTGGGTTTTTCACAGTAGGATTTTGCTCAACAGGAATCCAACCTTGCCAATCGTGAGCAGGATTCGAGCCATCTAAGATAAACTTACCTTGTTCTTTCCATTTTATAGGTAATTTTCCGTTTGGTGTAATCGAAATATCATTGCCATTACTAGCAAAGATAAAGTTTTGGGCAGGAGCAATATAATAAGTAAGTGCCTTGCGGTAATCATCATAGTTTTTTGCTCGATTGAGGTAATAAAAAGCCATCAAATCAGTACCTTCTTTTTCGTGAGCAACCCAACGCATGGCGTGCCCAACAGGGACATTTTGATTAAAATTCTTATCAGAAGCTACATGATAAACTATCGGGCCATGATGTGTGCTGAAAACGGTATCTTTAATAGACTCAGCACGACCTTTCACCACAAATTCTTCAACACGTATAGTAGTTGCTTTCCAAGCACCATTGTACCAATATTCTTTCTTGGTATTGTCTTTGAAACGAATCTGATAAAAATCCATTACATCTGAACCTACGTTTGTTACGCCCCAAGCCACATCTTTATTAAAACCAATAACTACGCCAGGAGCCCCAGGTAAACAAGCACCATAGACATTCATGGTTGGCGTACAAAGCTGCATTTGGTACCAAATAGAGGGCAAAGTAAGCTGTAAGTGTGGGTCGTTGGCTAAAATTGGTAAGCCAGTGGCCGATTTTTCTCCACCTACTGCCCAGTTATTACTACCAATTTCTGGAGTTGGCGAAGGTATTTCATTGAAGGCAACGCTTGTTGTTGCTCCAGAAGAGGCTGAAATCTGAGCAGGCGGAGCAGGTACGGAAACTGGTGTGAAATTCCATTTCGTGCCCGTAGGTATAATTGGCGACTCGTTGGAAGGGTAATTCGGGAATAAATCCTTGATTACTTCCATTCCGTATTTATTTAGAGCATTACTCATGCGGAAATCATCGCTACCACCGTTCAAAACATTCCGCATATTCATCATCATTAGGAGTGTTTTGTAAGGAGACCACTCTTCTGGCTGATACCCAATGATTTTGTATTCAACTGGAAGATTTTTGAATTTGAGTTGTTTAATATAAGCATTTACACCTGCCGAATAAGCATCCAGTACTTCATTAAAAGTTTTATTGGCCTTGCCATTTTCATATACTTTCTTGGCAGCATCGGCCATCCCAATTCGGCGATTGTAGCGGTCGAGTTCTAAAGCTCGTTCGCCAACTACTTCGCTTAATCGGCCAGAGGCGGCGAGCGTATAAAATTCCATCTGCCATAAACGGTCATGAGCCATAAGGTAGCCTTGAGTGAAATATACATCGTGGTCGTTTTTGGCAAATACATGGGGCACTCGGTTATCATCGAATACAACATTTACTTCATCTTCTACGCATTCAAGTTGAAGGTTGGTTGGGGGAAGAGCAAGTTTTGATTCACCATTTTGCCAAAAGCCCTCAAATGGGCTAAAAAGACGTCCGAGTGCGGGTACTTGGCCAAGCGGACGATTCAGAGCATAAGTCAAGCCAGCAGCTGCGATTAAGCTCACGAAAAACTTTATGAATTTCATCTAATTTGGTAAGATTGTTTAGAAGTTTATAGAATACGAAAGTAGAAAAAAAGCTCGAATGTTTTATTATTTAATGAGTTTTTAGGATTTTTTTAATGAAGATGTTTGTTGTGATAACATAAAGTTAAAAATTTTGGTATAAATAAAGTTTTGCTAGCTGAACATTAGTAAATTATTCAAAATTGCTTTTTCAGCTATTCTATTCCAGTAAAAGATTAAAAATGAACAGAATATCTTTCTTGATTTTGCTTATGTTTTTTTCAAAAACAACTCATGCACAAATAAAAAATAAAGCTTTTGATAGCCTTTTGAATGTAATGGTAACGAAAGCAGTTCCTACGGTAGGTTGCGAGGAAATCAAAAAAATGAAAACTGTGGTTTTTCTCGATACCCGTGAAAAAAAGGAGTATGAAGTGAGTCATTTAAAAGATGCTCGTTGGGTGGGTTTTGATACTTTTAGTTTAAAAAATGTGGCCTCGATTCCCAAGGATGCGAATATCGTAGTTTATTGCTCGATAGGGGTAAGAAGTGGAAAAATTGGCGAAAAACTTATGCAAGCAGGATATAAAAATGTGCATAATTTTTACGGAAGTATCTTCGAGTGGGTAAATCAGGGAAATCCTGTATATGATATGTCAGGTAAGCAAACCAATAAGATTCATGCTTACAATTGGAAATGGGGCGTTTGGTGTAATAAAGGCGAGAAAGTTTATAATTAACAGTAAAAGCTTAATTTTAGTAAAAAATGAGGCGATTTTACTTCAAAATGAATCAAACTATTTAGGATTCTTCGAGCGAAGTTAGTTGTTTTGCAGAAAATTTTTAAAATTATGCTCAACGACCAATATTGGAGCGAAAGATACGAAAAATCTCAGACTGGCTGGGATTTAGGAGGTGTGAGTCCAGCATTAAAAGACTACTTCGACCAGTTGACAGATAAATCATTAGCCATTCTAATTCCGGGCTGTGGAAATGCTTATGAAGCACTTTATCTACTTGAAAATGGCTTTTCGAATATCACACTCATTGATATTTCTGAAGTTTTGGTCAGAAATTTAAGTGTAAAATTACATGATTATATTGCCGTAGGTAAATGCCGTGTGATTCACCAAAACTTCTTTGAACATGCTGGCCAATATGACCTTATTGTTGAGCAAACCTTCTTTTGTGCAATAGACCCCTCACTTCGTGGAGAATATGTAAAAAAAATGCCCGAATTGCTTGTTCCACAAGGGCGTTTGGTTGGTTTATTATTTGATAGAGCATTCGAAGGAGGCCCTCCATTCGGGGGAAGTAAAGAAGAATATATAACGCTTTTCGACCCATATTTTACCCTAAAAACTATTGAAAAATGCTATAACTCAATTCCGCCACGAGCTGGATTTGAGGTTTTTATCAATTTTCTAAGCAAATAAAATCATCAACAACAAAAAATGCCAAAACCAAAGAAAGCCAAAGAGTCGCTGACAGTGATGACCGAAATGGTATTTCCGAATGATACTAATACTCTCGGGAATCTCATGGGTGGAAATCTCATGCGTTTGCTCGATATTGCTGGAGCAATTGCCGCCCAGAAACATTGTACTCGCATTGTCGTAACGGCATCGGTCGATAATGTACAATTTAAAGAATCCATTCCTTTAGGAAGTGTCGTTACCTTACAAGCAAAGGTTACACGTGCCTTCAATTCGTCAATGGAGGTAGTAGTAGAAGTTTGGGCTGAAAATATTCCAGCAGGTACCAAAATTCATACTAACAAAGCATTTTTAACTTTTGTTGCAGTTGACCAAACGGGTCGCCCAATTGAAGTACCGCCAGTAGAACCCGAAACCGATGAAGAGATTGAATACTACGAAGGTGCCTTACGTCGTCGTCAACTTCGTTTAGTGTTGGCAGGAAGAATGAAACCTGAAGAAGCAGTTGAGCTGAAAGAAATATTTAAGTAAGTAAAAAAGGCGAGTATTACTCGCCTTTTTTATCTAATCCTTATTAAAAATGAGGGTAATGGTTTTTGCGGTCGTAAACAGCTTATATTTTTATGTCGATTTAGAGGCCTTTTATTAGAGAACTAGATGTTCGCTAATAAAGCACTAAAATTTATATATATTGATGAGAATTTTTAAGAAATCGTTTTATTTTCATAGCATTCGTTTTCATGGCCTTTGTTGCGTTTGATATATAAGCGTGTAAAAGGTTTAACCGATGCAGAAAATTTTATAACTTTGCGTTTGAAAACCCTGTTCCCGTAGTTCAATGGATAGAATGTCAGATTCCGGTTCTGATGATATGGGTTCGACTCCCTTCGGGAATACAACGGAAGATGGTTAATTGACCATCTTTTTTTTTGATAGCAACCTGATTGAAGTCCTTTTTTTCAAAACTTCCAAGCAAATATTTTGAAGCATATGTTGCAAAAAAATTAGGCGATAGTAAAATATTTCGCTGATAATTATGGTTTTTCGAAAACTATTTTATATACATTTGTGTTGATAATCAATAAAAAATCATATTATTTATGGAAATGTTATTATAAAAAACCTGTTATATGGGAAATAGCTATGGAAAAACTACTAAAACTCCGCCTGATAGCTATCTTGTTGCTTATAAGCCAATTAGCTTTTGCTCAGAAACTACGAAAAAAAGATGACCGTTTTGGTTATCATTTTATTGGTAAACACCAAAAAATCGCCAAATTTGACTTCGACCTTCACGCTAATCTTATTGTATTAAAAGCTCAACTTGACGGCTCTGATACTTTAAACTTTATATTGGATACTGGTGTAAGTTCTACGATTGTTACAGACCCAAAAAAAGCTCTTAGCCATGGAGTAAAGTATGTGCGAAGGGTAAAAGTTGCAGGGGCTGGAGAGGGCGAAGCATTGATGGCCAATGTTTCAGTAGGACACACCATCCGAATTGGCGACGTTGTAGCAGGACAACAAAGTTTAATCGTTTTAGATGAAGATGTATTACAACTTTCTGAATTTTTGGGTGTACCTATTCATGGTATCTTTGGGCACGATTTGTTCAGTAATTTTGTAGTAACAATTGATTTTGAGAATAAAAAACTAACGCTCTCTGAGCCAAAGAAGTTTAAGTATAAAAAATCAATGGGTACGCAGTATCCAATTGTACTGACGCAGTCAAAACCTTATACTGATGCGATTGCTATTGTAAGTAATGACCAAAAGGTAATACCTATGCGACTCGTTATTGACACAGGTGCAGGGCACGCTTTGTTGCTAAATGCTGGAGAAAGAGAACCAATTCGTTTACCCGACCGTGTTATGAGAGCCAATTTAGGACGTGGGCTAAACGGTGAAATCAACGGAAGTATAGGTAGAGTCGATAAAATTAGAATGGGAAGTTTGGAGATGAAAAACATTTTAGCGTCGTTTCCTGATAGTTTATCGTTTAGTATGAAATTTACACCTGATGATACCAAACGCCAAGGCAGTATTGGTTGTGAGCTACTTCGTAGATTTACAGTTACGCTAAATTATCGAGAAGGGTATATGATTTTGAAGCCCATTCGAAATAGAATGAAGGAAGCCTTTGAGCACGATATGAGTGGGTTGGACGTCAGGGCGAAAGGATTAGATTTTAATCAATATATTGTTAATAAAGTTATTGAAGGTTCGCCAGCTTACGCAGCGGGATTACGTGAAGGAGATGAGCTTATTTTTGTGAATAATCAACATGTAAAGGATCTCACTATTAGTGATATTTATAAGATTTTATCTCGAAAAGAAGGTAAAGAAGTAGAGTTTTTTTACAGAAGAAATGGAGAACTGAGATTTACTAATTTCTACTTAAAACGTATGATATGAAAGATAAAGACTTCGCCTAAGCGAAGTCTTTATTGTATTATTGTATCTTTGTCCACTCCGACCAACTGCTATTGGCTTCGAGTTTGATTTGAATATCAGCAGGTAATTTGGAGAAAAAATCAAGGCCTGTTGCTTTTTCTACTTCATCAACCGAAACCACAAAACTATTCATACGTTTGCCTTGTAGAGATTCATTTGGTAATAGGAATGCAATCATTCGAGATTTTTTACCTGTTTTTGGCTGATGAAATAATACAATTTTGTAGAAATATTCAGGAACAGCCACATTATTATATCGCCCAATGGTTGGTAAGCCCTTTTTTAGTACAGGACCCGTAACTACATATAATTCTTCATCTCGCACGGCCCAGCCTCTTATCCTACTTTCAATATTTTCCCAAATCCCACGATTAAAATCAGGCACTTGTGGAGCAATATTGCTCATGTAAAAAGTTTCGGTCATTAATTCTTGGCAACATTTAAAATCGCCCGCAGGAACCATGTGGCCACGGTCGTAGCCAGAATTACTATAATCACCCGAAAGAGCTGAATTATCTTTCACTTGTCGGTCAGGAATAAACTGATTATCCCCTCTACTGGCATGACCAGTGGTGTATTCTCCACGTAATTTATGAACTACCCAAGCCGGAACTTCATAGTCTTCTTCATAGCGAAGTGTATAATTTTTATGCTTGATAATTTCATCTCCACGGTTAATAGCAGGAAAAGCAAAGTCAGGAATATCTCCGTTATCTGAAGTGTTTTCTTGTGTATCAGTATCGAATACTTTATCTTTGATTTTATCAAAAATTGAAGAATTATCGCCTTTATCTGTATTTTCTTCGGTATTTTGTTTTTCCTTTTTATTAGTTGCGGTAGCTACATCTTCATATTGGCTTTGGCCTTTAGTTGCGGTAGCCTCATTGTCAGGCTCTGGGGCTTTATAAGGATTTTTTTCTTTCGAGTTATTATCCTTTGAATTAAATACTCCTGTTACTGTTTTCCAAAAATCTCCAATTGGGCCTGCTTTGTCTTTATAATATAATAAATAGCCGATAGCAAAGAATATCAGAATCAGGATGATACGATTAGATTTCATGTACAGTGGTTTGAGTAATCATTTGCATCACAATGCAAAAATTGTGATAGTTTTATGCAAGTTTACGACAAAACCTAAGAAAATATTACAACTTTCGATATATTAAAATTTTTTAAAAACTCTACCTTAAATCGCTTTTTTGATTCTATCTTTGTAATCTTAACCTTTAATACCAGCATAATGACGCAAAACATCATTAAAAAACTAATTTTTTGTAGCCTTTGGGCAAGTGCGACCTACGCCCAACAAGTGCTTCCGCTCAATGACATGTCGGCGTTTCGACCTATCAAAGAAAACTGGAGTATTGTTGGAAATATTTCGGCCAGTATCGACCAAACTAACTCTACAACAACACAACCAGGTACTGGAATTTTATCGTGCAAAAATGAAATCGGTAAATATGGAACTGAAAAAGATATTTTGACTGTCATGGAACACGGCGACCTTGACCTCGACCTTGATTTTATGATGGCCAAAGGTTCGAACTCGGGAATCTACCTTCAAGGACGTTACGAAATTCAGTTGTTTGATAGTTGGGGTAAGAAAACAGCAAAATATAGCGATTTAGGGGGTATTTATGAGCGTTGGGACGAGTCTAAACCTGAAGGTTCTAAAGGATATGAAGGTGTTGCTCCACGCCTAAATGTAGCTAAAGCTCCGGGTTTATGGCAAAATATTAAGATTTCGTTTCAAGCACCACGCTTTGATGCTAATGGAAAGAAAATCAGCAATGCCAAAATTTTGTCGATTATCTTAAATGGTATCTTAATTCATGAAAATGTTGAATTAAGTGGCCCAACTCGTGGGGCAATAGTAGATAATGAGGTATCGGCTGGGCCGATTCGTTTTCAAGGTGACCACGGAAATGTAGCATTCAGAAATATCAAATACAAAAGCTTCAATCAAAAAATGATTACTTTCAGCGATTTGAAGTTTGGTGTTTATAAAGGAAATTTCCGTACGGTAGCTGATATTGAGAAAATCAAGCCTGAAACAAGTGGAAATGGGGCTTTATTGAACTGGGCGGTTTCAAATGCAGAAAATGAATTTGCCGTAAAATATGCAGGAAAAATTAAAGTGCCAGATGCAGGGACATACACATTTTCAGTAGTTCATGGTGGAAATACACAAATGAACATCAATGGAAAGGATGTATTTAAGAATGGCTGGCTAACTGGCGGACAACGCCAAGCATCAATCGAATTACCAGCAGGGGAAGTTGATTTTGAATTATATTATTGGAAAGCTGATGGTTGGTTACAACCTTCGTTGGGGCTTTATGTTGAGTCGGAAACGGTAAGAAAACACCCATTACACTCGCCAAACTCAACATTAGTAGGAAATCCAACTTCGCCCATTTACTTGAATCCAAGCACTGAGCCAGTGGTATTCCGTTCGTTTATGGACATCAATTCGGGCAATAAAAACAAAAGAATTGTGCACGCAGTTTCAGTAGGAAACAAAGAAAATCTACACTATACTTATGATTTAGACAACGGAGCGTTATTTCAAATCTGGAAAGGCTCTTTCTTGAATACTACGCCAATGTGGAACGACCGTGGTGACGGTAGTTCACGTCCAATGGGAAGTCTTACACTTTTAGGCGATGAACCATTGGTAAATAGCTTAGCTTCACCAACAACTGCATGGTCTGATTTAGATGCAACTTATCGTCCTAGAGGTTATGAATTAGATGAGAATGGCAACCCAACCTTCAAATATGACTACGCTGGAGCCAATATTTCGGACAAAACAACTCCAAGTGCTGATGGAAAAATGTTGAATCGTGAAGTTTCGGTAAAAGGTACTGCAACCAACTTATACGCAAGATTGGCTTCTGCAAAGACCATTACGCAAGTTGATAGTCTTTATATCATTGATGGTCAATATTATATCAAAGTTACGGAAGGAACTGTAAGCGTTCGCCAATCGAATGGTATGCAAGAATTAATTGCTCCATTAGCTGCAAAAGTAGCTTATTCGATAATTTGGTAATTCAAACCCACAGTATTTTAATTAAAAAGACTATATGAAAAATATCATAAAAATATTTATTTCACTCATGACGTTTTCGAGCGTATTTGCTCAAAATTCGGCCGAAAACGACTATTATCGTATGATTACCCTGCCTGTTCCTGAGGGTATGCTTTTAGAAGTAGGAGGTATTACTACCATGCCTACTGGTGATGTGGCTTTGGCAACTCGTCGTGGCGATATTTGGATTATTAATAACCCAAATATGACTGGTGGTACTGCACCCTACTACCGTAAATTTGCAAGTGGTTTGCACGAAATATTGGGTTTAGTTTATAAAAATGGTTCATTCTACTGTGCTCAACGTGGTGAACTTACGAAACTGACTGATAAAAATGGCGATGGCCGTGCTGATGCTTACGAAACGGTGTGTAACTTGCCTATTTCGGGGCATTACCATGAATATACTTTCGGACCAAAAGTTTTGCCAGATGGTTCGATGATTGTAACTGGTAATGTGGCTTTTGGAGATGAAGAATGGTGGAGAGGTGAAAGTCGTCGTCCGTGGAGAGGCTGGGCTGTGAAGATTTCAGAAGATGGAAAATTAGAGCCTTATGCAACTGGCATGCGTTCGCCGTGTGGAATTGGTATGATTGATGGCGAATTTTGGTACGGAGATAATCAAGGCGATTGGATGGGTTCAGGCTTTATTGCTCAAGTAAATAAAGGAGATTTCATGGGACATCCTGCGGGTTTACGTTGGACAAGCGAGCCAAATTCGCCTGTAAAACTTACAACTGAGCAATTATATGCTAAAGTGAACCCGCGTAAAGATAAAGATGCCAATGGCTATTATATTAAGCCAGAAAATATTGAAAGCGAGCGTGGAACTTACCTTTTTGAGTTGAAAAAAGATTTCCCAGAACTTAAACTTCCTGCGGTTTGGTTGCCACATGGAGTGTTAGGGATTTCTACGTCTGAAATTATAAAAGATGAAACTAACGGAGGCTTTGGCCCATTTGCTGGACAAGTTTTCGTGGGAGACCAAGGAAAAAGTAATATCACACGTGTTTATCTTGAGAAAGTAAACGGGCAGTTTCAAGGAGCAGCTTTCCCTTTCAGAGAAGGTTTTCAATCTGGAATTTTACGTATGGTTTTTGCTGGTGATGGTTCTATGTTTGTGGGCGAAACCAACCGTGGTTGGGGTTCGGCAGGAAATACAACGGCTGGTGTAGAACGCTTAGTTTGGACAGGTAAAATGCCTTTCGAAATGAAAACAATGAAAGCCATGCCCGATGGTTTTGAAATAGAGTTTACAAAACCTGTAAATAAAGCTACTGCGGCTGATTTCAAAAGCTACCAAATTCGTAGTTTTACTTACAAATACCACCCTGTTTATGGTAGTCCAACAGTTGACGAGAAATTCTTGACGGTTAAAGGTTTGAAGGTTTCAGAAGATGGCATGAAAGTAAGATTATTGGTTGATGGTTTACGTCAATACTATATTCACGAACTAAAAGCCGATGGATTGAAAGATACTGATGGGAAGAATCTATTGCATAGTTTGGCTTTCTACACATTAAATAATATTCCGAGTGGAGAAAAAATGACTGGTTTTGTACCTCGCCCGACAAACCTTAAAACTAACACAGAGAAAACAACTGAAGTTAAACTTACCACACCAGATGATGTAAATGCAAAGAAAACCGCTGCTGCGGCAAAAGTAGTACCTACATTCGATGAAGTTAAACCATTGCTTCAAAAACACACTTGTGTAGCATGTCATCAAGCGGATAAACGTTTGGTTGGCCCAGCCTTTAAAGATGTGGCGAAAAGAAAATACTCAGAGGCTAAAATTGTAGAGTTAATCTATAAGCCACAACCAAAAAACTGGCCTGATTATGCTACCGAAATGGCTCCAATGCCGCAAGTACCGAAAGGCGATGCTTTAAAAATTGCTGCTTGGATAAATTCATTAAAGTAAAATATCCAATAAACACAAACATGAGATATCCCGAATTTAGTTATAGAAATGATTCATTGCTGTTTTAATGGACGGATGTTTAGGTAAAAACAAATTTGACTTTAGTCTAATATTAAGTTTGACTAAGGTCAAATTTGTTTTTTTTCATTAATTCGTCAGCTAAAACAGAAGAGGTTAACTCTTGTTTGTTTGGTATAAGTATACTAATTCATCGATTTCACCGAACCTGCACCTGAAGTGCTAGATTTAACAGATGCGGCTCCTTTATAGCGAATGCTACTTGCTCCACTGGCATCGGCCATAAGTTTCCCCGTAACGAATATTTTTACATCACTTGCCCCAGATGCTTCAATATTAGCCGTTGTGGTTTTAAAATCAAATAGGTTAATGTTTGATGCCCCCGAAACATCGGCATTTAGGGTTTGTCCATTTCCGACAACTTTAAGACTTGAAGCCCCAGAGCAATCTAAATTTAAGGCAGCGGCATTGATACTAAAATTGGCTACTGATGCCCCTGAAATCTCAATCGACATTTTATCGTTGCTAAATCCTGTAACAGTCGATTTTGATGCTCCTGAAAACTCTACACCACTTAGTTTAGGCATGGTAATATTGACGTAAACTTCTTGTCGGTTTTTATTATTTCCCCAGTTCGACGGATAATGTAGTTCTAGCGTGCCATTATTCACTGCAGCAATAATTTCCTTAACATCCTTTTCTCGTCCACTTATATCAACTTTATAGGAATTTCCTTGATTGACTGTTATAATGAAGGCACTACCCATATCAAGTTTGTTAAAGTTTTGTAGGTTGAATGAGCGTTTGTAATCTTGAGCGAAACTATAGCTATTGATTAATAAGATTATTGCAAAGAGTTTTTTCATGCTATTTTGTTTATGGTTTAATCATTAGATGTATAAAAAATAGAAATGTTGCATGAAGGTATAAATAAAATTATTACTTAATAGACTAAAGCCTTGAGATAGTGAAGTTTGCGAAGGAAAGTAAAAAATTACTTAAATAGATAGTTTTTTGTATTTTTGGGCTAAATCATCATTAAAAAAATTGTTATGAAAAAACTATTAACTATTTTACTCTTCATGGGAGCGTCTCAACTCTTCGCCCAAACTGACGAACAATTAATAAAGGCAACCATTAATCAAGTTTTTGATGGTATGCGAAAAAATGATTCAAGTATGGTACGTGAAGTTTTGCATCCTTCGTGTTTTTTGAAATCAATCGGAAAAACAAAAACTGGAGAAGTAAAGCTACAAGAAGATGCAATTTTGATGTGGCTCAAACAAATTGGCACAAAACGAGAAGGAGTAATTTTAGATGAAAGACTGACAAGTTATGATATTAAAATTGATGGAGAAATGGCTATGGCTTGGACTCCGTATGAGTTTTACGTGAATGATAAATTTAACCATTGCGGAGTAGATGTATTTACCTTGATGAAAACAGATAAGGGCTGGAAAATTGTAGGAATTGTTGATACTCGAAGGAAAGAAAATTGTGTAAAATAAAAATATCCCTGAAAGTCCCTTCGAAGATTGAAGGGTTTTCAGGGATAACCGTATAAAAATCTAAATTTACTTCTTCTCGAAATAATCCACCGTTAAATGACATAATGCCTTTACGCCAAGTCCTAATCCACTATCATCGATGATAAAATCAGGTGTATGATGTGGTGCTGCTACCTTACTACCTACTGGTCTTCCACCTAAAAAGAAGAAAAACGCTGGCACTTTTTTGCCAAAAAAGCTAAAATCTTCTGCACCAGTGGCCAAAGGAGCTTGTAAAATATTGCTTTTGCCAGCTAAAGCAGTAAGTGTCGGAACCATTTTTTCGGTCAATGTTGGGTCATTGTAGGTAACAGGAACACCGATATTAATTTTTAAATCGGCTGTAGCACCTGCACTTTCGGCAATATTTGTGGCAATTTCCTGCATTCTTCTATGGATAAGTTGCTGTTGTGCCTCACTAAATGTACGAATCGTGCCAATCAATGTTGCTTCTTCTGGAATAATATTACTTCTAATACCCGAATTAAAAGCTCCAACCGTTACGATTGCAGGATTATCGGTAATATCAACATTACGACTGATGATGGTTTGAAATGCCATCACAATTTGTGAGCCAGTTGTAATGGGGTCTATGCCGCTCCACGGGCTAGCACCGTGTGTTTGCTTACCTTTGATTTTAAGGGTATAAGTATCTGCAGCTGCCATCTCAGGGCCAGAACGGTATCTGATTTGACCGACATCAGTCAAAGAATTAATGTGCAGGCCAAACGCAACATCAACTTTTGGATTTTCCATTACACCTTGTTTGATCATTAGGTAGGCTCCTCCTTCTTCCCCAGCAGGAGCACCTTCTTCTGCTGGTTGGAAACAAAACTTAACCGTTCCTGCCAATTCATTTTTCATAGAAGAAAGTACTTCTGCTACACCCATTAAAATTGCCACGTGCGTATCGTGTCCGCAAGCGTGCATAACACCCGTTTTTTGATTGTTATATTCTGTTACTACGTTTGATTTGTAAGGCAAATCGTTACGTTCGGTTACAGGTAAGGCATCCATATCTGCTCTTAATAATACACATGGCCCTGGCTTGCCACCTTTCAATACTCCAACAACACCCGTGTATGCTACTTTTTCTTGAACTTCAATGCCAAGAGATTTGAGATGTGCAGCAATTTTTTCGGCGGTTTTAAATTCACGATTCCCTAATTCTGGGTTTTGGTGAATATCTCTTCGCCAAGTGATTACCTTTGAATCAATGGCATCGGTTTTTGCATTGATTTTAGTTTTTAAAGAACTTTGACCGAAACTACAAAGAGTAGTAAGCGGAAGAGCCAGAAGGAGCAGTTTTTTCATTAGTGTTTTTAATTATTGATAAAATTTAGGTAAATGTTTGTAAGAATACAAGATGTTTCTTTTTCAAACTTACAGATTCTTTGAAACCTTTAAAAACTACTAGCGAAATTTTTATTTTTGAATGTTTATAGTCAAATTATAGTTGCGTTTAAAATTAAGTAAAACTACTTATGGCAAAAATATAAGCTATATTGTCTGTGTGTTAATATCGTTATTTACATTTGCCAAATCCTTCATTATTGCGTTTCTTTGCTTAAAATTAGAATTATTAGAACATGAAACCAGTTTACAAAGCACACCCGTGGCACGGGATTTCGGCAGGCGAAAACGCTCCGGAAAAAGTAACAGTATTTGTCGAAATAGTACCTTCTGATACCATTAAGTATGAAGTTGATAAAGAATCGGGTTATTTGAAAATTGACCGTCCACAAAAGTATTCAAACATCATCCCATCACTTTACGGATTTATTCCACAAACCTATTGCGGAGAAGAAGTAGCGAAATTAGCTCGTGAGCGTGGAACTGACAAAGTACTCGAAGGCGATGGCGACCCACTTGATATTTGCGTATTATCGAGCCACCATATTCCTCATGGCGATATTTTATTACAAGCAATTCCGATTGGTGGACTATGTCTATTAGATAAAGGTGAAGCTGATGATAAAATTATTGCGGTTTTAGTTGCTGACCCAATTTACCAGAAATATACTGATATCAGCGAATTGCCTGAAGCTATCATTACGCGTTTGAGACACTATTTCTTGACTTACAAGAGTTTACCAGACGAGAAGAATGCTATTGAAATCTCGAATGTTTATGGCCGTGAAGATGCACAGGAGGTAATCCGTAAATCAATGCTAGATTACCGTGATTTAATCTTCAAACCAATTTAATATTTGGACTAATTAGTTTTTGGCAGTGGATAATTCCTGCTAAAAACTAATCAACCACAATTTCCCTCTATTCAACCTTATATATCCATCTTGTTCACAAGGAAATATGTTTCTTGGGGTTATTCTTCTTTGGCCAATCTAAGTGTTAAATTTTCATCTTCTCTTTTTATTGTTGAAGCAAATTCGTACCTTTGCGGTTGATAATCAATAAATTACAGCAGTGATGCTGAAAGTCAAATGAAAAATAACAGACCAAGAACAGAAGAAAGAGAGAAATCTTTCGCCAAAAAAGAAAACACACGTAGTGGCTTTGGCGAAAAAAGAAGAGAGTTTGATAGTAAGCCTTCGTTTAAGAAAAGAGAAGAAGGTGGAGCTAAGTTTGAGGAGAAAAAAAGACCCTTCGGCGAGAAAAAAACATTTTCAAGCGAACGCTCATTTCAGCGTAAAGATGAAAAACCAGAGCGTAAATCGTTTAGTGGTGAGCGTAACTTCCAACGCCGCGATAATACCGCCGACAGCCAACCAGTTAGAGAAAGAAAAGTATTTTCAGATAGACCTAAAGCATCTAATGATGAACGTCCATTCAAACCGTTCAAGAAAGTAGATGATAGCGGCCGCCCGACCTCAAACGACCGTAAGTTTGCTTTTTCGCCTGATAAGCCTCGTTTTCAGAAAAATGAGCCTTATAAGCCATTCAAAAAAGATAAGCCTAATCGTTTCGAATTAAAAGAAAATCAAGCGAATGCTTCAAAAGGCGATGCTCCAAATTATGACTTAGAGCGTTTGAAGAGTAGACTTCCTGAAAAAGTACAACGCAAAGTACAAAAAGAAGAGAAAGAAGCAGGAAAAGACGAGTTAATCAGATTGAATCGCTATATTTCAAACGCAGGAATCGCCTCACGCCGTGATGCCGATGAGCTTATTGCTTCTGGGCAAATTACCGTAAATGGTAAGGTTGTGAGCGAAATGGGTTATAAAGTAAAACCAACCGATGTTGTAAAATACGGAAAGAAAATCTTGAATCGTGAGAAACTGGTTTATGTTTTATTGAATAAACCGAAAGATTTCATCACGACTACTGAAGACCCAAATGAGCGTAAAACTGTGATGGATTTAGTAAAAAACGCTTGTCCAGAACGTATTTACCCAGTAGGCCGCCTCGATAGAAATACGACGGGTTTATTGTTATTGACCAATGATGGCGAATTGGCTGAAAAGCTTTCGCATCCTTCTAACGAAATCAAGAAAATATACCAAGTAGAGCTAAATAAACCAATCAGCGACGAAGATTTTGATAAAATCTCAAATGGTATTGAGTTGGAAGATGGTTTCATTAAACCTGATGAATTGGCCATTGTAACACCTGATGCAGAGGTAGTAGGAATCAAGATTCATAGTGGTAAAAACCGTATCGTACGTAGAATTTTCGAAAGCTTGGGCTACGAAGTCATGAAACTCGACCGCACCACGTATGCTGGCCTCGATAAAAAAGATTTACCAAGAAGTAAATGGCGTTTTTTGACTGAAAAAGAGGTGATTCGCTTGAAGTATATGCTCTAAGAATTTAGGCAAGTACTTGCATGAAATATAATTATTTTAAGTTTTGAAAAATATTAAATTAATAAAGCCTGTGAGATTTCTTCACAGGTTTTTTGTTTTTCAGTGCTAAAAAATGCTGTTTCGCACTAAAAAAGCGATACTTCAGATTTTCTAATGTAGAATTGACTACTTAAACCGAAATTGTCATATACCCTTACAACAAAATTCATTATCTTTGCCCATGTTTCTCATATAATCGTAAAGTAGATGATAAATAATTATAGCTTAAACCATGTTCCCAAACGCACGACTAAACCTCGTGAATCAGGCTTAACAATGGTGATGGATAAAGGACTTAGTATCCGTGAAGTTGAAGATATGTTAGATATTTCTGCTCCACACATTGATATTGTAAAGCTTGGCTGGGCCACTTCATTCGTAACACCAAATCTAAAAGATAAAGTAAAAGTGTATCAAGATGCGGGTATTCCGGTTTATTTCGGGGGAACGCTCTTTGAAGCTTTCTTGGTTCGTGACCAATTTGAAGATTATCTACGTGTGCTTGACCAATACGGGCTTGAGCATGCAGAGGTTTCTGATGGCTCGATTGAAATTTCGAGTGAAGAAAAATGTAAATACATCAATATTCTATCGAAACGTGCGAAGGTTCTTTCAGAGGTTGGTTCGAAAGATGCTGAAAAGATTTTTGCTCCCTACAAATGGATTCAAATGATGCAAGCTGAGCTAGATGCAGGTGCATGGAAAGTAATTGGTGAAGCTCGTGAAGGAGGTAATGTCGGTCTTTTCCGTAGTAGTGGTGAAGTACGTCAAGGCTTGGTTGATGAAATTATTCATGCCATTCCTGCCGAAAAAATCATTTGGGAGGCACCACAGAAATCTCAACAAGTATATTTCGTGAAATTGGTAGGTTCAAATGTTAACCTCGGAAATATTGCTCCAAATGAAGTAATTCCACTCGAAACTATCCGTATCGGACTTCGTGGTGATACTTTCGCTCACTTTTTACCAGAAAAAACAAAGAAACGTTTCAAACTCGGCAAATACAGCAGCGACCGCCGCATTACGCAAGACGAGTAAAAGAGTTCTGAGTTTTGAATTCTGAATGCTGAGTGTTTTGAAGCTGATATTGAATTCTTATTTACTATTTCTGTTTTATGAAAAGTACCGAAAGTATTATTGAGCAGAAATCTTTTCGTTTTGCTGTGAGAATCATTAACTTTTATAATTTTTTGCAGGAAAATGCCAAAGAATATGTTCTTTCAAAGCAAGTATTAAGAAGCGGCACTTCAATAGGAGCAAATGTAAGTGAAGCACTTTCTTCAGAATCCACTACCGACTTTATACATAAATTAGGAATAGCAGCGAAAGAAGTAAGAGAGACATCTTATTGGCTTCGTTTGTTGAGCGAAACAAAATTCATAGATGAAAAGTCGTTTAGCTCAATTCATGAAGAATGTAAAGAACTATTAAAAATCATCAATAGTATTATTTTAACTACAAAACAAAAACAAGAGAACAAGAGAAAGAAATCAGAATAGTTATCACTCTGAATTCAGAACTCAAAACTCAGCACTCTTATCATGGAATTCATTCACTTTATTTTAGATTTTCTAAAAGACCCACTAACTACGCTCCAGTGGTTTTTATCTGAGTACGATAAGCTTACTTACGCCATATTGTTTCTGATTATTTTTGTAGAAACTGGGCTAATCATTATGCCACTTTTACCAGGCGACTCGCTTCTTTTTGCAGTAGGGTTGTTGGCTTCTACAACAGGTCAGTTAGACATTGCTTTTGTAATTCCGTTGATGATTTTAGCGGCTCTTTTGGGCGATAATGTGAATTATTTTGTTGGAAAAAACTTCAGTAATTATATCAAATCGCGTGATAAAATTTTATTCTTGAAACGTGAATACATAACAAAAACTGAAGAGTTTTACGAAAAAAATGGAGGTAAAGCTGTAATTATTGCTCGTTTTATGCCAATTATCCGTACAATTGCCCCATTTGTGGCTGGTGCAGGAAGTATGAAATACATGAAATACATTACTTTTTGTGTGTTGGGTGCGGTGCTTTGGGTAACAAGTATTACCCTTATGGGTTATTTTTTAGGCTCTAATGAATGGGTGAAACATAACTTCGAGAAAGTAGTTTTAGGAATCGTATTTGTTTCGGTTCTACCAATGATTATTGGAATCTTAAAGGCACAATTTGCTAAAAAATAAAATATATCATCATTGTCGTTTTGCCGACTCCGCCAGTTTATTAAAATTGGCGGATTTATTTTTTCTATTCAACCATGAATCTTTACGCATTAATCGGTTATCCGCTTGGGCACTCGTTTTCGAAGAAATATTTCACCGAAAAATTTGCCAATATGGGTCTTTCGGAAACACATCAATATACGCTTTTTGAAATTCCCGATATTCAAGAATTTCCTGCTTTGATTAAATCTCAGCCAGACTTGAAAGGTATGAACGTGACCATTCCGCACAAACAAGCTGTAATGCCATTTTTAGATGGTTTAGATGCTTCTGCCGAGAAAGTAGGTGCCGTAAATGTCATTAAGTTTATGGCAGATGGAAAGTTAATTGGCTATAATTCGGATTATTATGGTTTTAAAACTTCGCTTGAAGACTTCTTAGCTGAAACTAATATTCCGAGTATCAAAGCTTTGGTATTAGGTAATGGCGGAGCAGGAAAAGCAGTGGTTGCGGCATTAAAAGATTTAGAAATTAGCTATAAAACTGTTTCACGCACGAAATCAGACGAAAATATTGGTTATGATGATATCCCAGAAATTATTGCTGATTATCAGTTAATTATCAACTGTTCTCCTGTTGGTACTTACCCAAAATCAGATCAATGTCCTGATATTCCTTATGATGCATTAACTGAAAATCATTATTTATATGATTTAGTGTATAATCCGTTAGAAACATTATTTTTGCAAAAAGGCCGAGAGAAAGGTGCGAAAACCCACAATGGTCTTCCGATGCTTCATCTACAAGCTGAGAAAGCCTGGGAAGTATGGAATTCATAGTGTATTTGAGTAGGGGAAAAGTATTTTTGAAATGTCCTAGAAAAAATGTGTGCAACTATTTGATTAATAATATCATCTCGTAAGTATCCGTTTAAATTATAAACCACTGTCAATTTCAAAATTTTATGAAAACAACAATGAAATTCTTGTTTGTGATGTTGTCGTTGATGGCAAGTACAGTTTTTGCTTCTAATGCCGATTTAGAATTTAAAGCCGTAAAAGTTGAAGACGAATTTGCGAAAGTAAATGAGCTCGAGCAATATTTGGCCGCACATCCAAACATGACTTATGAACAAGTAAAACAAGCAAAACCAGAGCTTTTAGAAGGTGTTGACCTCATTTCGAACACAAATACTAATTTAGCTCCAACAAAAGATATGCCTCTAGTGGGTGGTTTTTGGTGGGGATGTTGCCTTGGCGTTATTGGTTTGGCATTGGTGTATTTTATCACCGACCACGATAAAGAACAAGTTCGTATGGCATTTTGGGGGTGTATTATCGCAACAATCATTTGGGGTGTAGGTGGCCTTTGGAATCCATTTGGCTGGTAATATTCCAACAAAAAAATAACAGGAACGCCACAAAGTTTTTCTTAACTTTGTGGCGTTCCTGTTTTAAAATATATCATAAAAGAAAACAACAATGAAATTCAAAAAGCACGTTTTTATTTGCACAAACGATAAAGAAGCTCCAAAAAAATGCTGTGGAAGCGAAAGAGGCATGGCCTTGGTTGATACTTTCAAAGAAGAATTAAAAGAGCGTGGTTTGCTAACTGAAATCAGAGCACAAAAGTCTGGATGTTTAGATACTTGTGCGTTTGGCCCATCGGTAGTAGTTTATCCAGAAGGTGTTTGGTATGGTAATGTACAACCATCAGATGTGAAAGAAATTGTAGAAAACCACTTAATAAACAACCAACCTGTTGAGCGTTTACAACTAAAATTTGCTCCAAAAGAAGCATAAAATGATGAAGTACAAGCACCTTTTCTTCGACCTCGATCATACGCTTTGGGATTTCGAACGCAATTCAGCTGAATGTCTAGCTGATATTTATGAAGTTTTCAATTTCAAAGGCCTCAATATTAGTAGTTTAGATGCTTTTCAGCAAGAATTTTCGGTAGTGAATAAAAACTATTGGAGTATGCTTGAGCAGAATCTTATTACGCACGAAGAACTTCGCCGTCGTCGTTTTCAAGAAACTTTAGAGAACCTAGGAGCAAAAGATATTGAGAAAACTTTTGGTTTGGAAATCAACGAATATTTCTTGGGTTTACTTCCAAAAAAAGCTCATTTGATAGAGGGAGCCGTTGAGGTGCTTGAATATCTTCTACCTAAATATGAATTGCATATCATTAGTAACGGTTGGCAGGATATTCAGCTAAATAAAATGAAAAGCTCTGAAATACATCATTATTTCGGCGAAGTAATTACAAATGAATTAGCTGGAACTCGAAAGCCCGACCCACGAATTTTTGATTATGCCATTGGTAAAACGCAAGCCAACCTTGCCGAAAGTCTGATGATTGGTGATAATTACGAAGCCGATATACTCGGAGCGATGAATGCTAAGATGGATACTGTTTTTTATAACCCAGAAGAGCTTCCAACTGGACAAAAACCAACTTTTGAGATAAAAAAACTTATAGAATTGAAAGATTTTTTGTAATTGTTTTATTCAGTGTGAAAAATAATAAAATCCTATGTTTCCTTAGCAACTGAATTTATTCAGTTAATAATGCACAAGATTATGAAAACAAAAATCGAATACGAAGCTATTATCGAAAAAGACCAAGACCATAATGGCTCATATTGTGACATACCCTTTGATGTTTTTGAAACCTTCGGTAAGAAAAGAGTCAAGATAAAAGCCATGATTGATGCAGTTGAATACCGTGGCTTATTAATTCCAATGGGTGGGAAATATGGGCTTTTTATGAATAAAGAAGTAAGAGACAAAGTTGGAAAAACCTACGGCGATACTGTACATATTACAATTGAAGAAGATACCGAACCCCGTGTAGTAGAAATACCCCAAGACTTGCTCGAAGCCATGCTAGCGGCTGATGTGAAGCCTTTCTTCGATAGTTTATCATTCACGCATCAAAAAGAATATGTTCAATGGATTTTGGAGGCGAAAAAAGAAGAAACTCGCCAGAATCGACTTGTAAAAGCTATTGAAATGATGCAGAATAAAATCAAAACCCGCTAATTTTCATGCAAGAAACTGCCCAAAGCCTACGGAAAACCCTTGATTTTGTGTTGCCACACCTTCACGCCATTAATGATGGAGATGCGAGTATTAAGCCTTTTCCTCATAAATGGTCGAAGAAAGAGATATTGGGGCATTTGATAGATTCTGCTTGTAATAATCAACAAAAATTTGTTCGAATGATGGCACAACCTCACGTAGATTTCGTGGGTTATGCACAAGATTTTTGGGTACAAGAGCAACACTATAATCAAGCTTCGTGGAAACAACTGATTGACTTATGGTATGCTTATAATCAGCATATTGCACATATTATTGCTCATGTAAATCCTGATTTTTTAGATAATACAATCACCATCAATGGTGTTGGGCTCTTTAAATTAGGATTTATTATGAAAGATTATGCCGAGCATCTGAAACACCATTTAAAGGCTATTTTGCCTGATATTGGCCTTGAAAGTAGCTTTGCGAATGTATATAATGCTTAGTTTAAAGTAAAAAAGGGCAAAATAGCTTAAAACTATTTTGCCCAGATATAGCGTTCTAAATTGTTATTTCACCAACTTTTCAGCCAGCCATAAATATTCTTTTATAAAAACTTCAATTTGTTTCAAGAATCCCTCATCTAGCAAATTTCCTTCTGCATCGAATTTTTTATCGACAAGCGGAGTGATAAGCATTTGTGGCGAAACGATTCCGAATAAAGCCCCAACTAATAAAAGCATTTGCTGACTTGCCCGCATACCGCCCATCGCACCTACTGAGGCCGTTACAATACCAAAAGGTTTATGGCTTTGTTTTGGAAAATGGTCGAGTAAGTTTTTTAATGCAGGCGAATAACCACCATTAAATTCTGGAGTTACCAAAATAAATGCATCGGCCGAAAAAACTCTTTCGCCCAAACTTTTCCATTCAGCAGGAACTGCTTCGATTGAGGTCCATACTTTCTGAATAGCGGGCAGCGGAAAATCTCTGACATCGAGCAAATTTACCTCGTGTGTGGCGGTTTCGGATAAGTATTTTTGTAAAAACTGAGCAACTCTCACCGTAATGCTTTCGTGTCGGGGGCTTCCCGAAATAATTTCAATTTTCATAATTTCTTCTTAAAATGATTAAAAGCTCATCGGAACATCAATCAAAAGTACTTCGCTATCAGCAGATGCTTTGATTGCGATAATATCGGTTTCGCTGATACCCAAAGCATCTCTACGTCCTAATTTTTGACCATTTATTTCTACTTCTCCTTCCAAAATGAAAGCATACACGCCATTGTTTTTACCTTTTATTTGGTAGTTGGTTGTGGATCCATTATCGAGATTTCCAAGTGAAAACCACGCATCTTGATTGATACCTACGCCACCATCATTGCTTTCTAATGGCGAAACCACTGTTTGGAATTTATTTTTACGTTCTTCTATCGAAAACTCTTTTTGGTCATAGCGTGGGTTGATGTTTCGGAGTTTAGGAAATACCCATATTTGTAAAAACTTAACAGTTTCGCCGTGGTTTTTATTTTTTTCTGAGTGATAAATCCCCGTTCCTGCCGACATAATCTGTACTTCACCTTTTCTGATAACAGTAGTATTGCCCATGCTATCTTTATGCTCTAAATCGCCCGAAAGTGGAATCGAAACAATTTCCATGTTATCGTGTGGGTGCGTACCAAAGCCCATGCCTCCCGCTACGGTATCATCGTTTAGTACTCTTAAAGCACCAAAATGAATTTTGTTTGGGTCGTGGAAACCAGCAAAACTAAAAGAGTGATAACTATCGAGCCAACCATGATTGGCGTGTCCACGTTCGCTTGCTTTGTGAAATATCGTTTTCATAATAAAAAAATACATTTACATTTAATGTATATACATATTTATTTAAAATTTAGTTCAAAAATAATTTCAAAATAAAAAAGCCAACTTTAAAAGTCAGCTTTGTGAGTTTTTATCCTTCAACGGCTCTATTCAGAAACTCAATGTATGGGTGCATAGCTTTGAATTTCTCAAGAACATTTTCAATAAAATCAGATTTGAGTGATTCTTTTGCTTCAAAATTTGAAGAGGCTGTAAAACTTTTAAGTTTAATAAATTCAATGGCAGGATTTTCTTCATCATAACCTTTGGGTGGGCGAGCTGTGAATGCTTCACGGTCGAGCCCACTCGGAAAAACCTTCTTGAAAGCGGGGGTGTTTACAATGCCATTAAATTCTTCAAAATTATAATCAATCTCAACTCTTATTTTCTTTAAATCTTCAGGTTCGGGCATCCAGATTCCACCAGCTACAAAACATTCAGTAGGTTCGATGTGTAAATAGTAGCCTGCCGAATGGGCTTTTTTGCCGCCTTTGCTAAACGAAGCTCCAAAATTAGTCTTGTAAGGTTCTTTATTTTTAGAAAAACGAATATCTCGATTGATTCGGAACATGCAATCTTTGGCTTGTAAATTGGCTTCTTCAATACTTTTATCAAATTTTGAAATGCCTTTGATGAGTGTTTCTACTATGATTACAAAGTTTTTACGGGCAGTTTCATAGGTTTTGCGATTTTCGTCAAACCAAGGTTTATTGTTGTTTTCTTTTAGTTCGGTAAGAAATTGTAAGGTTTCAGCTTGTAACATAATTTTGATTTTTAGGGAGTTCAATTGCTTTAACAAGCCAAAGTGGCTAAAAGTTTATGAAAACTAAACCTCATTGCCGGATTTTGTACCACTTTCGAAGGCTGAAATATTATTGAGGGTTGTAACCGCAATTTGTGTAAGGGCCTCTTCAGTTAGAAATCCTTGGTGTGAGGTAATCAATACATTCGGGAAAGTCATGAGGCGAGCCAGTGTATCATCAACCAAAATTTCTTCCGAAAGGTCATTGAAGAAAATATTACTTTCTTGCTCGTACACATCAAGTCCTAAATAACCTAATTTTTTAGATTTTAAGGCCTCAACTACCGCTTGGGTATCAATCAAAGCACCTCTACTGGTATTAATGAGCATGGCTCCATTTTTCATTTTTGCAATTGCTTGGTCATTGATTAAATGTAAGGTTTTATCAGTAAGTGGGCAATGCAAAGAGATAATATCCGACTGTGCCAGTACATCCTCGATTGTTGTGTATTGCACACCAGCATCAATTAAATGTTGATTGGGAAATATGTCAAATGCCAATACTTTACAGCCAAAACCCAGCATAATGTGTGCAAAAGCTTCCCCAATTTTACCGGTGCCGATTACGCCCACAGTTTTTTGAAAAAGGTCGAAACCGCTCAGTTTCTCGAGCGAAAAATTGCCTTCTCTTACACGATTGTAAGCCTTATGAGTTTTGCGATTAAGTGTAAGAATCAATGCTACGGCGTGCTCAGCAACAGCATGTGGTGAATAAGCAGGTACGCGAACGACAACAATATTGGCTTGGCGGGCTGCTTCTAAATCAACATTGTTGAAACCTGCACAACGGAGTGCAATGAGGCGGACGTTCATTCCTGCGAGTTTTTCAATAACAGTCGCATTTACTTTGTCGTTTACAAATACGCAAATGGCATCGCTACCTTCAGCTAAACGGACAGAGTTTTCGTTTAATGAAGCTTCGTAGAAGGTTAATTCGTGCGAATGATTATGTTTTTCAAAAAAATCTTTATCGTATGGTTTTGTACTAAAAAATGCAATTTTCATGGAAATATTTATTAATTATTGGATTTAACGGGAATAAACTTGCTCATTTGATAGCTAATAGATAGATGATTTGAAAACCCTAAGGCTTCATGACTACTAATGGCATAATCAAATATAAATTGTTTAGCTTGGAGACCAAATCCAAAGTGAAATTGATTGATTTTTGAATTTATGCCAGTTCGTAAGTAAAAGTTCTTAACAATCTGATACTCAATCCCCGCTTTTATAAGCATTGGAAAATCGAGGTCTTTTTCAGCTTCAGTAATCATTAATATTTGCTTACTTGGTGCAAACGATAGTCCCAACCTCAAAACCGTTGGGATTCTTTGTGAAGTAAAAAGTTTCGCACCCGTGAGGTTATAAGCATGAAAACCTAATTGAACTTTTGAACTCAATTTTGTCATGATACCAAACTCAGTTAAAAGGGTATTTTTTGCGGCGAAATTTTCGATAGCTGCTTGAAAATAGCTTATTTTTACTCCTAAGGCAACCCGATTCATGCTTTTGCCCATGACCAAGCCTACTTTTTGTTCGTTATAGAGTTTATCGCCAAAACGCTCAATACCGAATCCTAAGTTAGCAAATTTAGTAAGATAATTACCCGATAACGCCAGTGTTTGTAAACCTGAAATATTATAGCGAGCATGATAAGAGGTGCTCACAAAATTTTCTTGTACAAACCCCAGCCCAGCAGGGTTACTGAAAATTGAGTTTCGGTCGGCCAAAGCTGTAGTTGCATTGCCAATACCCCAACTTTTCGCCCCAATCGGGAATGGTTCTCCAGAAGCCCAAATATTATTTGTTTTTAAAATAAAAATAAAACAACAACTAAAGGTTAACTTGTGGAAACAGTAATCACTTTTATAGTAAACAGCAAGAGTTTTTAACATCCTTTCGAATTTTCGGTAAAATACCCAAATATTTAGAAAATAAAAAAGGATAAACCTCAGTGGTTTATCCTTTTTGGGAAATTATGCTAATTAGATTAATTAAATTTACGTTTAACAATATCTATAAATTCTTCGGCTTCAGCACCTGTAATATCCCACATATATCTTGGAACATATTTTTTTAGTATTAACTCTTTTGCCTCGCTAAAGTCTTTGCAAAGTTCGAGTTCTTCCAGTGCATGAGAAAATGCTTGAATATTGCCACCAAAGAGGTTATTAGTAAATAAGAAACGTTGATTGAGCGAAATTACTCCAGTGATACCTTCAATCCGTGAGTTTTGATGGTAATCAAGCACTGTTTTATTCAATTGTGTTTGGTCATTCAGTGATTTTTTTTCACCAGCTAACTTTTCATTTAATCGTACATCCTCACTTTCTCTTACGTTTCGAGCCTCATTGATTCTTGGGGCTAATGATTCTACTCTTTGTTCATATAGTGGTGTTGGCTCTGGTCTTTGAACAGGAACAGGCCTTGGCTCTGGGGTAATAGCCCTCTCTTGAATAACTGGAGCGGGTTCTACAAATCGTTCACGTTCGACTACCGCAGGGGCGGGCTTGGGCGTATATATACGCTCAACCACTGGTTGTGGCTCGTATCTTGGTTGTTGGCTAACTACTTGAGGAGGTGTAGTTGGAGCTACAAAGTCGAAAAAAGAAGTATTTGTATCCATTTCAGGTATTTTAGCGGCCTTTCTTGGCACTAAATCTTCAGGAATAGGTACTATTTCATCAAATTTTGCTAAATACTCATCAGGGTTTTCGAGTGAAAGCGGTGTTTCTTCAAGCCAAGTCATTGCTTGATTCGCAAAAACAAATTCTTGCCCATTTAGTTTTTCAGCTAATTTGGGCAGCACATCTTTATTTATTAGTATGTATTTCGTGAGTGGACGAATATTTTCGTGACTAAACTTAAAACTTGGTAAATCACGCATTAATTCTTTATAAAATGTTTGCGGGTCGAGAATGAGTACTAATGCTTCACCAACAGAATCAATTAAAAGAGGTTCAAAATGTTCTCTTTTAATAGAAATGTGTTGTGAAACAGTATTCATAAAAGTTTTAAGTGCTTGCTGAACTTCCGAAGCACCAAAATCAAAATATGGACTACGAAGGCGTTGAGTTTCGCCTTGCCATTTATCAAATAGTGCTTTGATAGTGAGCATGTTTACTTGCTGTATAGCAGTTAAACCAAGAATTTGTTTACCAGTAATACTACTGTATTGAGCAAAAAAATCATCACATATCTTGGCCGCGTAAGCCTTACTGTACCGTTCTACGGCTGACAAATTCAATTTGTTCGTCATTAGTAAATTCGTTTTTTTTGTATCCTGTTAGTTGTAGGCTCTAGTAGGGATATTCAGAAATGAGCCATTTAGGGTTTGTTTCGTAATATCTAATCATTTACACAAAATTAACGCAACTATGTTGCCAGTTTTTATTAGAACGAAAAAAATAATTAAATAATGTTTATAGAACCCAAAAGAGGTAGAAATCAAGAACAAAAGTCAGGCTGGATTGAGGTAGTTTGTGGCTCAATGTTCTCCGGAAAGACCGAAGAATTAATTCGTAGGTTGAAGCGTGCCAAAATTGCCAAACAGAAGGTAGAAATTTTTAAGCCTTCAATTGATGTGCGTTATCATGAAGTAGATATTGTTTCACATAACCAGACAGCCATTCGCTCTACACCAGTTCATACATCAGAAGAAATTTTGTTGATGACCACTGATTGTGAAGTTGTAGGTATAGACGAAGCTCAATTTTTTGATAATGGAATTATAGCGGTAGTAAATAAACTTGCTGAAAATGGCAAGCGTGTAATTGTGGCGGGTCTTGATATGGACTCGCGTGGAATTCCTTTCGGACCAATGCCCGCTTTGATGTCAATTGCCGAATACGTAACGAAAGTACATGCCATTTGTGTAGTTTGTGGAGATATCGCTAATTATTCTTATCGAAAAGTTCCTAACGAACAACAAGTAATGCTTGGAGAGTCTGATTCTTATGAAGCTCGTTGCCGTAAATGCTTTCATGCAGGGTGAGTAAAAAATTGTGGCATACATCAAAAGTGTGCCACAATTTTTACATAGGAACTTAAAATCTCAAGATGGTGGCTGAGCGAAGTCGAAGCTACCGTTTCTACGCATAATTATTTTTCCAAAACAGCCTTCCATTTTTCGTAAACTATCTTGTATTCAGCTACTGCCTGTGCATTTGGCTCAATTACCTTCAACTTTGTTAGTTTGCACATAGCTTCCTTAGGAGTTTGATAAAATCCTGCACCAAATCCTGCACCAAGTGCTGCTCCTTTTGCTCCATCAGTATCATAAAGCTCAACAGGCGTATTGGTAATATTTACGAGAGCATTACTAAAAATATCACTCAAAAACATATTGGCATTTCCAGCACGAATGACCTTCGGCTCTACGCCATTTCCTTGCATAATTTCAAAACCGTAGTTTAATGAAAAAGCAATGCCTTCTTGTGCAGCACGGAAGATATGGCTTCTTGAATGAATGTTGAAGTCAAGGTTTTGGAAAGATGCTCCCAAAATTCTGTTATTAAGCATGCGTTCGGCACCATTTCCAAAGGGCATTACCAATAGACCATTACTACCGATAGGGGCTTGTGCGGCTAGCTGATTCATTTCTGAATAACTCAGATGGCCTCCGAAATTTTCTTTCGCCCAACGATTTAAAATACCCGTTCCATTGATACACAATAAAATACCAATTCTATTTTCACCACCCAACTGATGATTGACATGAGCAAATGAGTTAATACGAGATTGAGGGTCGTACGAAACTTGGTCACTAACTGCATAAACTACGCCCGATGTACCAGCGGTTGCAGCAATTTCACCAGGATTGAGCACATCTAATGAAAGTGCATTATTAGGTTGGTCTCCAGCTTTATATGTCACAGGAATACCTGCTTTTATACCTAAAAGTTGAGCAATATCGCTCGTTACTTCTCCGTGATTACTAAAAACTGGATTGATAGTTGGAATAAGACTTTCTTCAAAACCATAGTAATCCATTACATCTGCCGAAACTTCATTGGCTTGAAAATCCCAGAAAATTCCTTCTGAAAGGCCAGAGTTTGAAGTTGTTATCTCATTGGTGAGCATCATTGCGATATAATCGCCAGGAAGCATGATTTTATCGCATTGCTCATAAATATGTGGTTCGTTAGCTTTAACCCATGCCAATTTCGATGCAGTAAAGTTTCCAGGAGAATTGAGTAAATGGTTCAAACAAACATCTTCTCCAATGTCACTAAATGCTTTTGCCCCAATTTCAACGGCACGACTATCGCACCAAATAATTGATGGACGTAAGACTTTTTTATTTTTATCTACCATTACCAAACCGTGCATTTGGTAGGCAATACCAATCGCTCCGATAGATTGCGGGTCGAATTTGCCCGAAGCATTTACTCGCTTGATGGCTTCAATAGAATTAGTCCACCACATTTCGGGGTCTTGTTCGGCCCAACCAGCATGAGGAGATGAGATACTTGCTTCAACATCAGGATATTGAGCTGAAGCGATAACTTGTTGTGTATCAGCATCTACAACGGATGCTTTGATAGAAGAAGTGCCAATGTCTAAGCCGAGTAATAACATGATTAAAGTTTTTTAATTGTCAAAGTTACAATTATTTTTTATTGGTGCAAAAACTGAGTTTTTTGTTATTGCCTTCGACTTCGCTCAGGCAACAACAAGAATCATTGTTTGAGCGAAGCTCTACGGTTGGTGAGCGAAGTTCTACAGTTGGTGTGCAAAGTTCTACGGTTGGTGAGCGAAGCCGAACCAAGCCAAGAAATTGCTACTTCCCTACAAAATCACGTACTTTGTACTGAATATTTAGAATATACCTGTGCATAATAATTATTATTTTCTCCGTAAGCTTACCAAACAACTTGCGTCTAAGATTATAGGCTTGAAGTTGATGGAGTGCTTTAGTCAGGAAAAAGATGAATTAGTATTGGGTTTTGCGGCTGCTCGCGGTAAAAACCGAAACTACAAAGAGTTTTTTATCAAAGCTATTGTCTTTCCTGATTTTTCGTGTTTGTATTTTACCTATAAGTTTGAGCGTGCCCGACGCAATAGCGTAGATTTATTTGAGCAACTAATTGATTTAGAAGTAACGGGCGTGAGGCAATTTAAAAATGAAAGATGTTTCGCGATTACTTTCGAAAATGGATTTTCTTTGGCGTTTAGAATGTATGGAACTCGCTCGAATTTAATTTTATTTCATGAAAATGAAGTTTTAGAGCTATTTCATAGTAGAATTGTTTCGGATAAAAACCTTATTTACAATCAATTAGATAGAGAAATCGAGCAAACATACGAGCGTTTTTTAAGCGAAAAACAAGATTATAGAAAATTATATCCAACGCTCGGGAAAATTGTAAACGACCAACTTACACTGGGTAAAACTACTTGGGAAGAGCTACAAACGTTTGTGCAGCAACTTGAGCACCCACGCTATTATTTGGTTAGGTGGGAGCACGCGTTGCATTTATCTCTTTTGCCTGTTGGAGAAATTATAGAAGAATTCAGCGAGCCAATAGAGGCGATGAATGCCTTTTATATTGCTTATAATAAAGTAAATACGCTTGACGATGAAAAAGCTGAGGTGCTCAGACGCTTATCAAAAGAGAAAAAGCAAACCGAAGCTTATCTACAAAATTCGTATCAAAGAATGGAATCGCTTGATTCGGAGGTTAAAAATGAAGAAATTGGGCATATTCTAATGGCCAACTTACACCAAATCGAAGAGCGTGCTGAGCGAGTAGAACTTTTTGACTTTTACCGAAATCAAAATATTGTTATAAAACTCAGAGGAGATTTATCGCCGCAAAAAAATGCCGAAAACTTTTACAGAAAAGCTAAAAATGAGAAAATTGAAATAGAAAAACTCATTGAAAATATAGAAAGTAGAGAGGCTTTGCTCGAAACCATCAATCGTCATATTGAAAATATCGAACAATCGGAAAACCTGAAAAATCTACGAAGCTATCTAAAAGCTAATGGTTTATCGCCCAATAGTAAGTTAAAAATACAGTCGTATCGAGAATTGTTTAAGCGTTTTGAGGTAGATGGTTTTGAAATTTTAGTTGGTAAAAACTCAAAAAATAATGATTTACTTACGCAGCAATATGCTTATAAAGAAGACCTTTGGCTACATGCCCGCGATGCCACTGGTTCGCACGTAGTATTAAAATATAGAGCTGGAAAGAAGTTTCCGAATTCTGTAATTGAAAAAGCGGCCTCATTAGCGGCATATTTTTCAAAACGCCGTAATGAAACTTTGGCACCAGTGATTGTTACGCCTAAGAAGTTTGTTCGTAAACCCAAGGGCTTTGCCGAAGGACAGGTATTAGTCGATAAAGAAGAGGTGGTTATGGTAGAGCCTAAATTACCTTGATGGCTTTATACGCTTCAAAAACTGAATTTATTTAGTGATTAAATCATTCAAAATTAATCAAATTGTTTCCAACCTTTTTTTATAAAAACAGTCAATTATGTCGAACAACGATATTTTAAAGAAATTGCGAGTTGCTTTGCAATTACGCGATGACCAAATAGTTGAGATATTGAAACTGGCCAATTTCAATGCCTCAAAAGCCGAAATCGGGGCTTTTTTTAGAGATAAAGAACACCCAAGTTTTAAACCTTGTGGCGACCAGATTCTAAGAAAATTTCTTGATGGACTCATTATACACTTGCGTGGGCCGAAAGAAGATAAAAAGCCGTCGATTGTTAAAGGTAATATTTTGGTACAAGACCCCAAAACTTCTAATAAGTAGTGTTTAGCGGAAAGTACGTGGGTATTTCTCTAAAAGTTGTTTGTATTTCATTCATTCATTTTGGAGTAAAAATCCGATAACTTTCTAAATACTGTGAGATTATTATCACTTAAACTATACGCAGGCATTATTTGCTTGTGTGTTTTGGCCTGTGTAAAGCCCCAACAAAATATTGAGCCAGTGGCCAATGAGGTGCTCGTTCCAAAAACAATTACCTCAATTCCTAAGGATACGGTTTTGGTTCTACCCAAAGATACGCTCATTGCAAAAAATGATACTGTAAAAAAAGTAGCAGTTCAAGATACGGTCAAGAAAAAGCCTGAGGGCGAACAAATCTTCGAGTTTTATGAGATTACTTCACCCGATATTTCAATTAGCTTGCCTTCGCATAGTATCGTCATGATTCCTGTTACTTATGTTGGCAAGGATATCGGCGTAGCTAATAGTTTTTGCGAATACTGGCTTTATACCAAAGATGGGAAATTGGTATGTTATTGTAAAAATACTGTAAGTGGTTTACACCCAGTTTATGCCAATAATTTCAATACCAATAATCATTTACCTCAGTTTACCAAAAAGATTGCCTACGGCGAATATCGTTTGGTTTATAAAAATATTTCTAAGGAGGCGGTTAGGCAAGATTTGATGTTTGGTTTGATTATTAATGAAAATAAAGACCAAATCAATGTAAAAGTTGATAGTGGCGAAACACGCGAGTTTTGGATTAATATTTATCCATCGACAAGTGCGTTTAAGATGAATAATAACAATAAGGATAAAATATAGTACCTGCTCATTGAGCATTTACTTCTAAACATTCAAATGACTTTTCGGAACCGCTTGCAGTATTTATTAGTAGTTAGGTTGCAAATCTCCAATAAAGAGGCTTTAGCTTTGATTTTATCAGGAAAGGTGCTAGTGAACGGTTTGGTTGTGAAGTCAAATTGCGAGTTAAGCCAGACTGATGAGGTGGTTTTTGAAGGAAAAATACTACAAGAATCTAAGAAAATGATTTATGTGGCCTACTACAAGCCACGTGGAATAGAAACTACTTTAAATACACAAATTGAAGATAATCTGAAGGAAGTTTTGCCTTTTGAAGAAGAATTATTTCCAGTTGGTAGGCTCGATAAAGCTTCGGAAGGACTTTTACTATTAACCAATGATGGAACGGTCTATGATAAAATTTTACGGAATGAAAATAAGACCGAAAAAGACTATATCGTAGAGGTAGATAAGCCAATTAACGACGAATTTGTGGAGCTGATGTCGAGTGGAATAGTTATTATGGGTAAAAAAACACTTCCTTGTGAGGTAGTACAATTGGATGATTGTGTTTTTAAAATTACTTTGGTTCAAGGCTTAAATCGACAGATTCGGAGAATGTGCTATAAACTCAATTATGAAGTTCTGAGCTTAAAAAGAGTGCGAATTGGAAATATAGATTTAGGGGATTTGAAAGCAGGAGAATATCGTTTTTTAGACTTTCAAGGTTTCAAAACCTCGAAAGTCTAAAAATAATGTTTATCTATCGCCACGTTTAGGTTTATTGCCAGATTTTTTAATAGGTCGGCCATATTTTGCCCATTTTTCGGCCTTAATATCGCGTCTTACATTCACTTTTTTATTTTTGGCCAGTTTTTCATGAAAAGCCGGACCAACATCTTCTCGTTTTGGGGCCTTTACCAACACATTTTTCATCTTTACCTGTGGCATTTCGGCTTCGGTCAATACATCTGAAATTGTGAGGTTTTCGGGTAATTCAGCTACAGGAATTTCGTAGTTCATCATCTCCTCAATGGCATCAATTTGCTCAATTTCTTTTGGAGTCATGAAAGTGATGGCGATACCTTTTTTATCGACACGCCCCGTACGACCGATGCGGTGAATGTAGTTTTCGGGCACTTCAGGAATATCAAAATTAATAACGTGCGAAACCTCAGCGATATCTATACCACGAGCAATGATATCGGTGGCAATGAGCATTTTACAACTTCCTTCTTGAAAAGCTTTTACGGTGTTGAAACGCGTATTTTGTGCTTTATTTGAGTGAATAATGCCTACTTTTTCGCCGTATTTTCTTTCAATTCGGTTATAAAGTTGGTCGGCTAATTCCTTGGTTGCTGCAAAAATTAATACTTTACTCATGCTGTCGTCGTCCATTAAAAGCAATTCGAGTAAATTTACTTTTGTATTGAAATTTGGTACATGGTAGAGCGTCTGCGAAATATTCTCTAATGGCGAACCCGCTGGTGCAGCTTCTACTCTCATAGGTTCGTTGAAGTATGTTTCAATGATTTGCTCAACTTCTTCGGTAATTGTAGCCGAAAAAAGCAAATTTTGGCGGCGAGCTGGCAATAAATCAAGAATGTTTTTGAGTTGAGGACGAAAACCCAGATTGAGCATTTCATCTACTTCATCAATGATTAGTTTTTTGAGAGATTTGGTTTTAATAAAACCACTCGAAAGCAAATCAATCAAACGGCCAGGTGTTCCTACCAAAATATCTACTCCATTCTGAATGTCTAAAATTTGAGGCTTGATGTTTACCCCACCATACACACCCACGGTTATGACACTCATGTAGGTTGTAATTTTCTGAATAGATTCTACCACCTGTACTACCAGCTCACGTGTAGGAACAATGATGAGTACTTGAGGCATTTTTTCTTTCGAAAACTGATATTGGCGTAAACTTGGCAATAAATAAGCAAAAGTTTTTCCTGTTCCAGTTTGGGCAATTCCGCAAACATCTTTACCCGACATTACCACCGAGAAAACTTTCTGCTGAATGGTAGTTGGCGTTGTATAGCCCAAGTCGTCGAGGGCATTGATGAGTTGTTTATTGAGATTTAATTCGTTGAAAGTCATTGTATTTATTAATTGACCGATTGGATGGGTCAGGGTTGTTAGAGCAGATGGTCGCTAACAAAAAATCCTTGTTTACTTCGAAATAATCCACAAAGTTACGGTTATTCTGCGAGTAAATAAGGATTTTAGGCATTTACCTCGAAAAATGCTATAATTCTAAGACTTGTTTTTCGTTTAGAAGAACATTTTTGAGGGTTGAGTAAGGAATTTTATGCGGAATAGTTTTTGAATCAATGGCCAAAACTGCCGCCGCCGCCGCCGATTGCCCTAAAATCATGAAAACGGGTTCCATGCGAATAGAACCATAGGCAATATGCGAACTTGATAGGCAGACAGGTACTAAAAGATTCGAACATTCGTTTTCTTTAGGCAAGATTGATTCGTAAGCAATAGAATAAGGTTTGTCGGGATGCACGCCAATATCACCTTCATTTTGCACATAACCATCGGCTTTCACAAAACGTTGAGCATTGTGCGAATCTAATGAATACGAACCCATTCCAATTGGATTTTGGACAGTGGTTTTACCTAAAGCATCGGCTTCTTTCATTACGTATTTACCAATCATTCTGCGTGCTTCGCGAATATAAAGTTGGTGTGGCCAGTTGCCATTATCCTTAAATTCATCTTTTGGCAGGCCCCATTGTTGCATTTTTTCCCTTACATCGGTCGGAACACGTGAATCATTTTGTAAGAAATACATGAGCCCTTTCTGATATAGTTCGTGCTCTTTGATTATCTCCTTTCTACGTTCGTAACTGGCTTCGGGGTAATCGTAGTTTTTCCCAATATAATCAGTACTAAAAGGTCCATGATTGTTAGTGTCAGTTTTTCGATTAGGAATAGCATCAAACTTATCGAAAGTTTCTCGCCACCCACTGGCAAATACCCTTGCGTAAAGTTCATACCGAGCAGGGTCATAGCCATCAGGTTTAGCAAATGGTATTCTGTTATCGGGGTGATTACTCAAACACATTCTGAAGCAATAGGCTTGAATTTTATTATCTCCCGAACCATATTCTCCTGGTGGTTCGGCTGAAACTTCTGGTAAAAGTCCACTTTTGGGGTCATTTTCAACTACGTAAGGGCTAATTTTAGCTTTGAAATGATGCCCGTGCTGAAATACATTTGTTTGCACGCCATTCCATTTTTCACTATAAACACTATTAGCTTCACGCCCGATGTGGTAGCTTACACCAGCGGCAGCCATGAGGTCACCTTCATAAGTGGCATCAATAAACATTTTGCCTTCATAAGTCTTGCCACTGAGTGTTCGAAAAGAAACGATTCTTTCATTTACTTTTTTTATGCCTTTGGCTGAGCGGTCTAACCATTCATTGCGGTAAATGATTAGGTTATTCTCTCGGGCAAAATCTTCGAATACTTGTTCTGCGGCATGGGGTTCAAAAATCCACATGGTTCGATTTGCTCCATCGAGTGCGGGTGTACCCTGACCTTTATTTCCATACTCTTCTCTTTTTTGCCATTGCCATGATTCGGGTTTCTGATAGTGGCTGTATAATCTTTGGTAGAATTCACGGGAAAGGCCGCCAATTACTTGTTTATTTCCTGTATCCGTAAAGCCTAAACCTCCCGATGATAAACCGCCTAAGTGTTTGTCGGGGGAGACAATAATGACGGTTTTTCCCATCTTTTTTACTTGAACGGCAGCCGTAATTGCCGCAGAAGTGCCGCCATAAATAATTACATCGGCTTTGTTGATTGCTTTTTGTGCGAATAGTCCGTGAAAAATTAGTAAACAGAAAGTGAGGTTTCTGTAAAAGTAGTAGTTCATAAAAAATGAGTTTTGGGTTGGATAGCGTTTTCGATATTAAATTAGGCAAAAAAGCCTAAAGCAGAAAATAAAAGAGCCAGCGAGATAAAATCTGCTGGCTCTTTGTACTGAATAAATTATTTCTTACTCCATTGCTTTCAATTCTTTTAATAAATTATCTACTTGCTCAGGTGTATTTGAAGGGAAATTCGAAATTCTGATTTGAGTATCTTTATTCGGGCCATAACCACTTCCAATAATCATATTTTTTTCTTTCAATGTTTCGATAATCGCTTTCGAGGGTTTTTTAGTATCGGCCACTATCACCGTTTTCGAGCGGTGCTCTGGATTTTGTACGGCAGCACTACACAAATTGCTGGTTTCTAGGTATTTATAAATTTTCTTTGCCTTCTCGTCGGTTTCTTTTCTGATATTCTCAATACCTTTTTTGTTCATATCTTCAGCTACTTTACCGAGTAGATAAATCCCTAAAACATTTGGAGTAGCTGGCGTTTCGTAAGTTTCGTAGTTTTTCCACAAAACTGGTAAATTATGGTGTGCTCCGATGGTAATGTTTTCATATTTGGCCAAACGTTTGGCTTTTTCTAAACATTTTTCATTGGCAATCCATACACCTAAACCTGCGGGTAAACCAAAAGCTTTTTGAACCGAAAAGAAAGCGGTATCAATTAAATCTAAATCTAACTCGGGAATGGGTGCTGATGAAACCATATCTACAGCCATGAGGCGTTTTTGATTACTGCGTTTGAGTTTATGAATATCGGCCTCACGCATTTGTACACCCGTACTGGTTTCATTCTGAGTGACACAAATAAGCTCTGCATATTCGGGAACTTCAATTTCACCGTAGCTAAATCCTTCGCCCAATGGTTTTTCAAATTTATGAGCGAATTTTTGAGCCGAAACGGCATATTTATAGAATTTGTCAGAGAATGAACCATTGACTAAATGAAAACTCTCGTGCTCAACGAGGTTCAATAAGATTCGCTCCCATACTTCCGATGCCGAACCTGTGAAGAATATACCCGACGATGCTGGAATGTTCATTAGTGTACGTAGGTTTTCTACGCAGTGCTGATAAATCTTACGGAATTGTCCGCTACGATGTGAAATCGAACCGATTTGCTCGTCAATTGCTTGACGCATAAATTCTTCGAATTTAGGGTTCAATTCGGCTGGCCCGGCAGTGAAATAGATATTTTTCATGTTTGGTTTTGTTATCGGAGATTCCAAAAATAAAAAAAGTCAAGCAGATAGCTATCCGCTTGAAATAAATGCTTTAAAAAGTATAATTCTTTCTTGAAGTAGCACAATTATTTGACTAGATTTATTCGGGAAGAAACGTCAGATAGCTTAACTGTGTTTCATCGAACATATCTTTTGTAATTTCTTGGAGGTCAGCGGCTTCAATATTTTTTATATCTGCAAAAATACTTTCCAGCGATTCAACCTTTCCGATATCTAAAATACTCTTGGCCATCATGAGCATAAAACTCTGATTGCTTTCCTCTGCCATGGCTAGCTGCCCCATGAGTTGTTCTTTGACTGTATGTAATTGTAGCTTGCCCAATGGTTTGTCTTTCAAGATTTGCATTTCTTTCAAAATCAAGGAATTTGCCTTATCAAGGTTTGATTTATCGGTTGCGAAATAAATGCCAAAAAAGCCTGTATCCGTAAAAGGGGAGTAGGTAGCATCAATGCCATAAACTAAACCATATTTTTCACGAAGGGTCATGTTAAGGCGTGAATTCATGCCAGGGCCACCGAATAGATTGACGAGCATAAAGAACGGTAAGCGATGCTCATCAGACATTGAATAAGAAGGTCGGCCAATGGCACAATGTGCTTGGGTGATTTTCTTAGTTGTGGTGATTCGCTGTGCTTGATAGGCCGTTGGCGGAACACGCACAAGGTCTGATTTCTTGGCAGGAATATCTTTGAGGTATTTTTCTGCGATTTTGATGGCTTTCTGAAATGGAATATTTCCCACAATCGACATCACGATTTTTTCAGTATCCATATTCTCAGCAATGAAATCTTGTAATTCTTTGCGAGTAAAGCCTTTTACACTCTCTTGCGTACCTAAAATATTGGCTCCAAGTTGGTGATTGGCAAAAACAATTTCATCGAAATCATCTTGTAGGGCATCTTCTGGAGAATCTTGATACATCGACATTTCTTCTAAAATCACCCCACGCTCTTTTTCGATTTGATTTTCGGGGAAAACCGAATCGAAGGTAATATCGGCTAAGAGTTCAACCGATTTTTCGAAATGTGCATCAAGCACCGATGCGTAGAAACATATTTTTTCTTTAGTCGTATAGGCGTTTAATTCGCCACCCACCGACTCTAATCTATTAATAATATGGTAAGATTTCCGCTTTTTCGTACCTTTGAAGGCCATGTGCTCCCAAAAGTGAGCCAAACCTAATTGATTGGGCTTTTCATCACGGCTACCCATGTCGAGCATGAGTCCGCAATGTACAATTTGGGTGTAAGGTACTTGTCGATGAGCAACTCTAATGCCGTTTGGCAATGTATGTATTTGGTATTCGGTCATAAATTGGGCTTTCAGCGATAAGCTAAGGCTTTTAGCTAAAAAATAAGGCTCGAAATAGAAGTTTGATGATATTTCAAGCTAATCGCTAATAGCCTAGGGCTAATAGCAAATAATATAATATTTGACAAATTTAATCAAAAGTTAGTTCAATGCGTATAGGTTTTGATGCAAAAAGGGCTTTTAATAATCATACTGGTTTGGGTAATTATAGTCGATTTATTATTGACTCCCTACTGAAATATGCTCCACAGCACGAATATTTGGCATATACGCCTAAAAAGCCTAAAACAACATTAGCTTTAGCTCCGAAATTACCCACTACGACTTTTGGTGGAGGCTTATGGCGGAGCTGGCTTATTAATAACGATTTGCAAAAGGATAATGTTGATATTTTTCACGGATTAAGTAATGAAATCCCATTTGGTATTAAAAAAACAGGTGTAAAATCGGTCGTAACAATTCATGATTTGATTTTCGTTCGTTATCCTGCATTATATCCTGCCATTGACCGTTTTTTTTACCAACAGAAATTTAAGTACGCTTGTCAAAATGCCGATGCCGTGGTGGCAGTAAGTCAGCAAACCAAAGATGATATTGTAGATTTTTACAAGATTGACCCCGATAAAATTTCGGTAATATACCAAGATTGTCAAGCGGCATTTTATCAAAATGTTGATGGTCAACTATTAACGAGCATAAAAACGAAATATCATTTACATAAACCATACCTCATTTGTGTATCATCATTCAGTGAGCGAAAAAATCAAAAACGCTTGGTTGACGCTTTTCAAGCATTGAATTTGAAAAACTATGATTTGGTATTAGTTGGTGGAAAATCTAAATATGCCGAAGAAATTTTAAGTAAAAATATTGCTGGAGTTCGAATGCTTTTCAATGTACCATCGAGCGATTTACCAGCTTTATACCAAGGGGCTTCTTTGTGTGTATATCCTTCTTTTTTTGAGGGCTTTGGTATTCCAATTGTCGAGGCTTTACATTCGGGTATTCCAGTGGTGGCTGCTACGGGTTCTTGTTTAGAAGAGGCTGGTGGCGAAGGTGCTTTATATGCTAATCCTTTAGATGTAAATGATTTATCAGGGAAAATACACGAAGTATTAAGTTCTGAAAGCTTACAAAAAGCGTTGGTACAAAAAGGTCAGGAACATATTCAACAATTTTCTTCCGAAAACATTGCTAAGCAATTGGTAGAACTCTATCAAAAATTATAAAATAAGGTGTTGATTATCATATTTTTACGCGAATATATGTGCTTATTTTGTCAACAATAAAAGTATTCACACTGAAAAATAGCCTGATAGTGAAAAGTATCATTAAAAGATTCGTATTATTTGGATTATCACTCAATTTGCTTGCGTGCAGTATCGACAAGGAAGCCCCTATTTTGCCCAGATTTGATGCTGTAACTATCAGCGAAACAACAATAGCTTCTGCAAGTTTATCCGTTTCATTCTTGGAAGTTGGTAATCAATCTATAACTGATTATGGGATTGTTTATTCAGAAACAAATCTTTCTCCTACACTAACAGATAGTAAAGTTAGTAATGGAGCTCTCACTCAAACAACTTCACCTTATACTTACCTTGTTAAGATAAGTAATTTGAAGGCGAACACCGTCTATTATGCAAGGGCTTATGTAATTACTGAAAGTGGAACTATTTACAGCAATGTAATTTCGGTTAAAACATTGGCCATTGTTTCTCCTAGTATAAAAACTACAGAAGCTAGCACTTATACCATTTATTCGGCAAAAGTGGGAGGGAGTATTGAAACCAAGGGTTCGTATGATATTAGCGAGTATGGAATTTGTTGGTCTCAAAGATTTGCAGTTCCAACCATTGAACATTCTAAAGAAAAAATCACTGGCGATGTAAGCACTTTCCCGAAAGCATATTCACTCATTATTTATAACTTACCAGAAAAAGGCACAATCTATTATCGGGCTTATGTGATTTCAAATGGAAACGTTATTTATGGAGATGTTTTAACTTATACTTTAGAAGTTGAGGGTTATCCAAAAGTTTCAACTGATGGTGCGGTATATGTAGCTGATAGTGTGATGAAATTGAATGGAACTATCGTAAACAAGGGGAAATATGAAGTTACAGAATATGGAATGTGTTGGGGTTTCAATGATTCATTTATAAACCCAACCGTTTGTGAAAATAAAGGAAGCTTGACGGTCATGCCTAATTCCTTACCAGCACCGTATTCAATAGAGGCTAAAAAACTGAAAACAGGGGTTGTATATTTTTATCGGTCTTATCTAATCTCGAATGGAATTACAACTTTTGGTACTCAAAAATCATTTATCATTGAATCGAAATAAGGAAAAACTTGAGTTTGCTCGATAATAAATTTGACTTTAGTCAAAGAAAATGTTTAGACTAAAGTCAAATTTGTTTTTATTCAGGATTGCTACAGTTAAAACTGACTGCAATGAGTAACAATTCTTTAAAATTCGAGATAAGCCAAGTATCTTAACTTATTTTTTATAAACAACGCCATCTTTCATTACAAATGAGAGTTTCTTTTCGATTACAGTAATATCTTGCTCAGGATTACCATCAACGGCGATAATATCGGCAAATTTACCTACTGAAATCGAACCAATTTTATCTTTTACTCCAATCAAATCTGCTGCATTGATAGTTGCTGATTGAATGGCCTGTACGGGAGTCAGGCCATATTTTACCATATAAAAAAACTGCTTAGCGTTATCGCCGTGAGGATACACACCCGCATCGGTTCCAAAAGCTATTTTTACACCCGCTTTAACTGCTTTTTGAAAGTTTTCTCTTTGTGTACGACCTACCATACGTTCTTTTTCAATGATTTTTTGTGGGAAACCCAATTTAGCATATTCAGCTAAAATAAAGTCATCATTATAAATATCAGCTACCAAATACGTTCCTTTTTGTTTCATTAATTCTATTCCTTCTTCATCGATAAAGCTTCCATGTTCGATAGAGGCTACGCCCGCTTTTACAGCTCTTTTTATTCCCTCAGTTCCATGTGCGTGTGCGGCTACTTTTTTGCCCCACATTTTGGCTTCTTCAACCATTACGTTCATTTCTTCTTGCGAATACTGCGGAGCTCCTACCGATTCTTCTTCAGTAAGTACGCCTGCGGTTGCACCAAATTTGATTAAATCTGCTCCGTATTTGATATTGGTTCGAACTTGCTTTCTGATTTCATCAACACCGTCGGCCACTGAACCAATTTGGTGGATTTTTACATAAGGTGAAAAGCCATTCATATCGCCATGGCTGCCCGTAGCACCAATGTAAGGCCCTGCAACATAGAGGCGTGGTCCTGCAACCTTACCTGCATTGATAGCATTACGGAGAGCAATATCTACATACTCAAGGGCACCTACATCGCGGCAAGTAGTGAAGCCAGCTTCGAGCGTTCGTTTAGCATAAATATGAGCTGTAACTGCTACGTCAATTGGTGATTTACGGAAGAGGTCTTCCATGTAGTTTTCGGGTTGACCCGTGATGTGCGTGTGGCAGTCGATGAGCCCAGGTAAAATGGTTTGTTTACTTAAATCAATAATGCTAGCATTAGCTGGAATTTTCAGGTTTGAGCCAATTTCTGAAATTAGATTATTTTTTACGATAATTGTTTGATTATCAATAAATACACCTCGTTCGCTATCAAACAATCGGCCTGCTTTGATGGCAATAATGGTTTCGGTTTGTGCGAAACCAATGAAGCTAGTCAAGAATAAAAAAATGATTTTTTTCATTTTGTTTTTGAAGTAAATGTAATCGAATAGATTATTTTTTTAAGGCAATTTGTAGGCCCAAGCCTACCAGAACAGCCCCCGAAATTTTGTTTTGTATTTGCCAGAATCTTTGAAAGTTTTTCAATTTGGCAATCACCTTACTGAAAAGTATGGCAATGAGTATATTGACAACTGTTCCCGAAAAATTAAACCAAAGTCCTAAAAGTAGAATTTGTGTAGATACATTTTCGACTTGTGGATTGATAAACTGTGGTAAGAATGCCAAGAAAAATAATGAAACTTTGGGGTTTAAGACATTGGTAATTGTTCCTTGACGAAGAATTTTTAGATTGGTATTTTTATTATTGTCGCTTTGACTAAATACCATTGCCGTAGGTTTTTCCATGAAACTTTTGATTCCGATGTAAATCAAATATCCTGCACCTGCGTATCGAATAATATTAAACAAGACCTCCGATTGCTGAATAATTACCGAAAGCCCCGCCGCTGCTGCAAAAGTATGTACGAAACAACCCAATGCAATGCCTAAAGCTGCATAAACGCCTGCACGTGTGCCATAGCTGAGGCTGCGAGAAATGACAAAAATCATATCATTACCAGGGGTAATATTGAGCATTAGAGCAGCTAAGACAAACAAAATAAAATGTTGGAGGTCGAGCATGGTATTATTGTTTATTTCACTCTTACATATTTCTCAATATTCAACCTTTCGATTCCTGCTTTTTCCACCTTTTCAATTCCCTTCTGAATCAGTGTGTCATTCTTGATAGTTACAGTAAACTCAAATTTATTATTTTCCCATTCCTTTAACTTATAATATTCTAAATGCTCAGTGTAAGTACTATCTTTTAGGGTGTAACTTCCACCACCAGCATCAAAAGTAGCGGTTGAGTCGGTATTATTTGGGAGTGGGTGCTTCAAGAACGCAAAATGTGTTCCGTTGATAATTTTAATAAAAGATACGTTTTCGGTATAAGAAGTAATCGTTGTATCACCTTTTTCGATGATAGTACCTGTTAGAAGTTTCCACGTTCCTTCAATTGGAAGTTTTGATTCTTGGGTAGTGGTTTTACTTTGACAAGCATTTAATAATAAAATGCTTAAGCCTAAGAATAAGGTTGAATAGCGTTTCATGTTTTGTTTTTATATATCAGCTACTTTAAATGGCATCACTTCTACAAATTTCCAAACGCCCTGTTGGATATACGGTTCGTTGTCATACCATTCTTTCATTTTTTCATCGTTCTCAAATTGTACAATCATTACTGAGCCAATCATTTTCCCATCGTCATTGAGCATAGCTCCGCCAACAATAAAATTATTATTTGCCTTGAGTGCTTTTGCACCGGCAAGGTGTTCGGGGCGTGCTGCCATGCGGCGGTCTAATGCTTCTGTATCACGGCCATCTTGTGCTACTACTACGTATTGTTTCATAAGAGTTCATTTTTAGTTCTACTACAAAGAAAACGCTTTTAGTTGACGAATAAAAAAAGCGTTGCCAAAATTTTGGCAACGCTTTCTGAGCATTTAAACGTGTTACTAACCTTTTTCTATTGTTCTATGAAAAATTGAAAAATTCAACTGTTAAATCAGAGGAATACACTCTTACTTCTTTCCTTTACCACCTTTTCCTCTCGTTCTTTCTTTTTCTACAGTTACACCATTAGTTGTTTCTGTATATTTTAAATCACAAGTGCCATCACCATAATCAACTATTTTCTTCGTGCCATCTGCCGCTACAATTTCTTCGGTTCCACTTACAGGGAAGCCCTTAGCATCTGAGCAAGAGTTTTTAGTAATAAGAGCTTTAGTAATATTACTTGAGAATGTAGTTCCATCGCTTGAGCTACCATTGGTTGAGCCAGTTACTGAGTATTCATCATCGTTGCGGCTTAAAGTACCTTTATTATCTACTACTCTTGAACGTGTACTTGTATAAGTGATAGTTTTACCAGATTTTGAGTTCAAGATACTCATTTTAGCTAATTTTTCACTAGAAGTAGCCTTGCCATTAGCTAAAGTTGTTGTAATGGTATGTGTACCGTTTATAGTAAGCGAATCACGCTTTAAGTTATCATAAGTAACCGTACGAACTAATGTTCCTGAGAAAGTTGAATCTGGTTTGACTGGCATTGAGATAGTCATTTTACCACCCACAGGAGTTTCACCACATACCCCACCAGCTACCGCTGTAAAATCATATACAATTGTGATAACGTTATTTGTTACAGTCTTTGTAACTGTTGCACAATTGGCATCTTTCCCTTTCCACGGACGATTCCAACCCATTCCTAACATCGGAAAGAAACCGTTACCACCACCAGTAATATCAGCCGTTTCACGGAAATTTCTACCCCCAAATGGTAAGAATGTGGCGTCATCAACTAATTCATAAGCGGATTCAGATTGTTCGTTAGCCGTTTGATTGTCAATTACGGCATTGGCTAGTTGGTCGCTTGATGTGATTGTACTATTTGTTTTATCACAGGCGATTAAAGCCACTCCTAAAGCAATACTAAGAGCTGTAATCTTGAGAAGATTGGTTTTCATTTTGATTTGGTTAATTTAAGATAGTAATACATTGAAAATTTATTTTGTATATATCTTTCCATAAAAATTGTTGTGAAATCTAATTTGAAATTCAGAGCTCTGTTGTGTTAGACGTATATTTTGACTGTAAGCGTTGCGTAAGGTTTAAAAAAAAATATGTTTTTTTTAGAAATGATAAAATAAATCATGAATGAGATTGATATAAAAATACCTTTATTGTTTGATAAATAGACCGTATTTTTGCGAAAAGATTCTTCAAAAAGGTCAGAATGCCTATTTATTTTTGAAAACTTGGTGGGGCTTTAAGGCTTTTGATTTTTATGAGACAACAATCCGAAAGTATATTTTCGCTACAATTTTGGCTACTCTGCATTAGTTCGTTGGTTTTTTTTACAAGTTTTAATATGCTTGTGCCCGAACTTCCTGACTATCTGACGAGTTTGGGTGGTGCAGATTATAAAGGACTTATCATTAGTTTATTTACTGTCACAGCAGGGTTATCAAGGCCGTTTAGTGGGCGTCTTACTGACCGCATTGGTCGAGTACCTGTGATGGCTTTTGGTTCGTTGGTTTGCTTTGTTTGTGGATTTTTCTATCCCTTGGTTACGGCAGTTTACCCTTTTCTTTTTTTGCGTTTAGTGCATGGATTTTCAACAGGTTTTAAACCTACTGGAACGGCAGCCTACATTGCTGATATTGTACCAGCTCACCGTCGGGGCGAAGCCATGGGGATGCACGGCCTCATGGGAAGTCTAGGAATGGCATTTGGACCAGCCTTAGGAAGTTGGATTGCTGCTACATTTTCACTCAATATTTTGTTCTATACTTCATCAATGTTTGCTTTAATTTCGATAGCGATTCTTTATAATATGAAAGAAACGCTTCCTAAAGAACAGCAAGAGAAATTTACGCTTAATTCGCTTAAAATCACGAAGGCAGATGTTTTCGACTCAAGTGTTTTACCTGCCGCTGTGGTAATCTTTCTAACATATTTTAGCTACGGGGCTATCGTTACATTGGCTCCCGATTTGACCAAATTTGTGGGGCTGAAAAACAAAGGAATATTTTTTATGATATACACTTTATCGTCGTTGTTTATAAGAGTTGTGGCGGGGAAATTCTCCGACCGAAATGGTCGAGTTTCGGTACTTCGATGGGCTTGTATGGTTTTAATTATAGGCATGATGTTGCCTGCCATTGTAAATAATGTTTATACTTTTGTTGGTTCGGCTATACTTTTTGGCTTGGCTTTAGGTGTTATTTCGCCAATTACCCAAGCTTGGACGATAGATTTATGCGAAGAAGAAAATCGAGGACGTGCATTAGCAACGATGTATATTTCGCTCGAAGCAGGTATTGGTTTAGGGGCATTTTTATCAGCAATGATTTATCGAAATGATGCGAGTCGTTTCCCGATAGCGTTTGCAGCAATGGGTAGTTTTGCTATCATTGCCTTGATATACCTCTACACACCTAAAGTTCGACGGTTAAAAGCTAATCAATAATCTTAGAACCACTGTTGGTTGATTTTACCTACATATTTATTAGATAATTGATTATTTAGGTATTCTATTATTTGTTGACTTAAATTTGGGTAAAGGTTTATTTGTTGAAGTTTATCAATATCTATCCATTGAACGCTTTGTGCTGAGGTTTCTTGCGGGTTTATGCTTGGAATACCATCAATGATTTGTCCCTCAAATAGTAAGTGAAGTGTATGTTTTTTTCGCTCTTCGAAATAAACTTCCCCTACTAAAACTAATTGACCAACTTTAATTTCAAGTCCTAATTCTTCTTTTAATTCACGAGCAAGTGCATCGCTTAGGTGTTCGCCTAATTCTAAATTTCCCCCCGGTAAATTATACACATCTTGCCCACTATAGTTATACTTCATAGTAAGAAGTTGTTGATTTTCGATAATTAAAATTGCTGGTCGAATATTAATTGACTTCATGAATTAACAAGCTGAAAAATCTTTTTAAAATCTATAAAACATTTCCCAATATCAATAATAAAAAGCGTTATCAAAATACAAATGTTCAAATTTTTAGACACGCAGAAAAATTACTTCCTCAAATCTTACCTTGGGGCGTTCTTCTGGGCTTCTAACTTGCTTAATTTCCACAACCTTTTATTTCTGCTTTAAAAATAGAGTTATTTATCTCAAAGCCAGCGTTGAGCTCGATGGCTTTGCCTGCTTGATAGTTTGCATTCGTCGATGAGCTTATCTTGTTTGTAGCATTAATAATTCCCCCAACCTTTATCTGGGTACTGGTGTTGTTGATATCATTGGCTGGGCTACTTAGTGTAACTCGATATTTGTTTATACTAATCGAAGAGGTGCTTGCTATACTCTCCAAAGTCTGATTTGTAGAAACAATTCTAATCTTATAATCGGTTCCTTCTGTCAAACCAATGGGTAAGCTACAATTAATGCTTCCTATACTTGCACTACTACCAATAATCAATGGGTTATCGAATATACCATTTATATCGGATAATTGTGCCTCAAATTGATTAGAAGCATCGAAACTTCCTGTAGCATTAAAATTTAAACTAAAGTTCGAACCTGCACACAGGGTGGTGCTTGCTAATATCGGAGCACTGATTGTGGCTGAATTTTGTACAATTGTAAAATGTATTACTACTGGCCCGTATAGGATATTTCCAGTAGCATTATCTTGACTATATCCAGTGGCTGTAAGGGTATAGCTTCCTACTGGGAGTATCCTTCCAAGAACGTTTACACCAGTATTATTGAATAATGAATAGTAAAAAATATTTTCAACGGTTTGGTATGACTCGAAAGGAGGAGGACCTGTAAGTTGTAGTTTAAAACTTTCAATATTCGTAGCTTCGCATGAGGGTTTTACAAGAATAGACGTTTGTTCTTCAGATGCAGCAATCACTATATTATCCTTTAAAGGGAATTTGAAAGTAAATGGGTTACCAGCTTTTACATAATCAAAATTAACTTTAAAATTACAAGGAGTAATATTTAACGTTACTGCTTTTCTCACACTTGTCGGACATGGAATCGTACTTTGTGGGCATGCAGCTTCTACATAGTATGTATAATTTCCGGGTAAATTTACTTCGGGTATAAGTTCATTCCCTCTAGTTAATAGAAGGCCACCACTTGGAGAATCCCACCATGTAATTGTACTCGAAGAACCACTCGCATCTGTAAATACAGTTACGGAAAATGATTCTACACAAAGAGGGTCTAAAGTACCGTTATCGTTGGCCAGTAGTGTCCAAATTCCGTTAGGGTCTTTGCCGTTTAAATTTGAAAGCCGTTGAACTGGTTTAAAAGTTCCTGAGTTGGGTATTGTGCCAACTGTAATTCCTCCATCATCGAAAACGGTAGTCACAAGTCCACTTGAAGTTCGACCAACTGCGTAAGTGTCAGGGTTTAATAAACTTATAATAGTATTGTCAGGCCCTTTGATTTTAAATGAGACTTCATTGTTGTAGGGGTAACTCGCTCCACCTGTTGTTCCACAGTCATTGATTGTGCCGCCATTACGCTTTTGCCAAGTAATAGAGATGCGTACATACTTAATTTTTCCGTTAATTCCATTGATGGAAGCAGTGGGGTCGGGGCCACTCTTTTTATTACCATCATAGCCAATACTTGGGCCTGCGTAAGTGGCTGTTTGTTCGGCAGGACAAAAAGCGGTAGCCTGTAAGCCATTTCCGTTTGTGAGTAGTGTACCCACTTCAATCGTTCGATTAATTGTGACGGGAGGGGCAACTGCAAAAAGTGCAGTTATATCAATATTTCGAGAAGGCAAGGTACAATCTAAATTAGTAATATTTACAGAATATTGCCCCGTACTTTTAACGACTAATTGTGCTTGATTTGCTCCTGAAATATCAATACCATTCTTTTGCCATTGAAAAATATAACCATTAGCCATATTTGCATTAAGAATCACTGAATCTCCTTCACAGAAAGTTGTGGAACGTGTGATTGTAATACTTGTTGATGGACAATTAGGGTTTAGTGTTGAAAGAACTGCCTCATCTGCTTTGATTAAGCCTGCTCCAGTTGCATAGTCGAAGCCAGTATCAAAATCAGAAGTGTTGGGGTCGTCCATATCTACGCATGATTTAATGAGGTATTGTCTAATGGTAGTTGATGTAAGCGAGGGGTTTCCTTGAAGCATCAATCCCGCAACTGCTGCTGCATGAGGTGCCGCTGCTGAAGTTCCTGCAAAATTCGGAAAGCCATCGCCCTCGTAATCGTATCCAGGAATAAAAAACGAAGTATTAGCTCTATCGGGTGCAACAATTTCTGGTTTTCGACGGTCGACTGGACTTGCCAATCTATTTCCAGAAGCATTAAATAAAACGGATGTTCCTCCTCTAGACGAGAAATATTCTATTTGTGGAGGATTAACCCCAAAGGCAGGGGTTTTATCATAACTAGCTGCTCCAACAGCAATGGCTCCTTCGGCATTTGCGTGTCCAGTAGTAGTACCCGATTTTATGCCCTCAATGGTTGATGGGGTGGCATCCCAAGACAAGCGAGCATAGTCGATAAATTTAATTCTAGTAGGAGCAGGACCAGCATATTTTGTGATTAATATATAAAAAGTGCCAGTTCTACTAAACTCAAAGATTTCAAAAGGGTCGGCCCCGATGTTGTTATCAAAGGAAGCAGCTTCAACTGTATAGGTGATATTATCAGTAGTTGAAAGAACAAAAATATCCAAATCAGAAGCCGAACCCGCCGAGCCATTACCTGCTGATAAATAAGGTTCATCCCATTGAAAGGCTGTTAGTAATCCTCTACTACCGACAGTTATCGGTAAAAAGTACACTGGATTTTCTGCTGAACCAAAGTTGTGAGCAATGGCATCATCATTGAAAGGATGATAAGTTGAGGCCTTGAAAGGGGCTTCATATGATAAATTCGACTGATTACCTGCTGAAGAAAAATAAGTAGCACCTTTCACATTTACAGCATAGTCAACGGCTTGGGCTATAATTCCATCTTGGAAATAGGGTTCATCGAAGTAAATTACGTCATCAACAATTACTTTACAGCCTGCGTCAGCTAGAGCTCTAATTCCATTCGCAAAATCGGTTTCCGACTGAAATGCCGTGTAAAAATATAATTCTGCGGCAGGAGCAATATCATGAATAATTTCGAGCATAGCTCTGCCTTCATCACTTCCTGAATTATCATTCAAATCATTTAAAACTGTTACGGGTGTTGTATAACCAAGTGGATTGCCAGTACCGGGCAATTCACCACTATTTACACCATTGGCTGCCCCACCCAAATTATTATAACTATCTGATAAAACGCCAATTTTTACACCTGTGCCATTTAAACCAGTTAGCTGGCGGGCAATATCTGAGCGTTGTGCTGCATCACCTTGCGTACGAACGGGGGGATTAATTGAGGCAGCATTATGAATGGGTTTTAGTACAGGCTGAATCCAACTAATGGCTGTATTTTTCGAAATATCATTAATTTTACTTACTTCTAACCAACAAGTAATTCTATTATTGAAACTTGATACCAACTCCGCACCATTATTGATGAGTGTCTTTTTTAGACTATTATCATTAGAAATAATATCTACTAATATTTTCTTTTCCGTTTCTCCTTTGAACGAAAACAAGTTATAATTCGCTATATTTCTTGGTGTGGCACCAGCGGGCATATTGGCAATAGTAGATAAGCCTAATTTAAGTTTGGGGTCTTTAGGTGAATTAATCTTATTGATAATTTGAGCATTCGTTTTTGAAAAACTCAAACAAATAAACATTATAAAAATCGAATATATATTTTTGTTCATAGTATAGAGATTCATAAGTCTTTAAAAAACTAAAGAGATATGAATGGGTTAATTAAAAATTGTTATCATTTGTTTGTCAAAACTATTTATAAGCAAAAATTGGACTAATTTATCAGGTATTAGTAACATTATTTCTTTTTTGTAGGTTTAATTCCAAAATTTATTTCTGGATGGTAGATTCACTATGAGATATAAATGTTTGAAAAAATTATTTTAAATACTTGATTTTAAGTGTTTTATCCTTTTGAAAAGATGTATTGAGTAAGATAAATTTACGAAACATCAATTCTTAAATCGAATTGTTTTGAGTTTCGGGGCGTATGTACTAATTTTACGCTCGCAAAATGCAAAATTCTAAGCGAAAAAATGAGAGAAATACAATTTAGAGAAGCCCTCCGTGAAGCCCTATCAGAAGAAATGCGTCGTGATGAGAACGTATTTTTGATGGGCGAGGAAGTAGCCGAATACAACGGTGCCTATAAAGTAAGTCAGGGAATGTTAGATGAATTCGGTGCAAAACGAGTAATCGATACCCCAATTGCTGAATTAGGCTTTGCAGGAATCGGTGTTGGAGCAGCCGTAAACGGTTTGCGTCCAGTTGTCGAGTTCATGACATTTAACTTTTCATTGGTTGCTATCGACCAAGTTATTAACTCTGCTGCCAAATTTATGGCAATGTCTGCAGGTCAATATTCTTGTCCGATTGTATTTCGTGGCCCAACCGGAAACGCTGGTCAGTTAGGTGCTCAACACTCACAAAACTTCGAAAACTGGTTTGCTAATACACCAGGCTTAAAAGTAGTAGTACCAAGTAATCCTTATGATGCCAAAGGTTTATTAAAAGCCTCAATTCGTGACAATGACCCGACTATCTTCATGGAATCGGAGCAAATGTATGGCGATAAAGGCGAAGTGCCAGAAGGCGAATATATTCTTCCACTTGGTAAAGCCAATGTAGTAAAAGAAGGCTCTGATGTAACAATCGTTTCATTCGGAAAAATGATTCCAAGAGTTGTTCTTCCTGCTATTGCTGAGTTAGAGAAAGATGGTATCAAAGTAGAATTAATCGACTTACGCACAGTTCGTCCGATTGATTATGCAACTGTTATCAATTCAGTAAAGAAAACAAACCGTTGTGTGGTAGTCGAAGAAGCTTGGCCTTTGGCAGCGATTTCATCAGAAATTACTTATCATTTACAACGTTATGCGTTTGATTATTTAGATGCTCCAGTGATTCGTGTAAATAACATGGATATTCCACTTCACTATGCTCCAACGCTTATCGAGGCAACATTACCAAACGTGAAACGTACGGTAGATGCCGTGAAAAAAGTAATGTATAAATAATTTATATATTGATATTGAAAAGGCATTGTTCGATTATCGAGCAATGCCTTTTATTTTACCTTCAGCTGACGGTTTCGTAGTCTACTCAAAAACTCTGGTGTTATACCCAAATAAGAAGCAATATAATGCTGTGGTACTCGTTGCGAAAGCGATGGATAACGTTTCGTGAATTCTTCCAATTTATCCATGGCAGTATAAGAAACAGTTCGAAATAAACGTTTTTGCAGTACACTTAAATGCCGTTGAATCATGAGGCGAAACATGCGTTCTAATTTCGGTACGCGTGCCAATAATTCATCCTTCGATTCTCTCGAAAGCACTAATAATTGACAGTCTTCCAAGGTTTCAATATACATCGTACTGGGAAGCTGATTCTCAAAACTGGTAATATCGCTTACCCACCAATCTTCTACCGCAAATTCGAGTGTAAGTTCTTGCCCACGATGGTCGATAAAGTATTCTCTGATACAACCTTTGAGTATGTAAGCTTCAAAATTACAAATATCGCCTGCATTCAGTAGCAGAATTTTTTTTGGTATTTCCCGAAATTTCATGCACGATTCTACCACCGATAATTCTTCTGAATTAAGGCTTACAAACTTTGAAATATAGTTTATGATGCTTTCGTGCATATTTGTAAGGAAATTGACTTAAGGCTAAAATTTAAATTTGTAAAACTTTTCTTGTCCCAGTTCAATGCTTTTTCTGAAAAGAACCACCAACTTTGCAAATCAATTACAAATCTATGTTGGTATTTTGATTTTAGAAAACGTTTAGTTTACACAAAACCTATAAATTACTATGAATTATACAGCATCGCCGCAACGATACCAAGAAATGGAGTATCGACGTTGTGGAAAAAGTGGTTTAAAATTACCTGCTCTTTCATTGGGCCTTTGGCATAATTTCGGTGGAATTGACAATTTCGAAAATGCTAGAAATATCCTCAAGTTGGCATTTGATAAAGGTGTTACACACATCGACTTAGCTAATAACTATGGTCCACCCGCGGGTTCGGCGGAAGAAACCTTCGGGCAAGTATTAAAAAAAGACCTTAAACCTTATCGTGATGAATTAGTTATTACAACTAAGGCAGGTTTTTATATGTGGGAAGGGCCATACGGTGAATGGGGTTCGAAGAAATATTTAGTTTCGAGTTTAGACCAAAGCCTAAAGCGTATGGGTTTAGATTATGTAGATATTTTTTATCACCACCGCCCAGACCCAGAAACCCCTTTAGAGGAAACAATGGCTGCCTTAGACCTAATCGTACGTCAGGGAAAAGCACTTTATGTGGGTATTTCAAATTATAGTGCAACTGATACCGAAAAGGCAATAAAGATTTTAAACGATTTGGGTACGCCATGCCTCATTCATCAAGCGAAATATTCAATGTTTGACCGTTGGGTTGAAGGTGGGCTATTAGATGTTTTAGAAACAAATGGTACTGGTTGCGTTGCCTTTTCACCATTGGCTCAAGGCTTATTATCGAACAAATATATCAAAGGTATTCCTGCTGATTCTAGAGCAGCATCGGGCCGAGGAAATGGAGCTTTGGAGCAAAATCGCATCACGGAAGAAAACGTAAATAAAGTAATTAAACTGAATGATTTAGCCGCTCAACGTGGTCAAAATTTGGCACAAATGGCTTTATCATGGATATTAAAAGACCCTCGTATTACTTCAGTAATTTTGGGTGTAAGTAAACCTGAACAACTTACTGATTCACTTGAATGTCTAAAAAATACTTCGTTTAGCGAATCAGAGTTACAGGAAATAAATAGTATTTTGGCTTAAATTTTATAAACCTTTAGTAAAATGCAAAAGAATATCATTTTATCGTTGGCTTTTAGTGCTGTAGTTTATGCATCATGTGCACAAAATGCCAATAATTCGGTAGAAACAAAAGCTCCTAATTCAGATTATAAACCTGCGTTTGCTGGACAAACCAGAATAGGTGCTGTAAAAACCACCACACCTTACGCAGCAAAAGTTTTGACAGAATCGCTTACCTCTCCGTGGGGTGTGAAAAGTTTGCCAGATGGCCGATTGATTATTACAGAGAAGAGTGGTGTGATGAGAATTGCTAAAGTTACTGGCGAATTAAGTCCTGCAATTACTGGTATTCCTGCCGTAAATTCTGATGGTCAAGGTGGGCTTTTAGGACTTGCTTTAGACCCAGAATTTGAAAAAAATCGTATGATTTATTGGGCATTTTCTGAAAATGTAGAGGGTGGTACACACACCTCATTAGCAAAGGGTAAGCTTTCGAAAGATGAAACTAAAATCGAAGGTGCTACGGTGATTTATCGTGCTACACCTGCTCACAAAGGTACACTTCACTATGGTGGAAGAGTAGTTTTTGATAAAAAAGGTAATATTTTCTTGAGTACAGGTGAGCGTTCTGACCTGGTTACACGCCCGCAAGCTCAACAACTTAATTCGGGCTTAGGAAAAGTTATTCACATTACAAAAGAAGGAAAGCCAGTGGCTGGAAATCCGTTTGAAGGCAAAGAAGGAGCAAGACCTGAACTTTATTCTTACGGACACCGCAATGTACAAGGTTTAGCTTTCCACCCTGTAACTGGCGAATTATTTTCGAATGAATTTGGCCCAAGAGGTGGCGATGAGTTAAACCATGTGGAAGCTGGTAAAAACTACGGTTGGCCAACAATTACTTATGGTATTGAGTATAGCGGTAAGAAAATTGGTAATCCAACCATTCAACAAAAAGAAGGTATGGAACAACCCGTTTATTACTGGGATCCATCGGTATCTCCGAGTGGTATGACTTTCTACAGCGGAAACATGATTCCTGAATGGAAAAACAACTTATTTATTGGTTGTTTGAGTGGAATGCACATTGCTCGCTTAGTTATTGAAAATAATAAAGTGGTTGGTGAAGAAAGATTACTTACAGAAGAATATCAACGTTTCCGTGATGTAACACAAGGAAAAGATGGAGCTTTGTATGCTGTAACAGACCAAGGTCGCCTTTACAGAATCGCTAAGAAATAAGAGTAAAAATGATTAGTGGATGATAGCCCACAGATTATGAATAAAAAAGTGTCTCGACCTTCGACAGGTACCGAGGCACTTTTTTTATGTCAAATGGTTATGGTAAACAACCAATCGTCATTCGTAATTTTGAATCTATTTCCCTTTGAGTGTTTTATCAATCACTTCGAGTAGGCCGTTTTGTGGTTTATCTTCTCTTAATTGCCAAAACATAATGCCATTAAGCTTATTCTTGATTACGTACTCGGTTTTGAGCTTCATTGATTCAGGGTCATCGTAAGAGAAAAATAGCTTTTCTTCTTCCGAAAACAGATAAGGAGCTTGAGCTGTTGAATCCCAGAATTTTTTGTAGGTTTTGTGTTCGGCTAAATATTTCTCTAGGCTGTTATACGAAACCCCTCGTTCGAATTTACAAGGTTGGTAAAGTCCGTTATTTTCGGTGGCACTTAGCTTAAAAACTCGACCATACATGGCTGCTCCAATGGCAATTTTATCAGCAGGAACACCCTTCGCAAGGAGCATTTTTACACCATTATCAATCGATTCTTTTAATTGAGGCGTAGAATACAGGCCTGTGTGATGACCACTTACTTCGCTGTATCCATGTACTAAATCATAGCTCATCAAATTAATTCGGTCGAGTAAGGGAGTTACTTTCTCCCATTCAACTGATTCTTCTATGTATTTGGTAAATCCACCTGCTGCAAAGCTAAGTTCATATTTATTGCCAAAAGTGCTTCGAAGAATTTTCACTAAATCGGTGAAATTTTGCTTGTCTTCAGGCATAAATGGGTGTCCCGGAGGCCCTGCAATGGCAGGATATTCCCAATCTAAATCAAGGCCATCGGTATTAAACGAGACCAAGAGTTTTTTTACAGAAGCTGCAAACTCTTCTCTACCTTTTAGAGTAGCAAAAACTCCCGAGCAAGTGTAGCAACCTTCCCAGCCTCCTAAAGATAAAATAACTTTTAGTTTTGGATTTGTCTTTTTTAGTTCAACCAAACGTTTAATTGTTAGACTATCTTTGGCATTATCAATCCTCAATTCATTACCTTTAAGGTGCAAAAATGAGAAAATAATGTGCGTAAGTTTATCAACTGGGTATTGGTTGATGTCGGTACTATTACCTGCGTAATAGCCAATTACGGCAATTTCTTTTTGTTTTTTAGGTTGGGCGAATGTGTGGAACACCAAAATAATGCAACAAAAACAAGTAAGTACGAGGGCTTTAGTGTGTATTTTCATGAAGATTGCTTAGAAAAATTTTAAATGGATTTTTTTAAAAAGATTTTTCAAAGATACTATTGAAATTTCTTTTTCTTCTTCCAAATCTCAAGCCAACAGCCATAATATTCTGAGTGTTCGAACTTCATTCTAATTTCTTTCCATTATTTCCGAGTCATCTACGTGCTTTTGGGAGACTCTGAGGGAATGAAAATTTGATAAAATGTGCCGTTAGGCACTAAATATTGGTAGAAATCTTAATATGGATGTTTCGTCTGTTTTCACCTCCCAAATCGTAGCCCGATGGTTGTGATATTTTGGGTTGCAGAAGAGCGGTCGAAACTATTGATAAAAACGTTCTTCACATCGGCTTCCATGAATACATTTACAATGCCATACCCGAAGTTTAGAATGATTCCGTAGCGGTATGGATTTTCTTTATTTTTAATACTTATTTTGGTTTCTTGCCTGTTGAGTGATTTTATTTCTTTGTAGTTTCTACTTCCTTGCAATAACATACCGATATATGCTCCAATGCCAAAATGAAATGTCTTTTCGTTGTTTTGACCATAAAAATTAATGCTTGGGACAATCTTAAAATCGGTATATAATAAGGTCTGATTTGCTGTGTAAGGAGCAAAACCAGCTTGTTCGAGTTGGGGATTATTAATACTTGAACCCGATTTTAGATTTTCTACGGTATAATAATTATCTCCACTCTTGGCTGGACGATAGACGGCTACTGTATCGTATTTGGTATTATCAAGACTATTAAGGCGAAGTAAATAAGAGTTTCGTTTGGTACTCATGCTATGTAAGCGATACCAACTAACATCAAACCCATAGCGTAAAACAATTTCTTTATGTCCTGTTCGTGTAAAGCTTTCTTGACGCATCAAAGCAATACTAATGCTGGGTGATGTGAGAAAATTCTGACGAAAGAGCTGTTCCGTCATCTTAAAAGGGTTATAGGTAATAGTGCTGACTGTCAGATAATTAGCAGAATTTAAACCTACAGAAAAATTCAAATAAGTATTACGCTTGAGGCGTTGCCAAGAGGTCATGGCTTCAAGTTGGCGTTGCAGGGATGTTTCTTTAGTATAGCTATTGCCTTCATAATCTTGTCGGAAACTTCTACGCACATTACTGGGCATTTCGTCTAAATCTTGGTTCATCTGCACCACAATTCTATTGAGGTCATATTTCTCCAAAGCTCTTAAGTCATCTTTTGTTTCTCCCCAAAGCACAATTCGCTTGCGTTTCCCAATATTCACCACAATTGAGTCAACATCGGTACTTTCTGCGTATGAAAGTTGTGCAATAAGCAGTAGTATTAAAACAAAAAATTTATTCATCGAGCAGTGGGAGAGATGATTGAGAGAAGAGTTTAGTAAGTCTTTTGAAGAGCGAACACGCCGTTCGCCCCTTTTATCGTCCAGTTGTATCAACGGCCATCGTTTCGTTTTTAAGACTTTCTTTTACGAAAGCCCAAACTTTATTTGGTCGACCGCCAACTGAAGGCAATTCTTCGTCTATTTCTGTTGATTTTTTATTGATTTTTCTTGTGAAAAGGGTCAATAATCCACCCCTTTTCTCTCGTCTTTGATTTTGGTTGTACTCTTCCTCATCATCAGGAATTTCGAGAATGGCTACTCTTTCACGCTTCGGTGGAGCAGCTCTACGCTCAGCAAAACTTTGAAAAGGAATAAACCTAAAACCTTGTTCTGAAGTGGTAGTTTCAACCTTTGGCATTTCTGTTGTTGCTCCCGTTGGCTCAATAGCAGCAACTTCATTCTTTACTTCTTCAGGTCTTATTGATTCGGTTACAACCGCTATTTCATCAGTCGTTGTCAGGTTGTTTAATTGGCTTGTTTGCTTTTGAATACTTCTCTGAACGGCATGAGAAATTTCAAGATTATTTTTAGTTAAAAACTGTGTAGATTTAGTAGTTTGCGTAACATTAGGTTGTGTCGATAAAATAGTATCATTACTAGCCTGATTAACAGGTTTTTCGGTATTCGTATAAAAATATATGCCCATTCCGCCCAACAATACAATGCTGGCTGCGGCTGCTTTCCACCACATAAAAGGCTGTTTTCTTTTGCTTTGTTTTTGCTCAATGCGTTGCCACACGTCATGCCTATCCCATGCAGGAAACGCCGCTTCCTCCAAATCAGCTTCGCTGACTTTTTGCTGGATATTCCTATAAAATTCTTCTGCTTGCATGATTTTCGCTCCTTAATAAAATCTTTTTTTGTAATAATTTTCGGGCGTGATTTAGCTGTGATTTAGATGTTCCTTCATTGATGCCGAGTTGTTCGGCAATTTCTTTGTGTGAAAATCCTTCAATAGCAAAAAGGTTGAATATGGTTCGGTAGCCATCTGGTAGTTCGGCAATTAATTGATAAATTTCATCACTTGAAATATTATCTAAAACATTATCGTCAACTCCAATTTCAATTGCTTCACTTTCGGGCATTAGTTGAAAACTCGCTTGCTTCCGTAAAAGCATGAGAGCTTCGTTAACAACAATCTTTTTCATCCAAGCCTCAAATGAGCGTAAATTATCAAAACGCAAATTATGGGCACCTTCGAAAATCTTTAAAAATGCATCTACTACTAAATCTTCGGCCGTCATGCGGTCTCGTACATAACGGTAAGCAACTCTATATAAAAAGCTGCCATATTGCTCAAAAACTTTTTTCTGAGCAGCAGGGTCTTTGCTTCGTAAGCTTTCTATGGTAGAGTTTGCAATCAAGCGTTTAGTAACAGAGGTTTCTATGATGTAAATGCAAAATGCCTGCGGAAAGTTGTATGAGAATAGAATATTTTTTTCGAACCTAAAACCTTGATTATAAATATTTGATATTTTTTCAGAAAAGAAATGGCAAAATGGTTTAAAAAACTAAAAATATCTGAAAAAAAACGCTAAAAATTTGTATAGCTTTTGCTTTTTTCAGATTGAATTTCTAATTTTGCAGTCCGTTTTAGAAAAGTAATAGAAATTTCAATAAATAAGGTAATGAAAAAAGATATTCATCCAAATTATAGACCAGTTGTTTTCTGGGATTTGTCAACTAACTTCAAGTTTATCACGAAATCGTGTGCAAATACGAAAGAAACAATCGTTTGGGAAGATGGCAACGAATACCCAGTTTACAAAGTAGAGGTTAGCTCAGACTCACATCCATTCTACACTGGCAAAAACGTATTGCTCGATACTACAGGACGTGTTGATAAATTCAACAAACGTTACGGTAAAAAATAATATTTTTGCGGTTATTATCAATGAAGCCTTTCTGAGAAATCGGAAAGGCTTTTTGGTTTTGAGTATATGCGAAGTATTTTGACTATTTCTTCTTTAAAAATGGGTGTAATACCACCGAGAGTAGAATCAGTATCCCACCAATGTAAAACCCTGAGGTCATCTTTTCGCTTTCGCCGAAGATAAAGTAGGCCATAATGATTCCGTAGATAGGCTCCATATTAATGGCTAAATTGAGGGTAAAGGCCGAGATTTTCTTCAGCAAGTGCATCATTTCGTTGTAAGGATAAACCGTACAAACCAAACCTAAAATACCAATCCAAAGCCAGTCATAATTAGTCGGAATAAGTTGAAAATGCTCATTGGGTAAAGCAAAAATAATGATTGGTATATAAATCCACATTGCCCCAAATGCTCCCACCATTTCGTAGAAAGTAACTGTTTGAGCATCATATTTTTGAGCAAATTGCCCATTTATGACCGAAAATACGGTAGAGAGTAAAGCTCCAACCAAGCCAATTAGAATGCCCACAATGTATTTCCCTTCAAAAGTAAATACAAAATACATGCCCATCACTACTAAAACTCCTAATATAACTTCTACCCAGCTAATTTTGGTTTTACGCACAAAAGGCTCAATGATACTCGTAAAAAACGAAGTTGTTGAAAAAGTAACTAAACTCACCGCTACTGTCGAAGCACGTGCCGAACCAAAGAAGCAAATCCAGTGAAACGACATGATTGCCCCCACACCAAGCAAAGGCCAAGCTTGAGCAAGTGAAATTTTTAGGCTTTTTTTCTGAAATTGAGCAACTGCCCACATTCCTGTGGCCGCTAAAAAGGTGCGAAAAAATACAACACCCAAAGTAGAAACTTCGGTTAGGCGACCCAAAATGGCTGTAAAACCTAATATAACAACAATGAGGTGGAGTTTTAGGTAGTCTATAGGTAAGGGTTTGGTATTCATGAAGTGGTTTTTTCTGCAAATATAGTACGATTACGCGATATAAAATGCTTTAAAACAAAACGTGCTACACTTCAAAGTGTAGCACGTTTTATGATTTTTATTCCATCCTGCCCTTGATTGTATTAATTACGCCATCAATTCCACTTCCTCTAATTTTTTTTTCGACGTTCTTCGCGTCGTAATAATATTCTTTGCTTGAATCTCATCCAACGCTCATATAATGGTGATTCTGTTAAGAAATCCCAATCGTCTTCTTTCTTACCAGCTTCTTCTTTCTTCTTTGCTTCAACGGGGTCAAACAACATTCCTGTACATAAGCAGTGCTTACGATTGGTACGCGATAAAACATCATAGTTTACACAACTCGAGCAACCTTTCCAGAAGGCATCATCGGCAGGGAGCTCGCTGAAAGTAGTTGGTTCATAGCCTAAATCTGAATTGATTTTCATTACGGCCAAACTGGTTGTTAAACCGATGATTTTTGCATCAGGATATTTCTTGCGTGAGAGCTCAAATGCTTTTTGCTTAATGCGAGTAGCTATCCCACTCTTGCGGTGTTCTGGATGCACAATTAGACCTGAGTTTGCTACAAATTTACCATGGTCCCAAGTTTCGATATAACAAAAACCAACCCATTCGCCTTTATCAGTGAGGGCGATGATGGCTTTACCTTCACGCATCTTCTCGATTAGATAATCGGGCGAACGTTTGGCAATACCAGTACCACGAGCTTTGGCACTCTCGGCCATTTCATCACAAATGGTTTGTGCTAAATGAAAGTGGCTTTCGTTTGCAACTTGAACAATATATGTAACTTCGGAAGTGATTGCTGAATTATTCATCGTCATTTATTGGGCTTTCCCTCAAACGGAGACGCTGTATCCTAAAATGTTTAAATTGAAAAAATAAGAAAACTTTGCTGAAGCCAGAAGGCAAAAAAATTACTGCCTGATATTAATATATCGGAATCGTCGAACAGGCGTTATGGGGAGACGAATATGCATTTTCTTAAAATAGGATGCAAAGATGTTAGGTTTCAGATTAATATCCAATAGTTTAGACCTAATATTTTTGTTTGCAAGAAAATAACGAAGATGTTTGGGTTTTAGTTCGGTTAATTTTAAAAACTTTTACGATGAACTTCGTTTTGTGCACCGCTTGTATTTTAATAACTTTGGCAAAAAATAGATTACCCATTGAATACTCGTTTAGCAAATTTTTTATCAATGTTGTTGCATCCATTGTTGATGCCAACATTCTTATTTCTGATACTTCTTTTCTTATCGCCTGCACCATTGGGAGCTGAGCCGCTTGAGCCTTTAATGAAATTGGCTGTAGTTGGTTTTGTATTTATTTATACTTTTCTTTTACCTGCTTATTTTGTTTACTTACTCAAAAGATGGGGTATAATTGGTAGCCTAAAACTTGAAAACCTAAAAGACCGCCGAATTCCATATTTTGTAACGGCCATTATCTATACGGCTTTAGGTTATTTTTTATATTCAAAAAACTCCATGCTGTATCCTTGCGGCTTTGTATTATGGAGCATTGCTGCCGTAATACTTTGTGTAGGAATTATTAGCCTATGGTGGCAAATTTCGGCACACGCTGCTGGCGTTGGAGGAATGTTGGGGGCCTTAGCAGGTATTTTAGTACAATTTGGCGAGCATAATTTATTTATGCCAATGCTTTTTCTTACGATTTTAGGGGGCTATGTTATTTCGGCACGATTAGCCCTTAATGCACACACACCTGCACAAGTAGTGGCTGGTTTCTTCTTAGGTTTGGGTTTAAGTTTATCGGCTATTCAGTTTTTATTTTGATATAATTTGTTGATAATTAATGATTTGTAAACAATTTTTAAAATTGTTTTGCGTTTCATGCAACATTTTATTTTTCAGATTGTCATTTAGTCGAATCTTTAAACACTAAACTTTTCTGACAAACACTATTTTCATCAATAAGCATTACGACTTGGTCGAGCGATGCAAGCGTGGCGAAAGTAAGGCTCAATACGAATTGTATAAGCATTACTCAAAGGCTATGTTTAGTATTTGTATGCGGATACTGAACCATGTAGGCGAGGCTGAAGATGTCTTGCAGGAGTCGTTTATTGATGCCTTTGCCAAAATTGGAGATTTTCGACAGGAATCTACTTTTGGCATTTGGTTGAAGCAAATTGTGGTCAATAAAGCTATTAACCAGCTTAGAGCCAGAAAAGTGCAGTTTGTTGATATTGAAGAGTTTGGTGGAGATGAATATGACATAGCCGATGCTCAGACGGGTTATGTTGATGAAGAAGATACAAAATTTGAGGTTGAGCGAATCAAGCGAAGCATGGAGCATTTACCCGAAGGTTTTAGAGTAGTGTTATCATTATATTTGTTTGAAGGCTACGACCACGAAGAGATTGGTAAAATTTTAGGCATTACCGAATCTACTTCTCGCACACAATACATGCGGGCAAAGAAGCGGTTATTGGATATCATGAGTGCCAATTTCTGAAAAAATAAAAACTTATACATGAACATTTTATGTATAGGTGATTAACTAATATTTTAAATCAAAGTTTCGCTTAAAATGCGAGGCGGCAGTATAGTATGAATAATCAATTAGAAAGATTTGTTCGAGACAACCGTGAGTCGTTTGATGATTACGAACCATCGGTCGATTTATGGAAGAAAATAGAAGCAAAAACTAATCCTACCAAACCCAAAGGTAAGATGGTGGGCTTCCAAAACTGGATTGGCAGTAAACCTAAATTTGCCTTAGGGATGGTTGCGGGTTTTGCAGTGTTTTTATTGATTAGTTACTTAGGCTACCAATACGCCAAACCTGCTGCACAAAATCCAGATATTATGGCCTTGAGTCCATCTTATGCTAAGGAACTTACACATTTTACTTCGTTGGTTGAGGAGAAACGTGGAGAATTAAAGGCATTAGAGAAAGAAGACCCAGAGTTGTATCATCAATTTGATACTGAACTGACAGTGCTCGACTACAATTACCAGAATCTTCGTAAGGAATTACCGAAGAATCCAAATCAAGAGGAATTACTGAAAGCAATGATAGATAATCTTAGCATGCAGATTGATTTATTGAATCAGCAATTACAAATAATTCAGAAAATTAAAGAAGCAAAAAATGGAAAGACTAACACGATGGTTTGATTTGGCTTCTCCTAATACTCGATTGAAAGAGAAGCTGACGATATTATTTTCGCTGATAACGATTATATCTTTCGCCAATAATGGAGAAGACCCCGGCAAAGAGTGTAAACCTATCGAATGGATAGAACGCCACAAAAGTATCACGTTTGCGTATCCACTTTCGGGAAGCGATAAAGTTTCACTTGATAATCAGTTTGGTGATGTAAAGGTGAGTTTTTGGGAAAAGAATGAAGTTAAAGTAGAGGTAATGATTTTGGCCAACGCAAGTTCTGAAGAGCGTGCAGAAGATTACATCAGAAATGTGGATGTGGTGGGCAAAAAATCTGATGGTATGGTGAGTATAAAAACCACTATTGACCGTGAAGATGGCCGATACAGCAATAACACTTGGAATAAGTCGGGTAATGGTGAGAAAAATTCACTCCGCATTGATTATAAGGTATTTATGCCTAAATCAACAGTTCTGAAAGTGAAAAACTCTTTCGGTAATACTTATTTGCCAACTTTTACGGCATCGTTGGTGGTGAATCAGAGTTACGGAAAATTGATTGCCGAGGAAATTTCGAATCCAAATTCTGAGGTGAATTTAGAATTTTGTAAAGGTTCAAGCATCAAATCTATGGCGGGTGGAAAGTTAAGAGCCTCTTATTCGAGCATCAAAATGGAGCGTGCCGATGATGTAATTTTTAATAATAGTTTCGGTGAAATTGATATTAAAGAGGTTGGAAAGTTGAATGCAAAGATTTCGTATTCAAGCGGAATTATTGGCACAATCAATGAATCTTCAAATTTGAAACTAGAGTTTTCTGGTGGTTTTAAATTAGGGGAATTGGGTAAAAACGTCAAAGAATTGAATATCAACGCCAATTATTCTCCAATCAATCTGACTTTGAACGATGCCGCAGCTTATGATTTTGAAGTGAAGGCTAATTACGGAAATTTTAGTTATCCAAACGATAAAGGAGTTTCGTTTTCAAGAAATACCGAAACAGAGTCGAAAAAACAAGAGCATTATTCTTTTAACCCTACAAAATGCTACTCAGGAAAAATTGGAAAGGGTTCGCCTGAGTGTAAAATTGTTGTGAATGGGAATTTCAGTAATGTGAGGTTTAAGTAAGCAAAATTATTGATTTGAGTTTGAAAGTATAGTAGAACGCAGCTTAATTGGATGAAATGATATTTAGATGAAAATCATCTTTAACTATCACAGAATCAACATTAGCTGCGTTCTATTTTTATATTATTTATAGGCTACCAAAGGAGGCGTTTCTACAAGTGATTTTTTCAATACATATTTTGCCATTACAGGAAAATGGTCAGAAAATTTTACGCTTGAAATGGTTTTACATGATGTTACGTGCCAATCTTCGCTCACAAATTGCTGGTCGATTCGAGCAAAATATGGCTGGCGATTGAGTGTAAAACCAAGTCCTTGTCCAGCTTCTTCAAAAGCATTTTGGAAGCTTAGTTTAAGCTTTCCGTAAGAATATCCAAATGGAGTTTCGTTAAAATCGCCACAAATAATAACAGGAAATTTGCTTCCTGAAACATACGATTCCACTTCACGCATTTGTTCATCTCTTTTTTCGAATCCTACTTTTAGGCGAGTAAAACTATCGGATAATTCATTAAAAAACGTCTTTACTTGTCCTTTTTTCAAAGCTTCAAGGGCTAAATTTGTGCGAATACCCATCGACCAAAGATGCACGTTAACAACCCGAACCGTATCTTGTCCGTAGGCGATATCGGCACATAAAAAACCATTGATATTGGGTTGATTACCACGGTCCCAAATTCTGCTATATTGGTTAAGAATTGGATATTGAGAAAAAAGGGCTAGACCAATTTGTTTTTGCTCTTCAAATGTGGTTAGCTTCGTAATGCCATTAGCATATTGTGCTTCGATAGCTTGATTGGGTGAGTATTCTTGAAAACAAGCAATATCAGCTTTTAGTTTTTGCCAGTGTTGGTCGGTTTTATGTGCTGGGTCGAAACATTCTCCATTAAAACTTAGCACTTTCAATGCCGAAACATCTTCAAATTTTATTTTACCATCGTTGATACCTACCATTCTTTTAATGAGCGGAAAAGTAAAGAGTATCCAGATAAAACCTGCCGTAGCAACGATTTTCTGTTGTTTGATTAATAAGTAGCAAGCTGCCACTAAACCAGTAAGAATAGCGATTGGGAGGCTCATCATGATAAAACCAGCTATCCAATGGTCGAAAATGGGATAGTAGCAAAACGCCATTGTTATGAATAAATAAGCAATAGCTGAATAAGAAATAGGATGTTGGCGGAAAATATTAAAAAGGCTTACAGCCAATTTATGTAAGATTCCGAAGGCAACCATGGTAATGGCCGAAATAAATATTTTAAGATTAGAAAGTTTCATCATAGTATTATAGAGGTTAGGTAGGCACGGATGGGGAGGTATGAAAATTACAAAGACGGAATATGTTCATGTGGACATAGACCGTCTTTTGCAATATTAAATTGAAATGGGACTTCTTATTTTACTTCAAAACCTCCCTTACCAATTTTAAAGCCTTCAGAGTAAAGCTCTACTGTGTATTTTCCTTTGGTGAAGTTGGCTACTTTGCCAGAAACTAATTCAACTCTTTGGTCATTGTTTTCGAATGGTACACTGTTTTTGAATGTATAACCGATTTCCTTTCCATCGATTTGAGTTACACCACCGTTACCATTTTCAACCACAGCTCCGTTTGCATCAAGCACACGAACGAAAATATCTTTGTTGTTTTGTGCCGCAATCGGATTTGAAGGCATGATGAATGAAACCTTAATTTGGTCGATTCTTCTGGCTTTATATTCGCCACCATCACGCTCTTTTCCTTTTGAAGAGAGTGCAGCTACTTGTACGTTTACCGCTTTCATTGCCGAAGCTAAAGTTACTTGACGAGAAAGGTCTGTATTTTTAGTATTTACATCGGCCAATGTAGTTGTAAGGGCTTCTTTTTCAGTTTTTAAGCTAGTATTTTCAACAATAACTTGTTGTTTTTCTGTCTCAAGTGTTTGGTTTTTAGCTACTAAAACACCATTCTCTTCTTTCAATTTACGAATATCATCATCTTTGGCGACTAAGAAGTTTTCGTAATCTTTGATTTTGGCTTCGTATTTCTGAACTGAGAAGTTGAGGTCCGACTTCAATTTCTTTTTATCGTTTTCGAGTTGAGCTTTTACTGCTTCTAACTCAGCTACGCTTCCGCCTAAACTTTGTACTTCAAGAATTTTTTGGTCTAATGATTTAGAAATTGAATCAAGTTTGATTTGTGTAGAAGAAAGTTGTTCAACTTTCGAAGTTAATGATTTTTGAAGTTCGATGGTTTCATTTCTTGCACCCATGAACAAATATCCTAAAAGAGCTAATACGCCAGCCATTACACCGATGATAACTTTCAAAAGGCCATTGTTGTTAGATTGTGTTGTTTCCATTTGCTTAATAATTATGATATTAAAGTTTATGGTTACAAAGCAACAATGTCAAGGTTAAAGACGAATTAAATCGACTTTAAATTTACCTTAAAAAATGAATTGAATATTTTTATCGCTCAAATCTTAAGGTAAAGGTTGTGCCTTCTTGGTTTGAAATTACATCAACGGAGCCGTTGTGAAGTTTGGTTATTTGGGCAACAATAGCTAATCCAACTCCGTGTCCTTTTACGGAATTGGCGGTGGCATTGCTTCTATAAAATGGGCGAAAAATGTAGGGTAAATCAGTGGCTGGAATAACAGGGCCTTGATTGAAAAATGAAATCATAATTCTTTGCGTATTGGCCGAGAAACTAACAAAAACACTATGGCTTTCGGAGAATTTGCAGGCATTATCCATTAAATTCATGAAAGCTACTTTGAGAGAAGCTTCATTGCCGTTGAACATGAGCGATTCTTCTTCTTCGGGAAAATCGCTAAAATCAATGTTAATTTGATAATCTTCGTGCCATTTTTTTAGCTGACTTTTAGCATCCCAAAGGAGTTCATCCATTCGAATAGGCGTGCGTTGAATGGCTTCAGCATTGACTACTGTACTAGCTAAATTCAGTAGGGTATTGGTTAGCTGGGTGAGCGTTCGTGTATCTTCTTGTAGCGATTTTAAGCTTTCTTCATAAATTTCTGGTGTACGTTTCTGCAATAAGGTGATATCAATTTGTGAATAGATTTTAGTAAGTGGGTTTTTTAATTCGTGCGAAACATTGGCAATAAACATCTTTTGCATCGTGAGGGCTTCTTCGATGCGGTCAAGCAATTGATTGAAAGTGGCAACTAATCGCCCAATTTCATCAGATTTATTGGGGTGCTCGACTCTTTTCTCGGTATTGGCAGGAAAGATTTCATTTACTTGGGCAATAATTCCTGACATCGGAGAAAGTGCCTTGTCAGAAAAGAACCAACCTGATAACCCCGAAAGAAGCAAACCAACTAAAATCATTACGGTTAAGATTTTTCTTAAATCTTCAAGGGCATCTTTACCGTTTTGGTCGATGGCACTTACAATAACCCAATAGCTTGCAGTGCCTTTTTTGAGCTGAATACCAAGGGTTTGGTAATACCCAGCATAATGGTAAGTAGCATTTTTTTGTTTTTGAATATTTGGAATAAGTTCTTCAAATAACCCTTTATATGGCTCTTGACTTGCAAAAACTAGCTTTTTTAGATTTTCATCATAGACATAAATACTCTCATCGCTTAGGAGTTCTTTATCTGCTGTGTTTACTAATTTCAAAACAGTCGTATCGGCAGTTTGAAGGTCAAAGAGTAGTGTTGTGGTTGTGATGGCACGATCTTGAAGGCGTTTGAAAAAGCGTTTTTCGAGATAAAGCTTACTAAAAAAGTACACACCCACCGAAAAAAACAATAAAATGGCTGTTACAATTGCCATAAATTGATAGGTGAGTCGAGAGCGAATATTTATCATCGAGAAAATGCTATTTTAGAAATAGTTTATATCTAGTTTCATGGTTTCTTCAATACATAACCCATACCTATGTGCGTGTGAAGAAGTTTTGGTTCGAAATCTTTGTCGATTTTCTTGCGAAGAAAATTCACATAAACTTCAATCACATTGGTGCCTGTATCGAAGGTTACATCCCATATTTTTTCAGCTAATTCTACTTTCGAAATCACTCTTCCTTGGTGCTTGATGAAGTATTCAAGTAAAGCAAACTCTTTGGCCGTAAGTACAATTGGCTTGTCGCTGCGACTTACAGTTTTAGAATCTAAGTCCATTTCGAGGTCGGCAAATTTTAAAAGATTGGCAGTTTGAACGCTTCCAGTATTACGGCGAGTTAAGGCACGAATTCGTGCAAGTAACTCCCTAAATTCGAAAGGTTTAACCAAATAATCATCAGCACCAGCATCGAGGCCAACAATTTTATCATCTGTTGTACCTAGTGCAGTTAACAGTAAAATAGGTGATGCAACGCCTTTGGTGCGAAGTTGCTTACAAAGTTCAAGACCACTGATACCGGGCAAGATAATATCTGAAATGATAATGGTGTAATTTGTGCGAGTTGCGAGTTGTAGACCAATCAATCCATCGTATGCCACATCAACTTCCCATTGTTGCTCTTCAAGACCTTGTTTGATTAATTGCAAGGTCTTGGCTTCGTCTTCTATTACTAATATTTTCATACCGATACCGATTGGATTTACGCCAAAATTAGAAAAATTTAGAGATAAACGAAGAAAATGAAGGTATAATTGTAAATACCTACGTAAATGATAGAACAGCAATTTTAAAAATAATGATTATTTCTTCTCAACGGCTATTAGCGTTACTTTATCGAGTAGGCCAGAATCACGTGGTTGCCAATTGAGTGTAGTTAAATAACCGTTTTTACCTAAATTTGGACGTAACCTCGCCGAAATATTGATATTATAAAACTTTTGCCATACTTGTCCTTCTTTTTCAATAGCAATTACACGATTAGCCATTGAATTTGAAACTTGTACCGTTAATGTATTTTGTTCTTTAAAAAGAGTTTTCGGTACAAAAACTTTATAGCTTGGGCCAATTAAAGTACCTAAATTTTGCCCATTTAATATTACACTTGCACTTTCGGCTACTTTACCTAAATCAAGCCAATAACCAGCGGTTATATTTGTACTACTTGGTTTGGAGAAATCAAGTGTATAAGCAGCAGTGCCTGAAAAGTTTTTGTAAGCGTCTCCATCTAACTTTGTCCAAGAACCAAGCGATTGTATTTCGATAGTTTTGGGTAATGTTGGCCCTCCCTCCAAGAAACTAAGCTTCCAAGTACCTTTGAGTTCTTGTGGTTCAGCCGCCGACTTGTAATAAGCAAAATTGCTGCTTTGAACAGGCGTATTGTAGGTTTCGATAATGCAGGATTCTCCCGCCGCTAATTGCAGGTAAATTTCATTGGTTGTTGCATTGTATTTTGCCATGCCCAAGGCCCCCGTCATCGGATTATATAAAGCTGCCGATTTTGCAGAAACAGTTAGTTTTACCCAACCATCAAATGCTTTGTTGGTTTTGTTGTTGATAAAATAATAATATCCTTTATCATAGGTTTTTCTGACAAACTGAAGTCCTTCATCAATCATGGTTTCACGCCAAATTTTGGCGGTATTCATCATGGCATCTAAGTTTTCGCCTACCAAAATTGTTCCTTTGCCAACAGATGCTTGCTTGAAATTTGCCGAATTTTCTACAAAGTTCATTTCAGAAAGCAAGGCTTTGAATTTGGTTTGACGCTGAGCAAGATTACCTAAACCTGGCACATCGACAGGTAATTTTTTGTGAAAAATGATGGTAGCTCCTTCTTTAGCCAACGAAACTAACTTTTCAAATGTTTCAAGGGGGATTTGCTCACTTTCAGCCATTAAAATGGTTTTGTATTTAATTCCTCCCGTGAGAATTTGTTGATTTTGTGCTTGTAGATTTAAAATCTGACGGTCAGAAATAAAGTCAAATCCATATCCACGGTCAAGTAGTTTTTGCCCTACTTCTTTAAAATCAGTTCCATTAAATTCTGGCGTAACGCCATCAAAGTGTTCTAAAAGACCTTTAGGTGAATGTTCTGTCAGGCGGTCAGTAATTGGGAAATAGAATAATATATCATTATTACCTTTACTATTTTGTAAGAAGCTTTGGCAGCGAGCTACATAATTATTGAGCGTACCAAAATCTTTCCAGAAAGGGTTATTAGGCATGAAGTGCACGGCAGCATAAAACAACCACCCTGGATATTGAGCATCTTTTGGCGAATAACTAGTGCCGTGGTAAAAAATATGATTAATTCCACCCACCATAAATAAATCTAAAGCACGCTTTACATCGGCTAGATTCGATAAGAAATGTTCATTTTCCCAAGTGGCAGACTCAGAAGATGCCAATTTTTTACCCATCACGTTGGCAGCTGATGATGCAAATTTTATGCGGAGCAGGTCAGTACCTTCAATTTCGGGAATATCAACTACACTATATAAATCTAAGGTATTTGCTGGTGAGCCATGAGCTTGGTTTCTCACAATTTTTCCTCGACTATGAGCCCATTTTGCCCATTCAGAAGTATATTTTTCTAGAATTAAATCACCTATGGTCGTTCGGTAATCGAATAAAACCCTACGATTTAGGTCGGTATTTTCTTTGCTGAAAAGGTTGGGTAAATAATTGCGTAATTCATAACCTCGACGATTTTTAAACTCATCGAAAAGATTATCTGTCCAGTCAGATTGCCCACGTGCATCATCAACTTCATAAGAATCATTGAAAAAAGCACGCATACTCGAAACATCAGTTTCGGCAAATGCTTTATCAAATGCTGAAAGATAATTTTTGATGGCTTTATCAGAGAAGTGGTCAATTACATCGCCTTCGCCACCCGGGCCAGCACGTTCAACCATTTTTCCATGAAAACCCTGAAAAACAGCATAAAGCATCCAATTTCCAGGAGGGGCCTGCCAGTTGAGTTTACCTTCTTTATTTACATTGTCGGTTAGATTCAATGCTTCTCCTTTATCTGAGTAAGCCATGAGTGTTTGTAAAGGAATAGGACGTTCGAAACGTACTTGGTCAATGGCCAATTCTTGCAAATTATCATTTTTCGAAATAGGATATTTCAATGCACTGATTTCGGTAGATTTTGGTAAAACATAGCGTAAAAGTGGAGGTTGAACGAAAGTGATGTTTTCATTTAAGGTTTCCCCTTTTGTTAAGCTATAAGTTTTATGAAAAACAGCCTTGCAAGCATCTTCTGGCGTAACCCAACGACCCCCAAACGGCCAACCAGAAGCATTGGCTAAGTCGATACCTAAACCTAAGCGACTGCCTTCTTTTAGGGTATGTTTAAACATATCGACCCATTTCGGAGAAAGAAAGTCAATGAATTGTGCTTCTGCACCTTTTACGCCATAAATAGGTGTAATTTCTAGTCCACCCAAGCCTACTTTTTGGTAAGCTTCCATATTGTAGGTGAGGTCTTTAGGGTTTACGGCATTACCTTCCCACCACCAACGTGTCCAAGGTTTGGTTTGTTGGGTAATTGGTTTCCATTTAGGTTGTGCCATGGCAAACGTACTTCCGAGAAGGATGATTGCCGATGTTTTGAATAGGGTTTTGTTGAGCATTTTTCTGTATTTTACTCTTTCATTGATTAATATTATTAGTTAGCGAATAAATTCGCTGTCTAATGGAATAAAGGAATGAATTCGTTTATTTCCCGACATGAAGTCGGAAAACGCTATGAGAATTTTATCTTTTGTTTCCCCTGTTACGCATTTCAATGGGTAATTTACTGTCTTTATTTCATTTTATAAACCTCAGTGCCTGCCAATAAGAAACAACCGACACCAAAATCGGTAAAATTGGGCACTTTATCATAAGAAAGCGGTTGTCCATCTTTAGGTTCTTTGCCTGTTCCTTGTACATAACCCAAGAATCCATTGGTATGCACACAATCTTTTATCATGGCATTCATGGCTTTAGCAATGATTGGTGTATATTTTTTCTTGTTTAATAAACCTTTATTAACCCCCCAAGCCATTCCGTAGGTAAAAAGAGCCGTACCTGTGAGTTCTTTGCCCCCAAAATCGGTTTCGTCCATGAGGCTTACATTCCAAAGGCCATCCTTACGTTGAAGAGGAGGCAGTGCCTGCATCATTTCTAGAAAAGTTTTTTCGTATTCTGCACGGTGGGGTGCATTTCTAGGCATTATATCAAGTACACGCACTAAGGCAGCTATCACCCAACCATCTCCACGCGACCAATAGCAACTTTTACCCGCAGGTGTGGTATAAGGAGGGTCGAAATCTTTATCACGATACCAAAGTTTTTCGGTAGGATTATATAGGCCATTAGCACCTTCAACTGTTTTGGTGTGCATATACATTTCATACATTTTCTCAAAATAGCGGTCATCTTTATACAAAACACCCAATTGTGCGAAAACAGGCATAGCCATTTGAAGGGCATCAATCCAAGTCCAGTCATCTTTTTTTGAGCTATTGACCATATTATCAATACACGCTTTTATATCTTTTATTCGCTCAGGCTTTGGGTCGATTAAATATAAATCAATATAAGTTTGTCCGCAGCATTGGTCATCTCCATTGCGAGTTTTCGTGCCATTCCTCAAACCCCATTTATGGGCTTCTCCCCACGAAACAGCGTAATTATAATAAGTTTCTTGTTTATCAATTTTATAAAGAGCCATAAGTCCTTCGTAATAAACGCCACGTGTCCAGATATTACTTGGGCGAGTTTTGTCAGGAGCCCAAATAGGTTTGCCCACATCAGGCCATTCGTTCATGAAATAAGCATTGGCCGACCTTAAAGTCTGTAATAATTCTTTTTTTGGAGGTAGACTTTGAGCCTTTGATTGATTGAAAATAAAGCAAAAAATGAGTAGCGATGAGTAAATGAAACGTCGCATATTGTAAATGTAAGATGAGAGATGTAAGTCTGTGCACAATATTAATTATGCCATCATTAATATGACAAATGTAAGACTTCAGTAGGCTTTTTACTCTCCTGTGCTCTCACGGAAAAGAGGTGTGTGAAGTCGATAAATATGGCTTGGTGGTCGAAGATTTGAGGCTTATTAAAAAAATTTAAAATAAAATTCTTAAAATCGTGGAAGAAAGCCTTTTCTGTACTAAATTCAACTCGACAAAACAATCACAAGCAATACTAAATATTGCCTAAACATTCAATCCTAAACATATCATGCAATCAACACGTAGAAAATTTATCAAGAGCGTCGGAATGGCTTCTGCTTTATTCGCTACCGATTCTTTTGCGAAGCCTTTCAACATCATCAAAGACCTAAAAAAAGTTAGTCCGAATGACAAACTGCGTTTTGCAACCATCGGATTTGGTATTCAAGGCCATGGAGATACTCGTGCTGCTTTGAGAAACCCTGATGTAGAGTTTGTGGCGGTCGCCGATTTATACGATGGTCGATTGACACATGCAAAAGAGGCATTCAATAAAGACCTTTTCACTACGCGTGATTACCGTGAAATTTTAGATAGAAAAGATATTGATGCTGTAATTGTGGCTACACCAGACCACTGGCACGACCACATTAGTATTGCAGCCATGAAGGCAGGTAAGAATGTTTATTGCCAAAAGCCAATGGTTCAACACATTGATGAAGGCCATGCAATGATTGATACTTGGCGTAAAACAGGTAAAACTGTACAAGTAGGAAGTCAGCCAAGTAGTGGAGCGGCTTACGCTGAGGCTCGCAGATTGATGAAAACTGGAGCGATTGGTGAACTGAACTTTATTGAAGCTACTTATGACCGCTATAGTGCATTAGGTGCTTGGACTTATTCGATTCCACCAGATGCTTCGCCAAAAACGATTGATTGGGATACTTTTTTAGGAGATGCTCCAAAACGTCCATTTGATGCAACTCGCTTCTTCCGTTGGAGAAATTATCGTGATTATGGTACTGGGGTAGCAGGCGATTTATTCGTGCATCTTATTACGGGTATGCACTTTGCAACTGGAGCCATTGGTCCAGAAAGAATATTTGCTTCAGGAGAATTGAGCTACTGGAAAGATGGTCGTGATGTGCCAGATGTAATGGTAACGGTATTAGATTATCCACAGACTGAAAAACACACCAAATTCCAAGCAGTATTGCGTGTAAACTTTGCCAATGCAGGTTCTATTAAAAACGTGACACGTATTGTAGGAACTGAGGGTGAAATTTTATGGAATGCTCAAGGGCTTACACTTACTAAGCGTAAACTTCCAAAAGCTCCGGGTTATGGTTCTGGCGAAAGTTATGCTACTTTCTCGAATGAAATGCAAGCAGAATATAAGAAAGAATACGATGCAAAATATGCCGAGTCTGACCGTGTAGCACCACCAGTTGAAGAAATTAAATACGAAACCCCAAAAGAAGATGACCCACACGCACAACATTTCAGAAATTTCTTTGATAATGTGCGTAAAGGAAGTCAAGAAACAGCCCAAGACCCTGTATTTGGTTTCCGTGCAGCGGCTCCAGCTTTAGCTTGTAATTTGAGCTATTTCGAAAATAAAATTGTGCACTGGGATCCAGTTGCGATGAAAGTATTGAAGAAAAAATAAACCTTCCCCTTATATTGCTAACCACGGGTTTCACCATTATTTGGCGAGTAATAGTATAAATTTTATCTAAACTTTGTACTACAGTAGTCAAAATCTCGGTGAAAGTCCGTGGTTTATTCTTTAATTTGCACCTAATTTTAAACAAACCATTAAAATAATGCTTAAAAAAACATCTATACTACTTCTTTTACTTGCCATATCTCTACAAACTTTTGCTTGGGGGCCAACGGGGCATCGAGTAGTAGGACAAATAGCTAATTCTTATCTTTCTGGTAAGGCCAAACGTAATATTCGTAAAATATTAGGTACTGAATCAGTTGCCATTTCGAGCAATTGGGCTGATTTTATCAAGTCAGATACTTCCTATAAATATTTAGATTCTTGGCATTATATTAACATCAAAGCAGGTTTAAATAATACCGAGTTTACAAATTATTTGAATAACGATAAAGGCACAGATGCTTACACAAAACTTAATTTTTTGATTGGAGAATTAAAGAAAAAAGAACTATCAATTGAGCAAAAACGAATGTATTTACGCTTATTGATTCACATTGCGGGCGATATTCATCAACCCATGCACGTAAGTCGTGCTGAAGATTTGGGCGGCAATAGAATCAAAGCTTTTTGGTTTTCTGATGCTACCAACTTACACGCCTTGTGGGATGATAAAATCATCGAATTTCAGAAACTCAGCTATACTGAGTATGCTACAAGCATCAACCATGCTTCAAAAGAGCAGCGTCGTGAGTGGCAAAAACAACCGATGACTCAGTGGTTCTTTGAGTCGTATCAGATTGCTAATAAACTCTATGCCGATATTAAGCAACCAGAACCAAGATTAACCTTTCGCTATAATTTTGATAATATAGATACCCTCAATCAACAACTCTTGAAGGGTGGAATAAGACTAGCTGGTTTATTAAACGAAATTTTTGGCTAAACCAAAATCATTAAAAAGTGATAAAATATATTAGGCAAGAATGGAGAATTTTTAAAATCTAATTAAATTCTAATTTCTTGCCTAAATTGCGTTTATAGCTTGATTTAAGCCATTTTATTAGTAATTTCATCTACAAAAAGCCTCTATTGGTATCCTTCTCAAATCGAACAATTCGATACTATGACTTGTTTAAGTTATATTTGCTAAAACAAATATTTATCGAACATCTTGTGAGAAAACAAATTCTTTCATCAACATACTTTCTAATGCTTCTGCTTACTCTACTGACGAGTAGTTATGCTGTGTTGTGTGATATGTCGGCGAAAGATGGCATTTGTTCATCAGACACGGATATCGAATTAGTTGATGATGGAGGAATTTCAGATTTACCCTTCGATTCAGGATTCGAGCAAATAAATGATAACTTTATTGAACGAATCACAGATTTTAGTTTCAATAACTTTGCTTTTATCAATAACGACTTTTCATACCTTCAAAATACTTATAAGATATACTTAGGCTTACACACACCACCTCCTAAGTATATATAACTACTTTCAAATTTTACTTCCTATTATTTTGTGAAAATAAAAAATGACCAAATGTTATTTGGTTGTATGTTTATTTTTGTACGATTCCAATAAAGAAATTTGACTTTCGAAGAAAACTTTGTAAGTCAGATTAAAATGTTTTAATTCCATTATAACTCATTGATTTTCTAAGCTTTACAATTGACCAAAGAATGAAAACGAAACACGCACTATTAGGTATTTGTACGGTAATTATTGTATCGTCTTGTGCTAACAAAGAGGAGCAGAAAAAGCAAACCGTCGATTATTTTCCGGTAACCTCGCCAATGGTAGTTGATACGACATTACATACTGATTATGTAGCCGAAATCAATGCCGTTCAGAATGTTGAAATTAGAGCCAGAGTAAAAGGCTATCTTGATAAAATTTATATTGATGAAGGTAAGTATGTGAAGCAAGGACAACTTCTCTTTAGTATTCATAACCCCGAATTAAGCGAGGAAGTAATAAAGGCATCGGCTATCACAAAAAGTGCTATTACGGAGCTAAGAGCCGCCGAGATAGATTTGAGTAATGTGAAACGTTTGGTAGAGAAAAACGTAGTATCAAATACTGAGCTTGAAGCGGCTAAAAATAAAGTAGAAATGATGAAAGCAAAAGTTGAAGAAGCCAAAGCCAATGAGTCATTTTCTAAAAT